>JBILMH010000009.1:0-51975 GCA_044375625.1 Alphaproteobacteria bacterium
ATCAAGTGTTCAGGGGCAAATTGAGTGATTCTTAAGAGCCTTTCTATTAGACTTTTACAACAAAACTTATTGGGCGCGGCATGTTGCAGGAAAAGGATTTGGCGGAAGAGTTAATCGCGCGGGTGCGCGCTTATGACCCTTTGGTAGAGGAGGGGGTGTTGAGCCGCGCCTTTTTCTATGCCAAAACCGCCCATGCGACGCAGCAGCGGGCGAATGGGGAGCCGTATTTCCTGCATCCCGTGGCGGTGGCCAATATCCTGGCCGGACTGCGGCTGGATAGTGCCAGCATCATCACCGCCCTGCTGCACGACACGGTGGAGGATACGCCCGTCACCCTTGAGGATATCGAAAAAGAGTTTGGCAAGGAAATCAGCAAGCTGGTCGATGGGGTGACGAAGCTGACCCGATTGGAATTGCAATCGGAACGCAGCAAGCAGTCGGAAAATTTCCGCAAGCTGGTGTTGGCGATGTCGGAGGATATTCGGGTGCTGTTGGTCAAACTGGCCGATCGCCTGCACAACATGCGCACCCTATCCTATATTGAGGATCCAACCAAGCGGCGGCGGATTGCCCGCGAAACCATGGATATCTATGTGCCGCTGGCCGAACGGATTGGTATTCAGAGCGTTAAGGATGAGTTGCAGGATTTGGCTTTTGCCGCGCTGTACCCCGATGCCTATCAATCCATCGTCAACCGCCTGCAATATCTTAAGGCGCAAAACCCCAATTTGGTCAGCGATATTGTCGGCGAATTGACCGATATGTTGGCGAAGCATGGGTTGGATGCGGTTATTACTGGGCGGGAAAAAAGCCCCTATTCCATCTGGCGCAAAATGCAACGCGCCAATGTGACCTTTGAACAGTTGTCCGACATCATGGCTTTTCGGGTGTTGGTGCCTGATTTGGCGGGCTGTTACCAGGCCTTGGGGATTCTGCACAGCAGCTATCCCCTGATTCCTGGTCGGTTTAAGGACTACATCTCCACCCCCAAATCCAACGACTATCGATCCTTGCACACCGGCCTGATTGGCCCGTTTCAACAGCGGATTGAGGTGCAGATTCGCACCCAGGAAATGCACGAAATTGCTGAAAAGGGGGTGGCGGCGCATTGGCACTACAAACAGGGGGGCGCGCAGACTGATGGCCGCCAATACCGCTGGTTGCGCGAACTGTTGGAGATTCTGGAGGCGTCCACGCCTGAGGAGTTTTTGGAGCATACCCGCCTGGAAATGTTTCAGGAGCAGGTGTTCTGCTTTACCCCTAAGGGCGACATCATTCCGATGCCTAAGGGGTCAACCCCAGTCGATTTTGCCTATAACATCCATTCCGACATTGGTGATCGCTGTACGGGCGCGCGGGTGAATGGTCGCCTGGTACAGCTGCGCACCATGCTGAACAACGGCGATCAGGTCGAGATTATCACCAGCCGCAACTCCACCCCATCGCCCGCCTGGGAAGAATTTGTGGTGACGGGGCGCGCCAAGGCCTGCGTCCGCCGTTTTGTTCGCCTGCAACAGCGGTCGCAATATGCTGAGCTGGGCAAAACCATGCTGAGCAAGATGTTTCGCGCCCACAGCCAGCCCCTGACCGATAAGGCGTTGGAACCGCTGTTGCCCAAGTTCAAACGGCCAACGGTTGAGGATCTTTACGCCGCCGTCGGTGAGGGGTTGATGACCACGCGGGAGGTATTGAACGCCCTGTACCCCGATTTGGCGGTGGAGAAGCAACAGGCGGTTGACGCCATCCCCGAAATCAAAACGCGCGCAAAGCTGCGTAAGCCCAGCCGCTATGCGATTCCGATTCGCGGCCTGATCCCCGGCATGGCGATCAATTTTGCCAAATGCTGCCACCCGCTGAAGGGCGATTTGATTGTCGGCATCATCACCACGGGTAAGGGGGTGACCATCCACACCCAGGAGTGCGAAAATCTGATCAACTTTCAAAATCAGCCCGAACGATGGCTGGAGGTCGCCTGGGAGGATGAGACGACCGAAAGCAATGTTGGCCGCCTGTCGGTGATGATCAACAACGTAATGGGCGGGATGGGGCATGTGTGCACCATGATTGCCAAGGCGGGGGGCAATATCGCCAACCTGAAAATCACCAACCGCACCCAGGATTTCTTTGAGCTGATGGTGGATATTGAGGTGCGGGATGCCCCCCACATGCTGGACGTCATCGCCGCCCTACGCAGCCACCCCGTGGTGGTGTCGGTTGAACGCTACGGCAGTTTGAACGAACCTGTCCGCGCCGCCGTGCATTAGGGGGGGGAGGGCTTCTGTTCTGTAGGAGCCGTCACGCCGTTGTCATCCTAGCTGTTTAGCTCCACTCTTTCCGTCTCTCCGTTGTCATCCTACTCCTTGTGAGTAGGATCTCCTTACTTCCTTACCGCTTGTTTGACGGTTAGGGTTTGAGACCCTACCCAACATTTCCAATTATTTGGGGGTAGGGTGACATTGTGATGTGGGTACATCGCACCCATTCGTGCCACCTCTCTATTGTCATCTCCGCGTAGGCGGAGATCCAGCATCCGCTATTGCCACCTGCCATAATCTTGCCGCCCCATGGATCCCCCGCTTTCGCGGAGGATGACGACCGATGACACTATGCAGTGGCCGCCGTGCGCCCGTTGTCGCCCAGCTCCGACAATGGCCAACGGGGGCGAACCACCTGCTCCGCTGGCCAGTTTTTGCCGACGCTCAGGCGTTCCAGCGCTGCCCAACCCACCATCGCGGCGTTGTCGGTGCACAGCACCATTGGGGGAGCATGAAAACGCATGCCATGCTTGGCGGCGGCGGCGGTTACAGCCTGGCGAATGGTCTGGTTGGCCGCCACCCCGCCCGCCATCACCAGATAGGGTTGAAAATCGCCAGTCGCCTGCCCCGTCGCCTGTCCCCCTTCAAGACTCGTTTCCTGCCCCGCTGCCTGCTGCTCAGCCTGATGGTGTTGCATGAAGCGGGCGGCGGCCTGCTGCGCCCTTCTGGCCAGAAATTGGGCAACGGTGGCCTGAAAGCTGGCGGCCAGATCGGCCACCACCTGCGGCTGCTGCACCACCTGCGCCCCCAGCTCTTGCGTCAGGCGGCGCATGGCGGTTTTGAGGCCTGAGAAGGAAAAATCGAAATTCTCAGGGCTGTTGGGCTGGTTGGGCGGGCGCGACAGCGGTTGCGGCAAGCGATAAGCGTTGGGGTTGCCACCCACCGCCGCCGCCTCAATCGCTGGCCCCCCGGGATAGGGCAGGCCGAGCAGGCGGGCGGATTTATCAAAAGCCTCCCCCACCGCATCGTCCAGGGTCGTTCCCCAGCGGTCATAGTCACCCACCCCCCGCACCAACAACAATTGGCAATGACCGCCAGAGGTCAACAGCAACAGATAGGGAAAGGGGATGCGGGGCTGATTCGGCGGGGTCAGGCGGGGTGACAGCGCGTGCGCCTCCAAATGATTAATCGGGCAAAAGGGTTTGTTCCAGGCATAGGCCAGGGTTTTGCCAAACTGGCTGCCAATCAGCAGGCCGCCGACCAGCCCTGGCCCCACCGTGGCGGCAATAGCAGTCAGATCGCTGGCCGACACCGCCGATTCCTGCATCGCTTGCGCCACCACCAGGTCGATCTGATCCAGATGGGCGCGGGCGGCCAGGTCGGGTACCACCCCCGACCAGGGCTGATGGATGGCAATCTGGCTGAAAATCACGTTGCTTAGGATGGTGCCATCCCCCCGCACCACCGCCGCCGCCGTTTCATCGCAACTGGTTTCAATGGCCAAAACCAGTTCAGATTTTGGGGCAGCGGGGGCAGGATGGGCAGGGGGTATAGGCATGGGTTCAAGCTTAAGCGGCGACCTTATACTCCACCGATTCAGCGGCCAGGGCAGCTTGATAGGCGGGGCGGCTGATAACCTGGCGGATGACCCGCTTAACATGCTCACCAAACTGAATCGGTTGAATCAGGCTGGTTGACCAATTGGCAATCACCGCCATCAGAATGTCCCCCATGGTCAGGGTATCGCCCGCCAGAAAAGCGGTTTTGGCCAGCTGTTGATCCGCATCATCCCACAAGGATTGGATGTTGTTGGCGGCCGCCGTCAACAGCGCCTGCCGTTGCGCCTCATCCTGCACATTGCGGGAAAGCCAAAAATAGCGGCTATAGGCGGGGTGCAGGGTGGCATTGCCCCACATCAACGCTTGCAAGGCCTGCGCACGGGCAAAGCCTTCACGGGGCAGCAGGGGGTTTTGGTGTTTGTCCAGCAGGTAGACCAGAATGGCGCCCCCCTCACGAATGGCCTGGCCATCCTCAACCAACACAGGCACCTGGCCGCGGGGATTCAGCGCCAGGAATTCCGCGCTGCGGTTCTTACCTGCGCTGAGCGAGGTGTCGATAAGGTCGAAATCACGCCCCATCTCCATCCCCATCTCCCTAAGGGCAATGTGAATAGCCATTGAGCAGCTGCCCGCCGAGTAATACAGGTGATACATCATCGTCTCCTAAGGTTTTGTGTGGGGTGGTCAGCTGGAACATAGCTGCCTTATCCTGTCGTCTGTCACCATGCCACAGCCGCCCAATCATGGCTATGGTTTAAGACGTTAGTTGATTGTTATCGTCATTCCACTTTAAAAATCTACAGTGCTGCAAATGTCACGATCTCTGCGATACGGTGCTCATGTACGTCCATGTACACTCCCGCCGTCGCTACGCTATGGCGCGCCCAGCCGCTCCGTTTCTCGACCTCGTAACATTTTCGCAAGCTGTATATTTCTAAATTGGAACAACTATAAGATTGATTGTGAAGACTGAACGGGCGATAGTTTGGCTGTCAGTCCTGTCTTTTTACCCCTATTTGCGCCGATTACGCCATGCTTGCTGTCCCCCTTTCCTTTGAGTTTTTCCCGCCCAAAACCGATGCCCTGGCCGACCAATTGTGGCAGGCATTGCAGCAGTTGAAACAGCTGAATCCCGCCTTTGTCTCCGTGACCTATGGCGCGGGGGGCAGCACCCGTCAGCGCACGCAAGAATTGGTGGCGCGCATTTGTCAGGACGGCGGGGTGGCGGAGGCCGCCGCCCATTTGACCTGCGTCGGGGCTAGTCGCGATGAGATTGCCGAGGTGGTGGAGGCGTTTTGGCAGGTGGGGGTGCGCCATATTGTCGCCCTGCGCGGTGATGCGCCCCAAAATGCGGGTCAGGCTGATGGGCAGGCGGGCGGCTATCAACCGCACCCGCAGGGTTATGCCTATGCCGCCGATCTGGTGGCGGGCTTGCGGCAACAGCATCCCTTTAAGATCAGCGTGGCGGCCTATCCCGAAACCCACCCAGAGGCCATCAGCCCGCAGGCGGATTTGGACAATCTGAAACGCAAATTTGACAACGGCGCCGATCAGGCCATTACCCAGTTTTTCTTTGACGCGGAGCTGTATCCGCGCTTTGTGGAGCGGGCACGCGCCATCGGTATCACCCAACCGATTATCCCAGGGGTGTTGCCCATCCATCAATTTGCCCAGATGGAACGCTTTGCCGGCATGTGTGGCGCCAACGTGCCCAACTGGCTTCGGCAACAGCTGGCGGATTTGCAGCCCGACAGCCCAGCCTTTCAGGATGCGGCGGCGGAGCAATGTGCCCAGCTGTGCCGTCAGTTGTTGGCCTATGGCGCCCCCGCCCTGCATTTCTACACCCTTAACCGCGCCCCCCTGCTGCTGCGCGTGATAGGGATGCTGTAGATTGGGGGATGGTGGTGTGAGCGCTAAAGTTTTTATTGACGCCAAATAGGAAAGGGATCTGGTAATTTTGACCAGCGCGCCGTGTCAAGGGTTTTGGCGTTGCCGTCCCCCACAAGGCACGCATCCAGTTCTTGACGAATCCATCTTTCGTCATAGTCTATTCCAATAAAAACAAGTTCTTGCCGGCGGTCAGCGTAAACGGGATGCCAGTTTTTCTTTAGCTGTTCTTGCCATTCGCTGTCCTGAGGCCAGCGTTCTTTAGGAATATTTGTCCACCAAATGCCCATGGCAGAGGTTTGAAGCACGGCGCCAGCCTGATGCAGATCCCCCACCCATTCAGGCCGACTCGCTAACCAGAAAAAGCCCTTGGCGCGGAGCACGCCTGGCCAGGTTTTTTGGGTAAAGGCATGAAACTTGGCGGGGTGAAAGGGACGACGGGCGCGGTAAACAAAGCTCTTAATGCCATATTCTTGTGTTTCGGGCTTGTGATCTTTGAAATTATAGAGTTCTTGTGACCACAGCGGATAGTTTTCAGCCTCGCCCTCTTTAAACAATCCTGTATCAAGAATTGCTGATAGGGGGGCATTGCCTCGCTGTGTTTCAACGATTTTGGCAACAGGATTAAGGGCTTTAATAAGCTTGTAGATTGTTCCTTTGGTGTTAGCATCTACCAGATCAATTTTGTTTAGGATAATTACGTTGGAAAACTCAATCTGCTCTACCAACAAATTGACTAAGGGTCTGGTATCGTCTTCACCAAGCGATTCACCGCGATCTTTCAAGAAATCCTGGCTGGAATAGTCATTAAGCAGATTTGCTGCATCAACCACCGTGACCATAGTATCCAATCGTGCAACATCGGAGAGACTGTTGCCGTCTTCATCGCGGAAACTGAATGTGGCCGCCACGGGCATGGGTTCAGAAATTCCTGTGGATTCAATGACCAGATAGTCGTATTTCCCGGATTCTGCCAGTGTTCGGACTTCGTTCAGCAAATCTTCTCGTAAAGTACAGCAAATACAGCCATTAGTCATTTCTACAAGATTTTCTGTTGTGCGTGAAACCCCTGTATGATCGCCTGCAACTAAGGCTGCATCAATATTGACTTCGCTCATATCGTTGACAATAACCGCTATCTTGCGTCCTTCGCGGTTATTCAAAATATGGTTGAGCAAGGTTGTTTTGCCCGCACCAAGAAATCCCGAAAGAACAGTAACAGGTATTTGAAATCTCATAATGTGTAACCTCTGTTGCAATAATGGTGTTGAATTGTGCCGTATTTATGCGGGCTCATGACTTATGCAGCGATTCGGCATGTATCATGCCACGACAAAATGCCGCCTTCGAGATTCCAAGCTTGGCAGCCTAATGAGCTTAGGTAAGACGCGTAATGCCTAGAACGCTCGCCGATGGCACAAATAATCAATACTGGAGTGTTCGCTGGGAACGGGTTGTTGTTATCGATCCATTTTTCAAACATCTCGACAGGCATGTTGATCGATTGTGGCATGCTGATCATCTGAAAACTATCGCGCGACCGAATATCGATAATCACGGCATTCGGATTTTCTGTTTGCCATTGCTCAAAGTTATCGCCTCTGATTCCTTTCGCAGGTGGTGACTTCAGGCTATCATAGTTCTGAATACCGTTTTCCTTGTCCTGTTCGCCAAATATATATGGCATACGCTCTCGAATATAAGAAATATACCATTCCATGCGGTCACAAACGATGAACACAGCCTTTTTGCGTTCCGTCAATTGATCATCAATAGTTTTTAAATAATCGATAGCCGCTTTGTAATTGGCACCAGAGGAAGGGCCACATAACACGCCGCATTGGCGGTTGAGCGTCATCATACCTTCGACCGCTTCCATCGACGACAAGGCAATATTGGCATCGTAGATGTCTTTTTTGAATAAGCCAGTTTCCCACAATTGACCGACCGAACGAATACCAGGGATAAAATGGTTTGGCTTAGATGTTACACCAATTGAAATAAAAGCAGGATTATTTTCCCGTAGCTTGCGGGTAATGCCCAGGCTTGATCCAGTGGTGCCAAGACCACCAATAAAATAATCCACCGTTCCCAAGTCGTTTAGAATTTCCAGTGCTGTCGTGCTTCCATGAAAATCAGGATTTTTTTCATTGGTAAACTGGCTGGGGAAATAAACTTCACCTGGATTGGCGCGTGCTGTGCGTTCGATCAAGAACTGTGGGTCGTTCGGATCAGTCGGATCGAAACAATCGCTGGCGGCGGCAATCTCTTCAATTTGTGCCCCTTGCACCAGCAGGACATCTTTTTGCTCATCAACCTTGGCCAATGCCGCGACCAACTTAAACTTTAAACCATGAATGCCCGCGATGGCTTGCAGTGATTTTGCTGTATTGCCGCTGGAGTTTTCGTATATGGTTTTGTTGGTTTTTTTCAAATCTTCAAGCTCATCCTTAATCATGCCCCAGGCGGTGCGATCTTTGACAGAGCCGAATGGATTCATCATTTCCAGCTTGGCATAAAGCTCGATATTTTTGAGGCCGGTGATTGCTGGATCAATTTCCAACATTGGCGTGTTGCCGATCAAATCGGTCATGGTTTTGACGATCATGCTATTTCTCCAATCTACTGAAATCAATGGGAATATATTTATTGTCTAGTGCCCAATTCCATTTTTCATGATTTTCCCAGACAGCGACTTTTGTAGCGATTGGCTGCATCAGCGTTGTGCTTTCATTGAAATCCATCGCATAGGGAGCAGTGTTCATAAAACACACGATATCACCCGCCTGAGGAATGAAATCAGGAAATTGTTTGTTGTATTGCAGTATATCATAGGACACACAGAGATTGCCCATATAGAACAATCCTTCATCATTCGACTTGTTTCGTGCAGCATTGCGGTACAACACAACACTTTGCGTTAGGTTTTTGTGGTGCATTGATCGTAAATTGGTCTGGTTCATATCAACGCCGACCAGTTCTTCATCCCATGTCGAAGGCTTGTTAAAGTTGACACGACCCAGGGTAATGCCGCATTGGTCAAGCATGGCACGGCCAGGCTCAATATAAAGTTCAAGCAAATTATCGCTGATAAGACTGGCGATCTTGGTATTGCCTAGCTTCGGCAATCGCCTGTTAAGCAGATCATCCAGCTCATCGCCTTTTGTTCGTACGCTATAGTGGTTGAAATAAAGTGGCCCACCTGCAACAACACCGTCATCGTTACGATAACCAAGGCCAGAATTGTTCCAAGTTTGACTGGGGATCTCGTTTTTGACCGATTGCTTCAAGGCAAGCTGGTATTCATCCCATTCTTCTTGACTGTCAGCATACTGAATAGCGAAGCCACCACCAATATCGATGCCTTTCGGCTGCAAGCCTTTTTTGCGTGCCAGAAAAGTCAGTTCCAATTGGTTCTCAATCGCAACCAACCGCTGTTCATTGCTGGCACCACTGACATAAAAGGCGAACCCCTGAAAGTCGATTTGCTTTTTATGCTCCACCAACCAGTCTAGAACTGCGGGGATATTCTTCACATGAATACCGAATGTGTTGTCTTGCGGGGTGAAGCTGACACGCGGTGAATTGAACCCACACAGGCGCACAAAGACCCGTGCCCTGCGCGACAAACCCAGCTTCTTATGCAGGGCAGCGATCAGCTTTAACTCCTCAAAATTGTCAACGTTCAGCAGCACATCTAGCTGTAAACAGGTCAAAAGATAGTCAAGATTCTTGGGTCCAGTCGCTTCGATACGGTCAGGCGCGAAACCACAACCCAAAGCTTCTTTTAGGGAATTAGGTGATGAGACATCCAAACCGATAGGAAATAGACTGGCATGGCGCAAAAGCGCATTTGATTTGCAAGGCTTGCTGGTATAGTAAATGCGCCCACGCAAATGATTTTTTTGATAAGCGTCTTGAAAACTTTTGATGTTGTCTTCGATATTCTGCGGGAAGATAACGTTCAATGGCGAGCCAACGCCATCAACTAGCGACAATAGCAAGTCTTTTTGTTCTAGTAGGCGCTGGATGCGTGGATGAATGCGGGGGAGAACACGCGGCTTTACCACACTTTGCTCTGCAACCGTCTGCCGTTTAGCATAAATCGGCATTATGCAGCCTCTTTAGAAGGCGGCATAACATTTCGATAATCGAACTCAGGGTCAATTTGTTGTGTCAAGTCGCGGCCATAAAGAGCACTTGCCCAGGAATCTGAGGCACGCTTGTGAAAAAACAGCCCCGTCCGTTGGTATTTTTCCCAGTCACGCGGCACTTGCCGTTTCAATGTTTCAAGAAGAATTGCAAGCGACGCTAGTGCTTGCTCATCAAAATCACTTAGCTGATACGGCGTTCCACGTTCGGCTTTTTTGAAAGCAAGCTGACCTTTGAAGCCCGTTAGATAATAACTACCGACATAATTTTTGATAAAACTTTCGTCTTCCTCGTTCTCAATTTTGTTGCCGATAACGAACAGCTTCAAATCGTGATACTGGCTGTAATGAACGGCTTGGTCAAAAACAGCCAGTGATTTCTTCGTGGGCTCGCAAACCAAAAATAAGGCGTCAAATCGGCTGGCTAATCCAGAAGAGGCAAATGGGTCGGCACCCGCACACATATCGGAAACGACAATTTCATTATCATTATCCAGCAGGTGATTAAGGAATGTGCCAAGCGCGCCAGTAAATTTGTGATAGCAAGTGGCACCAATATCTGTTTCGGTATGTCCGCCCATGGCAACAAAACGCAAATTCCCTTGCCGCAACATAAAATGCTGACTGATCGGGTTATCAGCCGCAAGCGTGACAAAGTTAGAGTCACGGCCTGCCGGGGTCGATTCAGTGATCTCCTCAGCATTAGTAATGAATGCGTTGTTTCCAAGCACATAGGCTTGCAGCTTATCCAATTCTTCGCCTAACCGCGGCAAGGCTTTCAGCTGACTCTCTGGCAAAAATAAATTGTCACCCAAATGTTGGTTGATATCACCATCAATGGCCAGCGTTGGATAGTTTTGCTCCACCACATAGCGGGTAAATAACGCAGCGAGGCTAGTTTTACCGCTGCCACCCTTGCCACAAAATGCTGCTCTCATAAGTTCTTCCTTACAGTAAAAAAAACTATCTTTGAATATTTTGTGACATACCAACCGCACCGTCGATTACAACGCTATCGATTGTTACATTAAGAAGCGGCATTAAACCTTGCGCATTCAGGGCTGCCACTCTGTCTTCAGGTTTCAGGCCTAAAAGGTCATCGAAAATTTTTCCCATCCCTCTATCTTGAACTGCCAAGGCCGTGAGTATGCTACAGGCTGCGCAATACATGCGTGAGTAAGTTACACTCATCGCCTGATGTTGATGCCCCATGGGCAGGCTCGCTTGCTGAAGAAATCTATTCCAGTCCCCATTTAGAGTGCGTAGCTCTTGTGCATAATCCTCATCGGCAAGCGACCGATCCAGTACAAGCCCCAGATATGGCGCAGCGAAGTCTGGATGTTTATCCATCATGCCAGATACAATCTGAAAAAGGATGTTGCTGCGACTTTCAGCCACCCGCAAGCCCCAAGGAATATCATCGCCTTCTGCATAATAATCGCCAGGCAAACGTCCAGTCTGATGGATCGTAAGAACCTCATAGGGGCCGTGAATCCCCTGTAACCGCGATGGGTCATCTTTGCTTTCACTTGCCTTAAACGCCAACAATTCTTTCATGGCATTTGCCCCAACACCAAATTGGCTAAGGTCAATTCGGTGTTTAGTAGCGTTGGTGGCAACTGCTAAACTTAATGGGTCGTTACTACTGAGGGTTACACGAGAAATACTCATTTTTTTACCTTTTAAAAGTTTATTATTTTGCTTCTGAATTATACAAAACCTATAATTTGACATGACGTTATAACATAACGCGTTAAGCCGTCAAGATTTTTTTAACATTCTGTTTTAATTGCTATTTTAAGAGTTTTTTGCCTCTGTGCACTGTTGGCATGTGCCAAAAACTTCCAACACGGAGGCGCGGGGTTGGAATCCAAGTTTTGCTAATTTTAGAGGAATAAGACTGGCAAGATCATCGTCGCAAAATTCTTTAGCATCGTTACAATTATCGCAAATCAAAAGTTGGCAAGCTGTATGCTGTCCTGGGTGATGACATGGGATATAGGCATTAAGGGCATGAACTTTATGCACTAGGCCTTGTTTTTCTAAAAAATCAATAGACCGATAAACGGTGGCGGGTTTGGGTGATCCAATAGCTTTGAGCCGCAAAACTTCTATCAAGTCATAGGCTTTAATGGGGGTATGATTCTGCCATAAATGATCCAAAATCACTTTTCTAATAGGAGTTATCTCTAGATTTTGCCGTTGGCAAAATGCTGTAATGGCTTTTGGGATCATTGGGTTGTGGCCATAAAAAGGGATGATAGAAATTGGCAAACGCTATTTTGCATCAGAAGTATCCAAATGCCAAAAACCATTAATCTCCCCCCGCCCCCGCATACAATTCGGCGATTTGTTGGGCGCGGATCAGGGTGGGGGGATCGAACTGGCCGTTCAGATGGTGGGGTAGCCAGCGGCGTTGAAAGGCCAGAATCACTGGGGCGATCGCATCCGCATCGATCTCCCCCCCCGCTCCCTCATGGCCACCCACCTCATAGCCAATGCTGCGCAAGGCCTGCACCCCTGCGGCAAAATCGGATGCCTGCGCCGCCGTTAGGGGAACAGCGGGCACGGCAGCAGTATCCCCCGCTGCTGTAGCATTCCCCGCTGCTGTAGCATCCCCCACTGTCGCCGTCACCACGTCATCGGGCAGCGGTGGCCACAGGCCTATGCCAGCCTCAGCCAGCAACAGCCAGGGAAAATGCTCGCCCGGGTCAATTTTGCGGGTGGGGGCAATGTCGGAATGGCCAACCACGTTCAGCGCGCCAATCGGGTATTGCAGGATCAGGTGGTGACACAGCCGAATCAAACTGGCCAGCTGTTCCCCCGGATAGGGCGGCAATTGCCCCGTCTTATCAAGATTGGCATGCCCCCTGTTGACCAGCTCAATACCGATAGAGGTGGCGTTCAGGCCGCTGACCCCCCGCCAAAAGCTTTTGCCCGCATGGTGGGCGGCATGGCGATCAGCCACCAGTTGATAAATCGCCCCCTCCTCATCAATCACATAATGGCAACTGACTTCGGCCTCACGACTGCGAAGGCGATTCAGGCTATCGGTTAGGTTCATTTCGGTGTAATGAATAACCAGATGTTGGATGACCTCCTGCCAGGGTAGATCGGCGGGGCGGGGACGAAAATTGGGCGATGGGGCAAAGATGATATCCATGGAAACGAACTGTATCAGGCAACACATATGGCGGTCTAGCCGTAGATTGTGGCCAACCGCGCCCAGCCTGCTGCTGAGCATCGTGCCGATTCTGTTGTTGGCGGCGTGCAGCGGTGATAAGGATGCCGCGCCAAAGCCTGAATTGGCGGCGGATGTGCTGTACCAAAGCGGGCTGGATCAATTGCGGGATGAGGACTATAAGGCCGCCGCGGAAAGCTTTGCTGAGGTTGAGCGGTTGCACCCCTATGACAAAATGGCGGGCCCCGCCCAGGTGATGTCGGCCTATGCCAGCTATCAGAAAAACGATTACCCCACGGCGATTGCCAGCCTGACTAACTATATCTCGCTGTATCCCGCCGCCCCCGATGTGGCCTATGCCTATTACCTGCGCGCGCTGTGTTACTATGAGCAGATTTTGGATGGTCGCCGCGATCAAACCCCAACCGAACAGGCGATTACCGCCTTGCAGGAAGTGGTGCAGCGGTTTCCCAACACCCCCTATGCTCGTGATGCGGTGATCAAAATCGACCTGGCCTATGATCGGCTGGCCAGTCAACAGATGGCGATTGGGCGGTATTATCAGCGCCAGCGCCAATTTATCGCGGCGATGAACCGCTTTAAGAACGTGGTGACCAGCTATCAAACCACCCAATACACTCCCGAAGCCCTCTACCGCTTGGTGGCGATTTACGTCGCGCTGGATTTGCAGGTTGAGGCGCGCAAAACTGCCCAGGTGTTGGCCTATAATTTCCCCAACAGCAGTTGGTACCGCGATGCCTATGCCCTGTTAAAGCCATCAGAGGCCGCCAAATTGGTGGTGGAACAGGGGGCGGCCGACAAGCCAGCTGGCTTTGGTACCAAGCTTAAGAATTGGGTGTTCGATTGGTTTTAGCAATGGGGGCGGGCGTGGCGATGACCATCGGCTTGCCGGGTAATGTCATGGATCAAACGGGATGCTAATCAGCCTGCAACTGCGCGATCTGGTGCTGGTACGCCAAGCCGACCTTAGCTTTGCGCCAGGCTTTGCAGTGATTACGGGTGAAACCGGGGCGGGCAAAAGCGTGCTGCTGGACGCCCTGGGGCTGCTGCTGGGTGGGCGCGGCGATGCAGGTTTGGTGCGCCATGGTGGGGAGAAGGGCGTTGGGCAAGCCAGCGAGCAGGCCAGTGTAACCGCCCATTTTCAGCTAAGCGATGACCACCCCGTCCATGCCGTGTTGCAGGAAATGGGGTTGCCAGGCGATGACACCCTGGTGCTGCGCCGATTGGTTGGCCGTGATGGCAAAAGCCGCGCCTTTGTTAACGACACCGCGGTCAGCGCGAGCGGTCTAAAAACCGTGGCGGTGCAGGTGTTGGAGCTGTTTGGCCAATTCGCCCAAACCCGCCTGACCGATACCGCGGAGCAGCGGCAGCTGTTGGATCTGTATGCTGGCCATGCGGGCGGTGGGGGCGATCTGTTGCGGCAGGTCGGAACCGCCTATCAACAATGGCGCGATGCCCAGGCGGCTGAGTCGGCACATGCGGCGGAGGCGGCCGCCCGTACCCGCGATGAGGAGTATATTCGCTTTGCGGCGGAGGAGTTGGCGGCGCTGAACCCGCAGGAGGGGGAGGAGGCGGTGTTGGAGGAGAAGCGCCATCGCCTGCAAACCCTATCCAAACGCCAAACTGGCCTGAAATCCGCCCTCAACCTGCTGCAGGCGCCCAACGGCGCGTTGAGCCAGTTGTACCAGGCGCAACGGCAACTCGATAAGCTGTTGGATGAACCGACGCTGGCGGCGGAGGCTGGCTTGGGCGAATTTGGCCAGGCGATTGACAGCATTGCGGGGCTGGCGGAGGCGTGGAGCACCGCCTGGGCGCGTGGGGGTGATCCATCAGAGCTGCCCGTGTTGGAGGATCGGTTGTTCGCCCTGCGTGATGCGGCGCGCAAGCATCGGGTGCGGGTGGATGATCTGCCCGCCCTGCTGGCCGATTGGCAGCAGAAGCTGGACGCGCTGAACCATGATGCGCAGCAGGCTGGTCAACTGGCGGCGGTGGTAGCAGCGGCGGCCAGCACCTATCGCCAATTGGCGGAGCAGCTTAGTCAGCAGCGGCAACAGGCCGCCCAGCAATTGAGTCAGGCGGTCGCGGGGGAGCTGCCCGCGCTGAAACTGGGGCATGCCCGTCTGGAATGGCGGGTGGTGCCGCAACCGCCAGAGATGGGCAGCGCGCATGGGATCGATTTGGTCAGCCTGTGGGTGGCGATGAACCCCGCCACGCCGTTGCAACCGATTGCTAAGGTGGCTTCGGGGGGGGAGCTGACCCGTACCATGCTGGCGCTGGCCATGGTGTTGCAGGGGGGGGTGCATGCCCCGACCCTGTTGGTGGATGAGTTGGACAGCGGGGTCAGCGGCGCGGTGGCGGCGGCGATTGGCGAACGGCTGCGACGGTTGGGGGCGGATCGGCAAATTCTGGCCGTCAGCCATACGCCCCAGGTGGCGGCGGCCGCCCATCACCATTACCTGGTCACCAAAGCGGTGACTGGCGCAGGGGAAAAAGATGTAGGTGCAGATGCAGGCGCGGCACAGGATAACGCCGATACCGCAACCACCCCGTTGCTGCCCCTGTTGGCCAGTGAGACCACCATCCGCCAGCTTAGCGACGATCAACGGCGGGAGGAGATTGCCCGCCTGCTCTCCGCCGAACGCATCCACCACAGCGCCCGCGACCTGGCCGACCAGCTGCTGGCGGGGAATGGGTAAAGTTTTTGCTGAGTTGGGCACGGATGTTCTTTTGTTGACACTTGTACATGAACGAAACCGCTTGTATAAACGAAGTGCTGTGGTGTGGATGGCCGAAATTTTGAATCTCAATTTTTTCAGTCGTAAACTGCAGCTCTGGGCTGTTAACCTTTTTATTAAGGGTTTTGTTCTTTAGGTCTGCTTTGATGCAAACAAAAAACGGGCATGCGGCTAAAAACCCCCCTGTGTATTGTGATCTCAGGGGCAAAATCCACCCAGGTTTCTAAAAATTTTCCAGAAAGGTTAAGTCAATAATGCCTATTGTTGAAGTAAACGAACAGGAAATAGAGTTCCCAGATAACATGACGCTAGATGAAATCAGGGATGTTTTGCGCGCCAAGTTTCCCGCGCCCGCGCAGATAGATTACAGTTCTTTATCTGATGGCGCTTCATCCTTCAAAGAAGGCGATACCGCAACAAACCCTCGTACGGGCCAAAAAATAACATACAGGAACGGCAAATGGCGGTAGGACTTCCCGAAGGTTTTGTGCTTGATGCGCGGCCACAAGACTTGCCAGAAGGTTTTGTGCTTGATGCGCAGCCACAGGGCTTGCCAGAAGGTGAAGAATTAATGAAAATTGCTGGCATGGATGCAGCGGCCCCGCAAATTCAGACCACTGAAATTTTTGTGTATTTGTTTTTGGCAATTTTGGCCGCTCTGTTTGTGCGAGCGCTGTTTTTTAGATCAATCACAATCTATGATTTTCAAAAAGGCCTTCTTTACAGAAAAGGGGCTTTTATTAAAATTCTAGGGTCTGGTAAGCATTATTACCGCAAATCATCTTCTGTGATTCAAGTGGTTGATACCCGAAAAACCTTAGTAAACCTTCCTGGCCAAGAGATATTGACTAAAGATAATGTCAACATAAAAATTACACTAGTAGGTTTTTATGAAGTAACCGATCCTGCCAAAGCAAAGCATCAATCTGAAAATTTTGTAACAGAATTTTACAATCATGCCCAAATTATGCTGCGAAACTTGGTGGGTGGATTTACCATTGATGAATTGCTTGAGAAAAAAGGCGAAATTGATGCCCAATTGCTGGCTGCTATCTCGGATAAGGCCAACGACCTTGGCTTAACTGTATCCACCCTTTCTGTTAAGGATATTATGCTGCCAGCAAACCTAAAAAAGGCTTTTTCTGGTATTCTTGAAGCGCAAAAAGACGCGCAACGGCAGCTTGAGAAGGCACGGGGCGAACAGGCTGTCTTAAGAAACTTAGCAAATTCTTCCAGCATGTATGAAAGCAACCCTAAGCTTTTGCAAGCCAGGCTTGTTCAAGCTCTTTCAACAGGCAATAACAGCATCGTGTTTAATGCTGAGGATAAAGTGGTTGTCCCAGAAAAATCAGTCGCAAAAAAGGCTGAAGGCTAAGCTGACAACCAAAAAACCTCGCCTTGGGCTGAACGTCATCAGTGCTCCAACAGCTACTTCGATGGGACTGTGGTTGGCCGCGTTTAGGGTTTTCTACCCCCGCCCCTGTTTGTTTTTCCCCCCTCCCCCTGACCCCCTCCCGCAGGTGGAGGGGGAACGCACTGCCCCTTAAGGCAGGATGGTTTTTACCAGCTGATGCAGGTCATAGCAAAATTCTAAAGCCTGTTTGGGGGACAGGTCATCGGGCTGCAGCTGCGTCAACAGGGTTTGCAGCGGGGGCGGCAGGGGGTGATCGGCTGGTGGCGGCGCCTCATACAACGACACCTCATACAACGACACCACGTCAGACTCACGGTGAATAGCGGGGTCAGCAGCCAATGCAGCGGTAGGGGCGCCAGAAGCAGGGGCAGCATCCCCTGTGGTGGCCTGGTCATGGGCTGTCTGATTCGGCGTGATAGGGTGCGGCACCGCTTGTGTGCGATATTGGCCTGGGGCGGCCTCTAACGCGGCCAGCAATTGACCAGCGCGGCTAAGGGCTGTGGCGGGCAGGCCAGCCAACTGCGCCACATGCAGGCCATAGGAACGGTGCGCCGCCCCCGCCGCCACCTGGTGCAAAAATACCACGCTGTCTTGCCATTCCTTAACCGCCAGGTGATAGCAGGCCAGATCGGGCAGGCTGCCCGCCAGGGCGGTAAGCTCATGGTAATGGGTGGCAAACAGGCCGCGGCAGCGGTTGTGATGGTGCAAATGCTCCACCACCGCCTGCGCCAGCGCCAGGCCATCGTGGGTGGCGGTACCGCGCCCGATTTCATCCATGATCAGCAGGGATTTCTCCGACGCCTGATGCAGGATGCGGGCGGTTTCCACCATTTCCACCATAAAGGTCGATCGCCCCTTAGCCAGATCATCGCTGGCACCGATGCGGGCAAACAGCCGATCGACCAGGCCAAGGCGGCAACGGGCGGCCGGCACAAAGCTGCCCATCTGTGCCATCACCACGATCAGGGCGTTTTGGCGCAGGAAGGTGCTTTTGCCCGCCATGTTGGGGCCTGTCATCAGCCACAGCCGCTGGCCAGGGGTTAACAAACAGTCGTTGGCGACAAAGCCTGTGCCACCCTGTTGATGCATGGCATGCGCCACCACCGGATGTTGTCCCGCCGTCACCTCCAACACCGATTGGGCGGCAAATTCTGGCCGACACCAGCGGTTGACCAAGGCCACCTCCGCCAAGCCTGCGGTTACATCCAGCTCCGCCAGCGCTTCGGCGGTCAGGGTCAGCTCCGCCAACGCGCCCTGCACCACCTGCAACAGCTGGTCAAACAACCGCTGCTCTGTCGCCAAGGCGACCACCTCAGCCGCCAACAGCCGCTGGCTAAGCTCTTGCAGCTCTGGGTGGTGAAAGCGCACCAGGTTGCTTAGGGTTTGGCGGTGGACAAAGCCCGCCTGCACCAGGCGGTCACCCTGGCTGGCCGCGACCTCAATGACATGACCGAACTGCTGATGCGCCTTAATCCGCAGGCCTTGCACCCCCGTTTGCTGGCGAAAGCGAGCCTCTAGCGCGCTTAACATGCCCGCGCTGTCACGGCTAAGCCGTCGCTGCTCATCCAACAATTCGCTATAGCCTGGTCGTATAAACTGGCCATCGCGGGTCTGCACGGGTAATTCATCCGCCAGTGCCCGCACCAGCTGATCGGCCAGCTGGTGATGGTCGCCCAGCTTTTCGGTCATGGTGGACAGCGCCACCAAGCCATGCTCATGAATGGTGCTTTGCAACAGGCTGCGTAGGCGGTTGGCACAGGTCAGCGCCGCCGCCAGTGCGCCCAGATCGCGTGGCCCCCCCCGCCCCAGGCATAGGCGGCTTAACGGGCGCAGCAGGTCGGGGCATTGCTTCAGGGTTTGACGAATCTCACCGCGCAGGCTGCTATCCTTCAGCAGGCTGGCCACCTCATCCAGCCGCGCCTCAATCTCCCCCCGCTCCGCCAGTGGTGCGTTCAACCGCTTGGCCAGCAGGCGGCTGCCCGTTGCGGTCAGGCAGGCATCCATGACGGCTAGCAGGCTTCCCTCCCGCTCCCCCGCGGTGGTTTGGGTCAGCTCCAGCCCGCGGCGGGTGGCGGCATCAATGGCCAGCAGGCGATCGCTGGTGCGCGGTTGCGGCGGGCGCAGATGGGGCAGCGCCGCCAGCTGGGTCAGTTTGAGATAGTCCAGCAATACCCCAGCCGCCGTCACCTCCGCCCCCGTCAGCTCGGCAAAGCCCGCCAGGGTGGCAACGTTGTAGTGTTGGCACAACAGGTTAGCGGCGTTGGTCGCATTGAAACGGGCGACGGGCAGGCGTTTGCACGCAATCGGCCAGCCCAGCAGGCTGGGGTCGATCAGGCTGGCGGGCGTGCCATCCGCCAACAGCAATTCGCGCGGTTGCAATTCGTGCAGCAGCGCGTCCAGATCCGCCGCCGCCACCAGTTGGGTGTGAAAACTGCCCGTCGAAAGCTCTGCCCAGGCCAGGGCGTATTGGCCGTTGACTTCAGCCAGGCTGGCCAGCCAGCTGCTGCTACGGGGGTTCAACAACGGCTCCTCCGTCAGGGTGCCGGGGGTCATGATCCGCACCACTTGGCGGTTCATCAGCGCCTTGCCGGGCTTTGCCGTTTTGCCTGTTTTGGTGGCGGGCTCTAACGGCGTGGCTAAGGGGGTGGCCAAGGGGGTGGCCAGGGGGTTGGCAACAGGGGTGGCCACCTGCTCACAGATCGCAACGTACCAACCGCACCGCAACAGCTTGCCCGCATAGGCCTCCAACTGATGCCATGGGATGCCGCACATCGGGATGTCGGCGCCGTCACCGCCCTTGCCCCGCCTTGTTAGCACCACGCCCAGCACGGGGGCGGCCTGCACCGCGTCATCAAAAAACAGCTCGTAAAAATCACCCAGGCGGAACAGCAACAGGCAATCGGGATGCTGCTGCTTTAACTGCCAATACTGCGCCAACATGGGGGTCAGGGTGGGGGAGGATGGCGGCGGCTGGACAACGGCGGCGGGCGATGGTTCGGACAGGGATGGTATAGCCGCCGACGGCTGTTCAGACAAATTCTGCGGCGCGCTATCTTGTTGGGCGTCATCTTGCAGGACGCTATCTTGCGGATCGTTTGAAAACAGGGGCAAGGCTGATGGTAATGTTGCGGTCATGGCGGCGGGTCGGATGGGTTGTGTTGATTGATCCTATCATAGAACGGTCAACCCAGGTTCATCAAAGGGTTTGTAGGCGCCTTTGGTTTAAGCTTTGTTAGCCAACCCGGGCGGTCATGGCGGCGGTGGTCTGGCTGATCAGTTCGGCAAAAATTTCGGCCACAGGCTGTTCGCGGGTGACAAAGGCAACGCTTTGCCCCGCCATCAGCGATCCATTCTCCACATCGCCGTCAACCGCCGCCCGCCGCAGGGCGCCCGCCCAAAAATGCTCGATTTCCAGCTGGGCAGCTTTTAAATCCAATTCCCCGCCCTGATAGCGGTCAATCACCTGCCGCTGCCAGGCGATAAAACGCTGGCTGGCCTGGTTGGCGATGGCGCGCACGGGAATAACAGGGAATCGTTCGTCAACCTGCATCGATGGCATGGCATCGCGGGCATGCGCGCGGATAAAGGCCTGTTTGAAATTGGGATGGGCGATTGATTCGGTGGCGCAGACAAAACGGGTGCCCAGCTGTACCCCCGCCGCGCCCATTTCCAGATAGGCCAAAATCGCCTCACCCCGTCCGATACCGCCCGCAACAAACACCGGCACCTCACGGATTTGCGGCAAAATTTCCTGCGCCAACACGTTGGTGGAAACCGCGCCGATATGGCCGCCGGCCTCAGCCCCCTCAATCACCAGCGCGTCAACCCCGTGCTTAATCAGCCGTTTGGCCAGCACCAGCGCGGGGGCAAAGGCAATCACCCGACAGCCGCCGTCCTTTAACTGCTTAATCACCGCCTGGGGCGGGGTGCCGCCCGCCAACACGACATGGCTGATATTCTCCTGCACACAAACCGCTGCCAGGCCTGCCAGATGGGGGCTCATGACAATCAGGTTGACGCCAAAGGGATGGTTGGCCAGCGCCTTGGTCGCCTGAATCTCCGCGCGCAACAAATCGGGGGTCATCGACCCGCTGGCCAGCACGCCAAAGCCGCCCGCGTTGCTGATGGCGGCGACCAGGTTGCGTTCCGATACCCACGTCATCGCCCCGCCCATGATGGCGTAACGACAGCCCAAAAATTGGGTGCCCCGCTGCCAAAGTGCGGCCAAATTAGGTGAATCAGTCGGCATGGAAAGATAGCATGGGTTGGTGGTATGGCGTGTTGGTATCGGATGACAGCATCGGCTGACAAGGCTCCGTTAGCGGCGCGCAGCCAGCGTTCCCAGGAATTGGGCGGCCACGCATATTGTGGTAACGCGGTATCATGCAAAGAACATCGGCAAAACACAAGAGTGTGTGTCGGTTTTGAGCTGGCGTTTGCCATGGATTATCGGGGATGGGGGCGATCCAAATGTTCCGAACGGTTGAAAAAAAGACGCCATGGACTCTTGTTAACAATTTGATAAGCCTGTTACAGTTACGATGAATTGTTGGATGGCATGGCAAAAAAATCTTCCTCAAAAAGAGATCTGCATGAAACTTTTTAATAAAGATTCAAATCTGGGTGCGACCGCTCAGATCTTTTACCCAAAAAACAAGATTAAGGATAAGGTTGGCAAGGGGGGGCTGCCTGCGAATATGCTGACCCGGGCGGATGATGCTGTTGTAGCCCTGAAGGAGGATTATTGCACCATTGTTGAAGATCAGTTGGTGAATATCTGGAAAATCTTTAATGGGGTGCAAAATGCCACCGTCAATCAGGATGAGGGAATTGGCGATATTATGCAGGCCGCCTTTAATTTTAAGGGTGAGGCGGGCACCTTTGGCTATCCCATGATTGGCCAGTTGGGAAGTTCGCTGTATCGATACACCAATGTCAATCCAACGGCGGCCGACTTGGCTATTATCAAGCTGCATTTAGAGGCGATTGGGGCGGTAGCTCGCCACAAAATTCAGGATAATCGTCACCCAATTGCTAAAGAAATTGTCAAGAATTTGGAAATCGCTATTGCCAAATTCAGCCCTAAATAGGGGGGCAACATAGCTGGCGATATCCCTAATCCAAAACCAAAGTGCAATGCCTTAGGTTTGTTTGCAATAATTACCGCTGTTGTCAGGCTTTAGGCCATACAGGCGGTTCAGATTTTCCCAAACATTGCAAATATAGTTGCGCTGGGCGGTTTTGTCATTGGCGTGATAGCGGCCAACCGCATCGGTCCAATTGCCGTGTTTCAGGCGTAAGCGGTAAAGATAGTTGGCGGCATACCAAACATTGTAATAGGGGTTCAGCGCCCATTCAGGCGCCTTAAAATAATCGCTGTGATAGCGCATGTAGATTTGCATGCAGCCGACCGCGACATCCTTTTTGACGCCGCCGCCAGTGCTACGCAAATGGCTGGTAGCCTCCCCATAGCTGCGGGGAAAGCGCGGTGTGCCATTGTCGTTAATCGCCCAGACCCAGGGATAGCCAAACTGGCCACCGCTTTCAACCTGGGCAATCGCCCGCAACAGGCCACTGGGCATCCGATAATACTGCTCCGCCTGAATTAGATAGGGGGTGCAGGCGTCGGCCGCCAGGGCTGACGACATCGGCATGGCGAACAAGAATCCCAAAGTTATAGCCAGCAAGGCTTTAGGGCGTAGAAATCGCATGAAAATCCTGAGGTAATTATTAACAGGTTGGTTATTTAGCTGAATAACACTATAAAAATTTAGCCTAGCATATTAAGGTTACAAAATTTCCTAACAAATTTAACCAATTGCTTTTTATTACTTAGCAAAAAAGATTAGGCTTGGCAAGCATTGTGTCTAACGCGCTGATTTTATTGTTGGATTCTGGTTTATCGGGTGGTTGTGCAGGGGGTATGGCATGGTCTTTTAAGCCATGCGCCAAGGTGGTATCCTGGGATGCCTTATCCAAATACGATGGCGCCGAATCCTCTATACGCATGATTCGCGCCCCAACCTGACCAAGCCCGACCGTATGAAGCCCCAACCAACCCATCCTTACCCTATCAAATTGTGCGGCATGACGCGGCTGGCGGATGTGCAGGCGGCGGCGCAGGCTGGTGCGCATTGGGTGGGGGTGATTCAGGTGGCGGGGTCGTCGCGCTGCGTCGATCCGTCACAGGCGGCGGTGTTGTTGGCGGCCGCGCGCGAGGTTGGCTTAACGGGAGTGCTGCTGCTGGCTAATCCGCTGCCCGCCGCGGTGGTGGAGTTGGTGGCGGCGATGCATCCCGCGATGGTGCAGTTGCATGGGGGGGAGTCGCCCGTTGATGTGGCGGCAATTCGGGGCGCGCTAAACGAACGGGGGATGGCTTTGCCCCTGATCAAAGCCCTGGCGGTTGATGATGCCCTGACCCCCGCGCAGGCGATGGCCTATGCGGGGGGGGCGGATTGGCTGCTGCTGGATCGCCCTAAGGATCCTGATCAGCGGCGCAAGGCAACCATCGCCCCCGCTGAATGGGCGGCGGCCAATCTATTAAGGGATATTCCGTGGCTGTTGGCGGGGGGGCTGACGGTGGAGAATGTGGCGGCGCAGGTGGCTTTGGGGCGCCCGCATGGGGTTGATGTGGCCAGCGGGATTGAGGCTGACCCGCAACAACATCCTGGCGTTAAAGACCTGGCCATGATGCAACGTTTCGTGCAAAATGCGTCGGCTGCGTTGGTGGGGCTATCGCCGTAACGCGGCTTATCATTGATTCCTTACTATGGGTTTGGCTGCATCATGGGTATTCTGGTTGATTATTTCACGCGACCATCATCGCCTGGCTTTGGGCGGGGATGGCAGAATCTGCCCGACGCCAACGGCCATTTTGGCACCTATGGCGGGCGATTTGTTGCCGAGACCCTGATGCCCCTGCTGCTAGAGCTGGAGGCCGCCTATCTGCAGGCGCGGCAACAGCCAGAATTTTGGGCAGAGCTGGAGGAGTTGTTGCAGCATTATGTTGGCCGCCCCAGCCCGCTGTACCACGCCAAACGCTTCACAGCGGAGCTGGGTGGGGCACAGGTGTGGTTTAAGCGGGATGAGCTGAATCACACCGGCGCGCACAAGATTAACCACTGTTTGGGGCAAATCCTGCTGGCCAAGCGGATGGGCAAAACCCGCATTATCGCGGAGACTGGCGCGGGGCAACATGGGGTGGCAACCGCCACCGTGGCGGCGTTGTTCGGCCTGCCCTGCACCATCTATATGGGGGCGGAGGATGTGCGGCGGCAGTCGCCCAATGTGTTTCGGATGCGCCTGTTGGGGGCGGAGGTGGTGCCGGTGACCAGCGGTACCATGACCCTGAAAGACGCGACCAATGAGGCGTTGCGGGATTGGGTTGGCCATGTTGAGGATACCTTTTACATCCTGGGATCGGTGGTGGGCCCCCACCCCTATCCCATGATGGTGCGCGATTTTCAGACCATTATAGGCCTAGAGGCGCGCCAACAGTTTGAGGCGGCCACTGGCCATTTGCCCGATGCGGCGGTGGCATGCGTCGGCGGGGGTTCCAACGCTATCGGACTGTTTTATGGATTTTTGCAGGATACCGCCGTCAAGCTGATTGGGGTGGAGGCGGCTGGCCACGGGCTGGAACGCCAACATGCCGCCACCCTAAGCGCGGGCAGCCCAGGGGTTTTGCATGGCGCCTTTAGCTATTTGTTGCAGGATGAGGCGGGGCAGATTGCTGAGGCGCATTCGATTTCGGCGGGGCTGGACTATCCCGGGGTGGGGCCCGAACATGCCTATCTGAAGGATCAGGGGCGGATAAGCCATATGACCGCCACCGATAAACAGGCGCTGGCGGCCTTTCAACGATGCGCCCTGACCGAGGGGATTTTGGCGGCGTTGGAACCTTCCCACGCGCTGGCCGCGGTGTGCCAACTGGCGCCAACCATGTCACAGGATCAGCATATTGTGGTCAATTTGTGCGGGCGGGGGGATAAGGACATCTTCACCATCGCTGAGGCGTTGAAGGATAGTGTAACCATGCCCGAGATTCCGACCAGCAGCAGCAAAAAGGTGGCCTAACGATGACCCAGAATCCACGCATACAGGCTTGTTTTAACCGCTTGCGGGCGGATCAGCATAAGGGCTTGGTCGGGTGGGTCAGTGCGGGCGACTATGGCATGGACTTCAGCCGGCGGATGCTGGATACGCTGGCCGATGCGGGCTGTGACGTGATTGAGCTAGCCCTGCCCTTTAGTGATCCGATGGCCGATGGATCGATTATTCAGGCCAGTTATGAGCGGGCGTTGCGGGGGCGGGCTGGTCAAAATACCCCCCCTGTCGATTTGCAGTCGGTGTTGGCGCTGGCCGCCGATTTTCGCCAGCGGCATCCCGACACCGTGCTGCTGCTGTACAGCTATCTCAATCCGATTCTGCAGATGGGTTTTGCCGAATTTGGGGCGCGGGCGGTGGCGGCAGGGGTTGATGGGCTGATCGTCGTTGATATGCCGTTTGAGGAGTCGCAATTGCGGCAACCGCTGGCCAATTTGCCGCTGGAATTTGTGCAGCTGGTGGCGCCAACCACGTCGGCGAATCGGATGGCCACCACCCTGGTCAACCATCACGGCCTGGTCTATGCGATTGCGGTGGCGGGGGTGACGGGGCAAAAAAGTGCGGAGATTGACGGGCTGAACCGCTATGTTCAGCTGGTGCGCCAGCATACCGCCCAGCCGATTCTGGTGGGCTTTGGTATCAAAACCCCTGAGCAGGCGGCCGCCGTTGCCCAAACCGACGCCGATGCGGTGGTGGTAGCGTCCGCCATCATTGACTGCTATGATAGGTCATTGGCGGCAGGAAAAAGCCTGGATCAGGCGTTGGCGGATGTGTCGGCGCTGGCCACCACCATCAAAGCTGCTATTGTACAGGCGGCTAATGGTTCGCGGGGGATAACTCCAACTGTTCGCCAAGCGGTCTAATTGAATTATTTGAGTGTTTCATGAGTTGGCTAACCACCCTGATCCGTCCAAAAATCAGCGATAGCGCTGTTAAGTCTGAGGTGCCCGATAACCTGTGGCACAAATGCGCCAGCTGTTCGAACATGATCTTTCATAAGGATCTGACCGCCAATCTGTTGGTTTGTCACCATTGCCAACACCATATGCGGATCGGCGCTGAGGAACGCTTTACCCTGCTGTTCGATGAGGGGCAGTGGAATAAGGTTGAGTTGCCAAAGGTATGGTCAGATCCCCTGAAATTCAAAGACAAAAAACGCTATGCTGACCGACTGCGCGAAACCCGCAACACCAAAAAACTGCAGGAGGCGATTCAGGTCGCGGTTGGTAAGATCGGCGGCATTACCTGCGTCATTGCCGCCTTTGACTTTGACTTTATGGGCGGATCCATGGGCATGGCGGTGGGTGAAGGCTTGCTGACAGCGGCGCGGCAGGCGGTGGCGCACAACGCCGCCCTGATTGCGATTCCCGCCAGTGGCGGCGCCCGCATGCAGGAGGGGATTTTGTCGCTGATGCAGATGCCGCGCACCACCATCGCGGTGCAACAGGTGCGGGAGGCGCATTTGCCCTATATCGTCATTCTGACCGACCCAACCACCGGGGGGGTTAGCGCCAGCTTTGCCATGTTGGGCGATGTAACGATCGCCGAGCCAAATGCGCTGATTTGTTTTGCGGGCCCCAGGGTGATTGAGGAGACGATTCGGGAAAAACTGCCCGAAGGATTCCAGCGGTCAGAGTATTTGTTGGAGCATGGGATGGTCGATATGGTGGTGCATCGCAAGGATTTGCGTGCCCGCCTGACCACCGTGTTGCAGCTGATTATGTTGCCCAACAGCCCCCAAATGAAAAAACGCGCCTAGGCCGTGACGATAACCCTAAGCATCTTCGCCCTTTAGGACTATTCAGGATGGTGCATTAGATTTTTTGGATATTGCCCGGCACAAAATCTCTTTTAATGTTGACAATGCGGTTTTCTGGGATAAAGTTCGTCCTAGATTTCGATAAAATCGATTGTAACATCCAATTTTGGGGATAAAACGATGGCAAAAGTTCAGGCAGTCGGGGTTGAGACCGTTAACGCTTATGGCGCCCAAGACTTACCAGCCAGCTTTGAGGTTGTGGTAAATGGTAGCAACGGAAGAGGGGTGCAAGTTGGATTTACTATTTATACTGTAAAAAATCAGCCATTGTATGTATCCGGTATGTTAAATGGTTCAGAAGCTCTCGCGGCAGAAACAGCATTGAATGAGGCTAATTTGGAATATCAGAAGATCGATATTAGGAACTTCGGTTCACCTGGTGCTGGTGATTGCACTATTTTCCAGCTGTCAGAGGTTCCCATTGGTCGTGGTAACGATCCTCTTCCTCCTCAATCTGAAGACTATTGTAAACAAGTGGTGGCCTTCGTACGCGGTCAGCAAAGAGTGGCTTAACAACATCGCAACATGCAAACAGCGCGGTCATTAACCCCAGACTTTGATCGGGGTGCGGCGGCGCTGTTCATGTTGCCTAACCCCAATCCCCAAATGAAAAAACGCGCCTAGGCCGTGACGGTCTAAGGCTGGGTTCAGCCGCAATACATCCGCACAATAATCCCCTTACCATCAATAACAACATTCAGGCGGTCGGGGTTAAAATCCTGGGTGGCGACATCGTTGACGCCCAAAATGCGATAGGCTTTGGTGGCTTTTTTCAGGCGGGCTTCATCAACAGGGCGGCCAAGCCAATGGCTTTGACCGTGGCAGCGATCCAAATCTTTGGCCAGATCTTCGGCCAAAGCGGGGCGGGGGCTGGCCATTGCGACAACCATTCCAACCAATACAGCTGTCGCCAAAGTCGTGTTTCGCCGATGCGTTCTGGCCATCGCCCCTAACCCCCGCTGAGATATTGTTGGGTTTTGGGATGTTGGGGGTTGGTGAAAAAATCGCTGGTGTTGTTGACCTCAATCACCGCCCCCTCCTCAAGCAGGGCGGTAACCGCCGCCACCCGCGCCGCCTGCGCCAGGGAGTGGGTAACCAGAATCAGGCAGTAGCGGGCGGCCAATGCCACCAACAGCTCCTCAATCCGTGCGGTTGCCCGCGGATCCAGACTGGCGCAGGGTTCATCCAGCAAAATGACTTCGGGGTTGATGGCCAGGGCGCGGGCAATACACAACCGCTGCTGCTGCCCCCCCGACAGCTGCTGCGCGGGCAGATCCAGCCGATCCTTAACCTCATCCCACAGCGCGGCATCGGTCAAACTGGCCTCCACCGCGTCGGCAAGCGCGCTGGCAGAGTTGGTTAGGTTGTGCAGGCGGATGCCATAGGCAACATTGTCAAACACCGATTTGGGAAAAGGATTGGGCTTTTGAAACACCATGCCCACCCGCCGCCTTAGCGCGATAACGTCGGCATCGGGGGCGTAAATATCCTGGCCATCCAACAGCACCTGCCCCGACAATCGAAACTGCGGCAATCGGTCGTTCAGGCGATTTAGGCAGCGCAACAGGGTCGATTTGCCACAGCCCGATGGCCCCAAAATCGCGCTGATCTGCCGGTCGGCAAAAGATAAGCTGACGTCGCGCAACACGGGCTTAGCGTTGTAGCTAGCGCTTACGTTTTGCAGCAGGATTTTGGTGGCGGTATGGGGTGTCATGGGTGATATTGTTGGCATGAATGATGGGTGAGAGCAAGCGGCTGCAACCGCGGTTGTGTGCGGGCTACCACCGATGTTTCCACCGTCGTCGTGCGGTTTGTGCCAAGGCGTTCAGCGATAGCACCAGCACCAGCAGCACCACCACGCCCGCCGCCGCCTTGCTGGCAAAGGCTGGCTCAGGGCTGGTCGCCCACAGATAGATTTGTATCGGCAGGGTGGTGGCGGGCTGAAGCCAGCTGGTCGGGTAGCTGGCGATAAAGGCCACCATGCCAATCAGCATCAGCGGCGCCGTTTCGCCCAACACATGCGCCAACGCCAACACCGCGCCGGTAATCATGCCGGGAAAGGCGGCGGGCAAGACATGGTGCAGGGTGACTTGCATCGGTGAGGCGCCCAGGGCTAAGGCGGCGTCCCGCTGCTCAACAGGAACCGTGCGAATCGCGTTGCGAGCGGCGATGATAATCAGGGGCAGCGCCATCAGTGCCAGCACCAACCCGCCTACCAGGGGTGCGCTGCGCGGCAGATGCATCAAATGCAAAAACACCGTTAGCCCCAACAGGCCAAAAACGACGGAGGGGGTGGCGGCCAAATTGATGGTCACCACCTCAACCAACCGCCACCAGGCGCGGGTCAGGCGGTGTTGACGGGGTGCCAGCTCCTCCAAATACAAGGCGGCCATCAGCCCCAGCGGCAGGGCGGCGGCTAAGGTTACCAAAATGGTCATCAGGGATCCCAGCAACGCGCCCGCAATGCCGGCGGCCTCAGGCGAACGGGCATCAGGCTGGTTCCAGAAATCCACACTCATGCTGCGGCGTAAATCCCCCGCCGCCTGCAATTCGGCCAGACATTTCAGCTGATGGGGGCTAAGCAGGTCAGCTAAGCCAGGGTCACTGGGGTTGTGAAGGTAGCGTTTGATATGTTGGTTGGCGGGCAGCCACAGGGTTATTGCGGGCTGATTGCCTGCCCGCGATTGCGCCTGGGCAATATGCTCCTCAGCGGTGCGGCTGAAGATGTTTTGCAGCGATCGACGGCTGCTGTTGGCCTCGCCAAAACGTTGTTGCCATCCCGCCTTAAGCAGGGCAAAGGGATCGGCCAGCGCTTGGCCAGGGATGGCGGTTGCGGAGGCAGGCTGGTCAGCCGTGGTGGTTGGGGGGGCTGAGGGCGTTATAGGGGACGTTGTGGCGGGCACGGCAAGCGGAATGTTTAGGGGAATGGTTAAGCGCACCTGCGCCTCGCTAAACCCCTCCCAAGATTTAACCCCAATGCTGGTCAACAAAAATCCCAACAGGGCTAAGGCCATGGCAACCGCCAGGATGGTTAGCGCGCGAAAGTGGCGGGCACGGCGCAAACGGCGCTGATGGGTGCGGGCGGATAAAGCCGTGCCTTTGGTCATCGCGGTGTCTTTCGTTTGGCTCACCAATTTTTCCTCAATATCGCCCTTAGTTTTGTCCATGCCGTTGCCGCCAACGTTGATTCATGCTGACCCCCACGGTGTTGGTTAACAGCGCTAGAATTAACAGGGTAAGCGCCAGGGCAAAGGCCGATAGGGTTGCGGCGCTGGCAAATTCCTGATCCCCGCTAAGCAGCGTGATGATCTGCGCGGTCATGCTGGACACGCCGTCCAGCGGGTTAAAGGTCAGGTTGGCGGTCAGGGATCCCGCCATCAACACGATCATGGTTTGGCCAATTGCCTTGGAAAATCCAATCAGGCAGGCACTGACCAGGCCAGGAAAGGCAGCGGGCAGCACGGTGCGGCGAATCATTTCGGCATGGGTCGCCCCCAGGGCAATGGCGGCATCCCGCCAGGATTGGGGCACCGCATACAGCGCATCATCGGCCATCGAGGCGACAAAGGGAATGATCATCACCCCCACCACCAGCCCGCAGGCTAAGGCGCTTTCCGCCGACACCGCAATCCCCAGCTGGCCGCCAAGATAATGCAGCAAGGGGGCAACCACCAGGGCGGCAAAGAATCCATAAACCACGGTGGGAATGCCCGCCAGCAGTTCCAGCAGCGGCTTCAAGCGATTGCGTTGGCGGGGGGTGGCATATTCCGCCAGAAAAATTGCCGCGCCCAGGCCAATCGGTACCGCCAGCAGCAGTGCCAGCACGGTAATCAGCAGGCTGCCACCCAGCAGGGGTAACAGCCCAAATTGCCCCTCAACCAGCCCCTGATCCGCCCGCATCCCAATTTGCGGTTGCCAGACCAGGCCGAACAGATAATCCACCAGCCCGACCCGCTGCAAAAAGCCGACTGCCCCGCTGAACAGGGTCATCACCATGCCCAGGGTGACCAGCACCGCCAGGCTAGCGGCCAGGGCGAACAGCGCGGTTAAGGCACCCTCACGCCTGCGTTGCCAACGACGGCGGCGTTGGCGCTGTGATTCGGTCAGGGCGGCGGCGGCATTCATGGGGATGTGTCGTTCAGGGGGCGGTTGGCGTGATATAGCCAGAAAGCTTGGCGCGCGTGGCGGCACGTTCGGCGGCGGGCAACGGTACCAGGCCTGCGCTGGTTAAATACCCATCCTCCCCCTCGGCCGATTCATCCAACAGGCTTTTGGCAAAGGCGGCGGCCTGAGGCGATTGGCGCAACATCGCCCCATCCGCATATACATAAAGACGGCGTGCCAGCGGATAGGTGCCATCGGCGATACTGTCCAGCGATGGGCTAACCCCGTTCAGCTTAGCGGCACGAAAGCTGTCGCGCTGTTGATCGAAATAACTATAGCCGAACAGACCATAGCTGCCCGGTTGCGCCTTAAGTTTTTGCATCATCAGGTCATAATTTTCGCCCGCCTCAATAAAGCGGCCATCGCGGCGCCATCCCGCACAGGCCGCTTGGCGCGCCGATTCCGCCAGTTTGGCATAGGTGGGCAGGGTGGCACAGCCCTTAGCCGTCAACAGCTCAATCAGGGCGTCGCGCGTACCCGCGCTGGGCGGGGGGCCATAAATCACGATGGGTTGATTGGGCAGGCTGGCATCAATCTGCGCCCAATTTTGGTAAAAATTGCTGACCAATTGGCCGTTTTGGTCGGGCACCTTATCGGCCAGCGCCAAAAATAACTGCGCGGCGTTTAGGCTTAGATCCTGGGTTTTTTTGCTGTGCGCCAGGACGATACCGTCAAAACCGATGGGCATCTCTACCAGATCCTTACGACCATTGGCCGCGCACAACTGACGCTCGCTGTCTTTAATGGGGCGGGATGCGTTGGCAAAGGCGGGATGGCTGCCGCTGTTGGCATCTTTGGAGGAGCAGAACAGCTTAAAACCGCTGCCCGTGCCCAGGCTTTCGACAATCGGGGTGGGGTGGCCGGCCTGGCCAAATTTTTCCGCGACCAGGGTCACCATCGGGTAAACGGTTGCTGATCCGACAATTCTAAGGCGTTGCGAATCCGTTGCCGGTTTGGATGCGGGGGATTTGGATACTGACTTTGGGGCTGACTTTTGGTCTGGCTTTGGCGAATTGGCCCAGGCGGTATGACTTGTGGCAAGGGGGCTGGCCAGCAAAAGGCCGCACAACAGTGCCCATAGAGCGGTGGAAAAAAGGCGTTGGGAACGACGGGGCATGTTGAAAAACCATAACAAAACGGACGGCGATGACAGTTTAGGCGGCTTCACGAATTTTCGCCAGCGATAAAAATTGCGAAAAAACACCAGAAGCCCAACGAAACAGTTGAACTTCGGTTGGGAATTTGCTAAGGCTGCTAGTCCTCAATCAGTAATAGGAACACGTTGTTATGGCGTTAAAGATTCGTTTGGCTCGCGGTGGAACAAAAAAACGGCCGTTTTACAAGATCGTAGTGGCGGAAGCCACCAGCCCGCGCGATGGTCGCTTTGTGGAGCGGGTAGGCTCCTATAACCCCATGTTGCCGCAGGGGCACGCCGATCGCGTGGTGTTGGTGACCGAACGGGCACAACATTGGTTAAGCGTTGGTGCCTTGCCAACCGACCGCGTGGCACGCTTTCTGGCCAATGCCAATCTGATTGCGGCGATTCCGCAGACCGAAACCCCAATTCGTAGCGCCCCTAAGAAAAAAGCGCAGGAGCGGTTAAAGGCGGCGGCTGATGCCATCGCTAAGGCTGAGGCTGCGGCCAAGGCTGCTGCGGAAGCGGCCGAAGAAGCCAAGAAAAAGGCCGCTGAGGAGGCTGCCGCTGCCGCCGCTGCACCGGCCGAGCCCGCTCCAGAAGCTGAAGCTGCTGCTGAACCTGCAGCTGCTGAGGAAACCGCCGAGGCCGCCACCGAAGAAAAAGCCGACGAATCGGCCGCTTAGGCTTTTTGGCCTGCTTGATCCCGTTAAGCTATAGCACGATCGCTGATGGAATGCGCGCGTCCAAAACACGCCTGCTTCTAAGATGGTTATAAGCCATTAAGTCGCCTGCCCTAATCCTGCTTGTGCTTATTCTTAGGCTATCAAGTCGCCTTGGATCTGGTTGTGCAATCCCCTTCCCTCAATAACGGCTTTCTTATTTAGGGAAAGTCAGTTAAACCTTAATAAAGCTTTCCTATATTAAGGGATGGTGGCATCCAATTGGGGGGGCTGATAGGGGCGGACAAATGGCAAAGACGGTCATCAACACACGACTGGGAACCTATGTTTCCTGCAGCACGGCGGGGGAGTCCTATCGTTCCTACGTTCCCGCACCCCTACCCCCAAAGCCAGCTATTGACATGGATCGGCTTTATAAACCCCTGGATCAGGCCATGAAAGCCCTAGGCGCGCTTGATGCACTGGCCAAGCTTTTGCCCGACATCAGCCTGTTTCTTTACATGTATGTGCGTAAGGAGGCGTTGGTATCCTCGCAGATTGAGGGGACGCAATCGTCGCTGTCTGACCTTTTGTTGTTTGAGAATGCGGAGGATCCCTCCGTCCCCGTCGATGATGTGGAGGAGGTTTCCAATTACATCGCCGCCCTGAACCATGGGCTGGAGCGTATGCAAGAGGGTTTTCCGCTTTCCATCCGCCTAATCCGTGAAATGCATAAAATCTTGCTGCGCGGCGGGCGTGGTGCCAACAAAGACCCAGGTGAGTTTCGCCGTTCACAAAATTGGATTGGCGGTATTCGCCCTGGCAAGGCGCTCTATGTCCCGCCACCGCCAGAGTTGGTCGCAGGGTTGATGAGCGATCTGGAAAAATTCATCCATGATGATGATCACAAACTGCCCACCCTGGTTAAGGCCGCGCTGATCCATGTTCAGTTTGAGACCATCCACCCCTTTCTTGACGGTAATGGCCGTTTGGGGCGATTGCTGATCACACTGCTGCTTTGCGCTGATGGCGTGTTGGTGCAGCCGATCCTGTACCTCAGCCTGTATTTTAAGGAGCATCGCCAGCTTTATTATGATTTGTTGCAGGACGTGCGGCTGAAGGGCGATTGGGAGCGCTGGTGCGACTTTTTCCTGGACGGTGTGACGGCGATGGCGACGCAGGCGGCCGATGATGCCAAGCAAATCATCGACCTGCTGGAGCGGGATCGTGTGCGTATCGGCCAGATTGGCAAAGCGTCGAAAACAGCGCTCAAAATTCACGCCTATCTGCTTAAAAAACCCTACCTTTCGATCACTAAGGTTGCGGCGGAGCTGGACATTTCGGTGCCGTCGACGACCAGCACGGTGCAAAAGCTGGTGGATATCGGCGTGCTGAAAGAAATGACTGGTAAATCCCGCAACCGCATCTTTGCCTATGGGGCGTATCTGGATATTCTGGCGGCGGGAACCGATCCGATACGATGAATATCGTCTGAGGCAAGAGCGGGGATGGAAGCCAACCAGCTTAACTTTTCACTTTAGACTCTAGGCATTTTTGTTGGTGTTCCCACATCATGTCGAGGGCGTCTTTGCTGGGTTTGCAAAGAAAAGATTCACCAATACTTGTAGAAACCACGGCGCGCAATTGGTTAAAGGCGGATCGGGTTTTTATGCGATCAATGAACATTCCGCTCTCTTCAATAATTTTGTTCCAATTGTGTTCTCCTTGAAGTGGCAGGTAAAACGCTATTTGCTCTCCATGGCTAATTTTTTTAGGTAAAATAGGATTAGAAAAGTTTAAATCTTGACCATCTGTAAGTTGTATATAACATAATTTTTCTTTAAAAAAACTATCTATTTCCCATCCAATACTATTAACAATTGAATCATTATTTCCTATGTTAACTACAGAAATACATAAATATTTCAGCTTCCTATTGTGTAAAAAAAGGATGGACACGTAACATTTTACACTTAGTTTCGACTTGGGTTTTTTGTTGGCTATGTACAGGCTGGTAATCACAGCGGCGGACGTGGCCAACGCACCGATTATCTGCGCATAATCGACCAGTGTTTGTGGGTAAAACTCTACCATTCTCATGTCCTTCAACTCGTGTGTCACACTCAAGTTCCGACTGTAACATAGGACACAATCCAGGCGGAAGGCTTGGCACAAAAGAGGTTGGGGGAATTGCCTATACACCCCAACCAAAGTTGCTTGCCCTTGGGTCATGAAGCGGTTATGGTATGCATCCGCTGGTAAGCACCCGTAGCTCAATTGGATAGAGCATCTGACTACGGATCAGAAGGTTTGGGGTTCAAATCCCTACGGGTGCACCATAACGGTTTTGGGGTGAGTGGCCAGTTTCAGGCGTGGTTGCCGCCGCGCCCTTAAGCAGTCCCCAACCCTCCTCCCATTAACTATGTCCCATCAACTATGTCTCATTATTATTAAGACAGTCGATCAGAAACACCCCTCATGACCAACGATTCCAACGTCCCTGTATCCAACCTTTCTGCCCTATTGGCTGGCAAACGCGGCCTGATTATGGGCGTGGCCAATGATCGTTCGATCGCCTGGGCGATTGCGCAGGCCGCCAAATCCTATGGGGCGGAGCTGGCCCTGACCTATCAGGGCGATGTGTTCGCCAAACGGGTAAAACCGCTGGCCGAGAATTTGGGCGTGGCGGAGGATTGCCTGTTCGATTGCGACGTGACCGATGAAGCCAGCGTGGAAAAATTGTTCCGCGACCTGGGCAAACGCTGGCCAAAGCTGGACTTTGTGGTGCATGCGATTGCCTATTCCGATAAGGAGGAGTTGAAAGGGCGGTATGTGGATACCAGCCGCAGCAATTTTCTGAACACCCTCGACATTTCCTGCTTCTCCTTCACCTCGGTCTGCCGCCAGGCTGCGCCGTTGATGCGCGAGGGTGGCAGCCTGCTGACCCTGACTTACTATGGAGCAGAGCGGGTGATGCCGCATTATAATGTGATGGGCGTGGCCAAGGCCGCGTTGGAGGCCAGCGTGCGCTACCTGGCGGTGGATCTGGGCGGTGACAACATTCGGGTCAACGCCCTGTCGGCGGGGCCCATTAAGACCCTGGCGGCGTCGGGCATTGGCGATTTCCGCTATATCCTGAAATGGAACCAATACAACTCCCCCCTAAAACGCAACGTCACGTTGGATGAGGTTGGTCGGGCGGGTGCCTATCTGCTGAGTGAGCTTTCCAGCGCGGTAACGGGGGAGGTGCATCACGTCGATTGCGGCTATCACGTTGTCGGGATGAAGGCGATTGACGCGCCCGATATTTCGCTGGTCGATGGGGAGGCTGCATCACCCCAAATGGCTAAGCTGTCCAGTGCGGGTTAGCCAGCCAAGGCAGGTTTTTTGCGTTGGTCATGGGATAGGCGCGTAATATGCCCGGCAATTGTTTTGGCCACAGCTTTACTTTTACCACCTGGGGCGAAAGCCATGGGCCCGCTATTGGCGTGGTGGTCGATGGGGTGCCGCCCCGTATCCCGCTGAATGAGGAGGATATTCAGCGGTGGTTGGATCGGCGGCGGCCTGGCCAATCGGCCTATACCACCCAGCGGCAGGAGCCGGATCAGGTGAAGATCCTGTCGGGGGTGTTCGCGGGGCAGACTACCGGCACGCCGATTAGCCTGTTGATTGAGAATGTGGATCAACGCAGCCACGACTATGGCGATATTGCCCAGGCGTTTCGCCCTGGCCATGCCGACTACAGCTATTTCAAAAAATATGGCATCCGCGACTATCGCGGTGGGGGGCGTAGCAGTGCGCGGGAAACCGCGATGCGGGTGGCGGCGGGGGCGATTGCCCGCAAAATTCTGGGCGATGGGGTGCAGATTCGTGGCGCCCTGGTACAGCTGGGCGGGTTGCAGGTTGATCGCAGCCGTTGGGATTGGGATGCGGTTGGCCAAAACCCCTTTAACAGTCCCGATCCAGCGGTGGTGGCCGATTGGGCAGCCTATCTGGATCAGGTGCGGGCACAGGGCAGCTCCGTCGGGGCGGTGATTGAGGTGGTGGCCAGCGGGGTGCCAGCTGCGCTGGGGGAGCCGGTCTATGACAAGCTGGACGCCGATCTGGCTAAGGCGCTGATGGGCATCAACGCGGTTAAGGGGGTGGAGATTGGCAATGGCTTTGCCGCCGCCGCGCTGCGGGGCGAGGAAAATGCCGATGAAATGGTGATGGCGCCTGACGGCAAAACCGTGCATTTCCTGTCGAACCATGCGGGCGGGGTGTTGGGCGGCATTTCGACTGGCCAAGATGTGGTGGTGCGCTTTGCGGTCAAGCCCACCAGCTCTATCCAACAAAGCCGCCAAAGCGTTAATCAGGCGGGCGAAAATGTTGCGCTGAAGACTGAGGGGCGGCATGATCCCTGCGTCGGAATTCGGGCAGTGCCCGTGGGCGAAGCCATGGTGGCCTGTGTGTTGGCCGATCATTATCTAAGAAACCGTGGGCAATGCGGGGAACGGGAACAGAATGATGCGTAAATATGTGTTGCGGTTTTTGACAGGAATTGGCGCCCTAACCGTCTTGGTGGCCATCATCGCGGGGGCGTTTTTGGCCTATCGCCTGAATCATGCCCACCCCAAATTGCCGCCCAAATTTGTGTTGCAAATCGCGCTGCCCGATCATTTTCAAGAAGCGGTGACCAACGATCCGCTGGCCATTTTGATGGAAGGGGTGCAGCCGACCTTTGCCGATTATCTGCTGGCGCTATCCGATGCCGCCGATGATCCCCAGGTGGTGGGGGTGGTGGCTGATCTCAGCCAGACCCATTTGGGCTTTGCCCAGGCGCAGGAGTTGCGGTCGGTTATCAAAAAATTCGCCGCCAATGGCAAATTCAGCTATGCCTTTGCCGACAGCTATGGTGGGTTGGAGGGGGGCAACACCCTGTATTACCTGGCCAGCGCCTTTGACCAGCTGTGGGTGCAGCCAACCGGCTATGTTGGCCTGACCGGATTGGGCGCTGAGGTGCCTTTTGCCAAGGGGCTGTTCGACAAACTGGGGGTTGAGCCACAATTTGGCAAACGCTATGAGTACAAATCCGCCCCCGACAGCTTTACCGATAGTGCAATGGGTTCCACCCAGCGTGCCGAGCTGCAAAATCTGTTGGGGAATCTGAACCAGCAATTGTTGCAGGGGATTGCCGACGATCGTGGCCTGGAGGTTGAGGATCTGCAACAAACCCTGACCCAGGCGCCCTTTGCCGCCGATCAGGCCGTTGCCCTTAAGCTGATTGACAATATTGGCTATCGCAGTGATGTGGTGGCGCAGGCCGAATCAACCGAAGTGACCGATGAAGATACCGAATCCTATCAGCCTACGGAGAAGGGGCAGGCCAGTGATAGCGCGGTCAAATGGCCGATGGTAGGGCTGGACGACTATGGCATGCGGATGCCAGTGGCCAAAGATGCCCCCATCATTGCGGTGATTCCCGCCGAAGGCATGTTGTTGCGTAGCGCGGGTAAGGATGGGCTGCCCGGCCAGGATGAGGCGATTGCTGGCGCTGATCGATTGGAGCAGATGATTGGCTATGCCAGCGAGAATAAGGCGGTCAAGGCCATCGTGATTCGGGTAGACAGCCCCGGCGGGGATATTGTGGCCTCTGACACGGTGTGGCACGCCGTGGATCAGGCCAAGCAAAAGGGTAAGCCGGTGGTGGTGTCGATGGGCAACTACGCGGCATCGGGCGGTTATTACCTGTCACTGCCAGCCAGCAAGATTTTGGCCAGCCCCGCCACCATTACCGGATCCATTGGGGTATTTGGCGGTAAATTTGTGATTGCAGGCCTGCTAAATAAGCTGGGGGTCACGGTGGAACAGGTCAAAACCGCGCCCAACGCTTTGTTGGCCAGCGCCACCACCCCCTTTAGCCCAGCCGATCGCCAGCTGTTTGAAAAATCGTTGGATCGTTCCTATGAGGATTTTGCCAGTCGTGTGGCCAAAGCCCGCCACCTGGATGCCGCCCAGCTGGACGCGGTGGCGCGTGGACGGGTGTGGAGTGGGCAGCAGGCCTTAGAAAAACAGCTAATCGATGGGCATGGCGGCCTGTTGGAGGCGATTGACAGCGCCCGCCAGTTGGCTGGCCTAAATCTGGATGAGGCGGTCGATGTGCGGATGTATCCAGCGCCGCATGATCCGTTGCAACTGTTGCTGCAATGGCTGGCTGGCGGCAGGCCACAGGCCAAGGTGGAATTGGCGCGGGTAATGTCGGCGATTAGCCTGCAAACCCAAGGGCTAGGTGGTTGGTTGAATGCGATGTTGCAGGATACGCCGCAGGCTGTGATGCCGCCGATGCGGGTGCGTTAGATCGTTTGCCATTTAGTAGCCCTACACTAGGAAGGCAAGACCAGCCGCTGCCAAGCTATTTTTAGCTATTCGCGCCGGTCAGCAGGATGGCGACGTTTTGCCCGCGAAACTGTTCAGGGTTGCTAAGCAGCGCGGCCAGGGCGATGGCGCCGCCAGGCTCAACCACCTGTTGCAATGTGTCGGCGCACCAGGTCATGGCATCGCGCACCGCCGCATCCGCCACGGTTATCGCGCTGACCCCATGATCCTGCAGAATGGTTAAGGTCAGGGGGTGCGGTTGGCGGGTCATCAGCGCATCACAAATGCTGCGGGCGGCGGGATCATTGGCGATGATTTGACCAGCGGCCAGGGATCGTTTCATGTCGTCCAACCCCTCTGGCTCAACCGCCACCACCTGGGTCTGCGGCGACAGCTGTTTCATCGCAATGGCGCAACCAGCGGTCAACCCGCCACCACCACAGGGAACCAACAGAATATCGGGTTTGTGGTTGAGGCTGCCAGCCTGCAACTGTTGCCAAAGCTCAAGCCCGATGGTGCCCGCGCCCACGATAACCTGCGGCTGATCCGCAAAGGGCAACAGCACGGCGCCTTTTTCCTGCGCCAACGCATGCGCCAGCTGGGCACGGTTGTCGGACGTGCGGTCGGCCAGCACGATGGTTGCCCCCATCAGTCGAATTTTGTGCAGCTTGCTGGGCGGGGCATCGGCGGGAACGACGACGGTTATCGGAATCCCCAGGCTCCAACCCGCAAAGGCCACCGCAATGCCAAAATTGCCAGAGGAATAGGTTACAACGCCCGCCCGCCGCTGCGCCCCGGTTAATTGACGTAAAAAATTCAGGGCGCCACGCAGCTTAAAACTGCCCGTTACCTGTCGATGTTCGGCCTTTAGCCAGACTTGCCCGCCGATTAGGGTGGCCAAATCCGCCCGTTGCAGCAGCGCGGTGATGGGCAGGCCAAGCCGGCGCAGGCGGGTCATAGCCGCCTGAATCTCGGCAAAATTGGGCGCCAAACTGGAAGCAGGGATAGCAAAGGGAAGGGGGGCAGGTGATGGCATCGCAAGATTTCTGATAGGAACTTGTTATATCGCTGTGTCGGGGGGGTTGCCAAGCGCTAACAAATTCGTTTATAAAGGCAATCCGCCGAAAAAATGCGGTGGATGCTGGCTAAAAGGATTTCGGGCTTATAGCTGGCATGGGTTAAGCAAAAAAGATTTTGGGTGCGTTAGGATAAATCCATGACAAAGTTAAAAAGCAAAAGTTCTGCGAAAAAGCGGTTCAAACGTACCGCCAGTGGTGTGTGGTTGCGTCCCTATGCGGGTAAACGCCACAACATGCGTTGCCGTTCGCAAAAACGCATTCGTGAGGCGCGCGGCATGACCGCGGTGCATGCCACCGATGCAGGTCGCATGGCCATTTACCTGCCCTACGCATAAATTTTTATTTAAAGGAGACATCATATGGCACGGGTTAAACGCGGTGTTCAGGTTCGCGCCCGCCACAACAAAATTTTGGATATGGCAAAGGGCTATCGCGGCCGTAACGCCACCTGTTACCGCATGGCGCTGGAACGGGTTGAGAAGGGCTTGCAATACGCCTATCGCGACCGTCGCAACAAAAAACGTGACATGCGCAAATTGTGGATTATCCGCATCAACGCTGGCGCACGTGCCCACGGCATGACCTATAGCGCTCTGATTAATGGGCTGGGTCTGGCGGGTATTGAAATCGACCGCAAGGTTCTGGCCGAGCTGGCCATTCACCAGCCCGCTGACTTTGGCCAATTGGTTGAGCAGGCGAAACAAGCGGCCGCTTAGCTCCTGCCATGACGGGGGTAGCCGCAGCCATGACCAACAACGGCGCAACCACGGATGCCGCTGTCCTTAACGGTTCAACGGATAGCTGGCTGGATGAGGTTGCCGCCTGTAGCCAGTTGGAGCAGTTGGAGCAGTTGCGGGTTGACCTGCTAGGTCGCAAAGGCCGCTTGACCGAACAGCTGAAAAGCCTATCAACCCTGCCCATCGACGAACGGCGTGAGCGCGGCGCGGCGCTGAATCAGCAGCGGGAGCGGTTGGAGGCCGCCATTGCCAGCCGCAAACAGGCTTTGCAGAATGCCGCCCTCGCCGAACGGCTGGCCAACGAATCCATCGACCTAACCCTGTCCCCACGACCAGAGCGGCAGGGGCGGGTGCATCCAATCAGCCAGACCACCGCCGAACTGCTGACCATCTTTCGCGGCCTGGGTTTTGCCGTGGGTGAGGGATCGGACGTGGTGGACGATTGGGACAATTTCGGCAGCCTGAATTTTCAACCGCATCATCCCGCCCGCGAAAGCCAGGACAGTTTTTTCTTGAAGGGGAAGGATGCCAACGGCCTGCCCACCCTGCTGCGCACCCAAACCTCCTCAGCCCAAATAAAGCTGATGCGGCAATTTGGCGCGCCGCTGGCGATGGTGGTGCCGGGTAAGGTCTATCGGCAGGACAGCGATGCCACCCATTCGCCAATGTTTCATCAGCTGGAAGGCTTTGTGATTGATCGCGGCATCAGCTTTGCCCATCTTAAGGGCTGTTTGCAGGCGGTGTTAACCCGCTTTTTCGGCATTCCCGAGCTGCCCATGCGTTTTCGCCCCCATTACTTTCCCTTCACCGAACCGTCGGCAGAGGTTGATATTGCCTGGTCACGGTCAAAGGGGCGGATTGACCGCGATGGCGACAAATGGCTGGAAATTTTGGGTGCGGGCATGATTCACCCCACCGTGCTGCGCAACGGCGGTATTGATCCCAACGAATATCAGGGCTTTGCCTTTGGCATGGGGCTGGATCGCCTGACCATGCTGAAATACGGCATTAAGGATTTGCGCCCCTTCTTTGAGGGCGATTTGCGCTGGTTGGGTCATTATGGCTTCAGCCCGTTTGGGGGGGCATCATGAAACTGACCCTTAATTGGTTGAAAGATCATCTGGCCACCACGGCCAGCCTGCAGGAAATTACCGAAGCCCTGACCAACATTGGCCATGAGGTTGATGGAGTGGTGGATCGCGCCGAGGGGCTGGGCGACTTTACGGTCGCCAAGATTGTCAAAACCATGCCGCACCCCAACGCCGATCGGCTAAAAGTTTGCGTGGTGGAGACCGCCAGCGGCAACCGCCAGATTGTTTGCGGCGCCCCCAATGCGCGGGAGGGGTTGATGGTGGCCTTAGCGTTGCCCGGCCATGTTATTCCCTCAACAGGCAAAAAATTGACTGAGGGTAAGATTCGCGATGTGGTGTCGGAGGGGATGTTGTGTTCGGCGCGTGAGCTGGGCTTGGGTGCAGAGGATGCGGGCATTATGGAATTGCCCAGCGATGCCGTTATCGGCCAAAAGCTGGTGGAGCTGTTGGGGCTGGATGACCCGCTGATTGATCTGGATCTGACCCCCAACCGCGCCGATTGCTTTGGCGTGCGCGGCCTGGCGCGGGATTTGGCAGCGGCAGGGTTGGGAACGCTGCGCCCTGAGGAGCCGCTTAGCCTGCCCACCGCGGCGCCATGCCCGATTGCGGTGCAGCTGGATTTCCCCGTCGAGGCGGCCGACGCCTGCCCGCTGTTTACCGCCCGCCTGATTCGCGGTGTTCGCAATGGCGCCAGCCCCGATTGGCTGCAACAGCGGCTGTTGGCGGTTGGCATCAACCCCCATTCGGTGCTGGTGGATATTACCAATTATCTGAACCTGGATCGCTGTCGCCCGCTGCATGTGTTCGACGCCGATCGTCTGGCGGGGCAGCAGCTGACCCTACGTCTGGCGGAGGAGGGGGAGTCGTTTCGCGGCCTGAACGAAAAGGATTATCGCCTGAAGGCTGGCATGACGGTGATTTGCGACGATTCGGGCGTTATCAGCCTGGCCGGCGTGATGGGGGGGGAGGGCAGCAGTTGCAGCGCGACCACCACCAACCTGCTGTTGGAATCGGCCTGGTTTGACCCCGTTCGGATTGCAAAGGCTGGACGCGCCCTGGATATTCGCAGCGATGCGCGGCAACGGTTTGAGCGCGGGGTTGACCCCGACAGCACCCTGACAGGACTGGATCTGGCCACCCAGATGATTCTGACCCTGGCGGGCGATGACCAAACCACGGTGAGTGAGGCGGTGGTGGCGGGCAAGTTGGACTTTCAAACGCCGCGCCAGATTGACTTTGACTATGGGTTGGTTAGCCGCCTGGGCGGAATCGACCTGACGCCTGAACAGATTGGCCAGCATTTGATGGCAATCGGTTGCAGCCTGACCGCGGCCAAAAATGGCATGATCACGGTAACGGTGCCCAGTTGGCGCCACGATCTAAGCATCCCCGAAGATTTGGTGGAGGAGGTGTTGCGGCTGCTTGGTTATGGCCAGGTTCCCGCCGCCCTGCCACCCGTGCCCGTCATGAAAATGGCGAAGCGGCAGCCCGATTGGTTGGGGCGTGCCGAAACCGCCCGCCGCCTGCTGGCCAGCCGTGGGTTGGTGGAGACCATGACTTTTTCCTTTGTTGATGCGGCGGTGGCGGAGCGGTTTTTGCCCGTGGGCAAAGCGCTGAACGATGATTTGCGCCTGACCAACCCGATTGCCCATGATTTGAACTGCATGCGCCCCAACGTGCTGATTGGCTTGTTGCAGGCGGCCGTCCGCAACCAAAGCTATGGCGTGACCGATGGCGGGTGGTTTGAGGTGGCACCGATCTATCATGCCACCAGCGTTAAGCCTGACGGCTCCCCGATTCAGGAAGTGCAGCTGGCAGGCTTGCGGATGGGGCAAACCCATCAACGGCACTGGGCAAGCAAACCAAGGCCTGTCGATTTCTATGATGCTAAGGGTGACCTGCTGGCCGTCGCTGCCGAATTGGGCTTAAAGCCCAGCGCGCTGAAGCTGCAACCGCTGAGTGACCATCCCGCCTATCACCCTGGCCAGGCCGTAGCGTTTTATCTGTCGCCGCACAAACCCCCTGTGGCGGTGGCGGGCGTTCTGCACCCCAGGTTGCTGCAATTGTTGGATCTGCCCGAACCGATGGTGGCGTTTGAGTTGTTCCTGGATCGCCTGCCCCCGATTGCGGCGGCGCAGGATCCCCGCAAGTCCGATTATCAGATCAACCCGTTGCAACCCGTGGTGCGCGATATCGCCCTGATCATGCCAGAGGGGCTGGCGGTGGGTGAGGTGGTGAAGGCCTTAGAGGATCAGCGGGAACCGTTGGTCAGCACCATTGAGGTGTTTGATGTCTATCGCGGTGCGCCGTTGGCAGCGGGGGAGAAGTCGGTGGCCATCAGCCTGACCCTGCAACCCCAGGGTGAAGCATTGCAGGATGAACAGATTCAGGGCATCGTGACCAAACTAACCGACCAGGCCTGCCGCCAAACCGGCGCCAAATTGCGGGCGTGATGGCACAGAATCCGACTCCAACACCGCCGCTGCCCCCGCCCCCGTTAGAAACCAATCAACGTATTTGGCCGCTAACCGCTGAGGTTAATGCCGCAGGGCATCTGGCGGTTGGGGGTTGCGACCTGGTTGAGCTGGCCAAGCAGTATGGTACCCCATTGTATGTGATTGATGAGGCTGGCGTGCGCACCGCCGCCCGTGGCTATGTGGACGGAATGGCGCGATGCTATCCTGGCGACAGTTTGGTCATCTACGCCTCCAAAGCCTGGAACATGTTGGCACTATGCGCGTTGATGCAGCAGGAGGGGGTGGGCATTGATGTGGTATCGGGGGGGGAGTTGGCCACCGCCCTGCAAGCGGGGGTTGATCCGACCCGCATCTATTTCCATGGCAACAACAAGTCGGATCAGGAGTTGGCGGCGGCATTGGCGGCGGGTATCACCCTGGTGGTTGACAATTGGTTAGAGTTGGAAACGCTGCATCGCCTGACTTTGCAGAATGGGCAGGCGCAAAATGGGCAAGATCAGCCTGGCAAAGACAAGCCCCGCATCATGCTGCGGCTGACCCCTGGTATCGAATGCCACACCCACGACTATATTCGCACCGGCCATCTTGACAGCAAATTTGGTTTTGACCCCGATGAGGTGACAGGGCTGTTTGACTGGCTGCTGGCCAACCCGCAGCTGCAGGCGGTCGGCCTGCACGCCCATATTGGATCCCAGATTTTTGAGCTGCAACCGCATCGGGATCTGGCCAATGGCATGGTGGAAATTTACGCGCGCGGGCGGCAGTTGGGATTGCCCTTTAGCGAGCTGAACATCGGCGGTGGGTTGGGCATTTGCTATACATTGGATGATGACCCGCCCGCCATTTCGGTTTGGGTGGAAACGGTTGCCGCGGCGGTGGCCGCCGCCTGCGACACCATCGCCGTACCCTATCCCAAGCTGATTTGTGAGCCTGGTCGATCCCTGATTGGATCTTCGGGCATTACTGTGTACCAGGTTGGAGCGCGCAAGACGGTGCCCAATGTCCGCACCTATGTGTCGGTGGATGGCGGCATGTCCGACAATCCCAGGCCGATTACCTATGGTGCCAGCTACAGCGCGCTGCTGGCCAACCGCCCAAGGGCGGCGGCGGATGAGTTGGTCACCGTTGCGGGTAAGCATTGTGAATCGGGCGATGTGCTGTTGCGCGATGTGATGCTGCCCACCATGCAGGCGGGCGACTTGCTGGTGGTGTTTGCTACCGGCGCCTATAACGCCTCGATGGCCTCCAACTACAACCGCCTGCCGCGCCCCGCCGCGGTTATGGTGCGCGATGGCCAGTCCGCCGTGGTGATGGTGCGGGAAACGGTAGAGGATTTGTTGCGTCAAGACCGCATGCCGCCGCAATGGCAAAAGGCTTAGCCTGCCGCGCCCCGTCCAATCGTCGTCACCATGGGGGAACCCGCCTAGGACAGGGATTGGATCCAATGCACGGCTAGGCCGCTGGCCAGCATCAGGGTCAGAATCGGCGCGCAGATGACCAACAGGCGGCCGCTGCCCACCCGATGAATCAGCACCAATTTCGCCACCATATTGGTGGTCAGCGCCAGCAAGATGGACAGCGATGCCGCCTCAATCGGGATGCCGCCCGAATTGGCAACGCTGCCGATGGCCAGGGTGATGGCGCGCACGCTGAACAACCCACCGATGACCGAGGTCAGATAGATTCCATCGGTGCCAAACAGCCGCACGATTAGGGTGACAAGAATCAGGGATGCCGAGATCACCAACGCAAAGGTGCCCGTGCGCTTCAGGGTCAGGGGGTTATCCAAATTCAGGTTGATAACCCTATCCTTGCGCATGGATCGTTTGGGCAGGGTTAGCAGCCCTAAGGCAATTACCAAACCCACCAGGCAGGGGGCAATCAAAATCATGCTAAGTTGCGTTGAGGCAATGGGCGCAATGGTGTGCAAGGTGATCAGCTGTATCAACATCGATGCGACTTCGGCCAACACAATGCTGCTGACCACCAGTCGGCCAGGGTTGTTGGTTGTGCGGGTGTGCGCGGCCAGGTTTAGGGTGGTGGTGGTGGCAGAAACCAATCCGCCGAACAGCCCGACCAGGATGATGCCCGATCCCGCCCCCAGGGCGCGTCCAGTGATATAGGCGCCAAACTCAACGCCCGAAATCAACACAAATAGCAACCAAATTTTGGTGGGGTTAATCAGTGACCAGGGATCAATATAGTGATTGGGTAGCAACGGCAGGATGACAAAGGCAATCACCAAAAAGACCAGGGCGGCGGTCATTTCCTTTTCGCTGATACCCGAATGGGCAAAGCTGTGCACCCGTTCCTTCGCGGCCAGCAGTACCAGCAGCATGATGGCCAGGATGATCGCCAGCTGCCCATCGCGATAGCCCAAATAGCCTAGCACAAAGGTGGCCAGGGCGGCCGTTTCGGTGGTCAAGCCCGCCTGCAGGAATTTGGTGGCCACGCATTTGCGAATATAGCCAGCGGTGATGACGATCACCACAAAGGATCCCACCACCGCCTGAATAAAGGTGGTGCCAATATGGGCGGTCAACGCCCCCAGCAGGGTAATGATGGTGATGGTGCGCACCCCAAAGGATGAATTGGTACCATCCTTTGATTTGGTGCGTTCCCGTTCAATGCCAATGACGATACCAATGGCCAGCGCGACCAAAAAGGGCTTAAGAATTTCTAACACAGCAGCATCCCCCCCTTTTTGGGACGTGGAAGATTGGTCGGCAATCGTGATGGGCAACTTGCCCCACAGGTGGAGCGTTGGTTGTCATTGGCGCATGTTGCGAGAAAAGAGGCAACAATCTTCAGGCTAATCGCTAATTGTTAACAAATTGTTCTTTTGATGTCGGGAGTATTGCATTGTTCCCTTGCCTTCTTGGGGCAGTTCCTTAGATTAGCGGTTATGGAAAAATCACCCAACATGCCGCTGTCCCGTATTCGCAACTTTGCCATCATCGCCCACATCGATCATGGCAAATCGACGCTGGCCGACCGCCTTATCCAAATCTGTGGCGGGCTAGAACTGCGCGAGATGAAGGAGCAGGTGTTAGACTCGTTGGAAATTGAGCGGGAACGGGGCATTACCATTAAGGCGCAGACCGCCCGTCTGGCTTACAAGGCGCAAGATGGCTTGGTTTACCAGCTGAATCTTATCGATACCCCCGGCCATGTCGATTTTTCTTATGAGGTCAGCCGCGCTCTGGCCGCCTGCGAGGGATCCCTGCTGGTGGTCGATGCGGCGCAGGGGGTGGAGGCGCAAACGCTGGCCAATGTTTATAAGGCGTTGGATCAGAATCATGAAATTGTGCCGGTCATCAATAAGGTCGATTTGCCTTCAGCCGATGTGCCACGGGTGCAACAGCAGATTGAGGATGTTATCGGCCTGGACGCACACGACGCCGTGCTGATTTCCGCCAAGACGGGGTTGGGGATTGATGCGGTGTTGGAGGCCTTGGTCACCCGCCTGCCGCCCCCTGTTGGCGATGAAAACGCGCCGTTGCAGGCGTTGGTAATCGACAGCTGGTACGATGCCTATGTCGGGGTGGTCGCCCTGGTACGGGTGAAGCAGGGGGTGGTGCGTAAGGGGCAAAAGCTGCGCTTTATGGGCAGCGGCGCGGTGCAGATTGCCGATGATATTGGCTTTTTCACGCCAAAGGCGGTGTCAACTGGGGTGCTGTACCCTGGCGAGGTTGGTTTTGTGACCGCCGGCATCAAAAGCCTGCGCGATTGTCGGGTGGGCGACACCCTGACCGATGATAAGGCGCCCGCGGCCAGCATGTTGCCAGGGTTTGAGGCGGTGTTGCCGGTGGTGTTCTGCGGCCTGTACCCCGTGGACAGCGGCGATTTTGAAAAGCTGCGCGAAAGCCTGGATAAGCTGACCCTGAACGATTCCAGCCTGATCTATGAGCCCTACAACTCGATTGCCTTAGGTTTTGGTTTCCGTTGCGGCTTTTTGGGGCTGTTGCATATGGAAATTGTGCAGGAGCGGTTGGAGAGGGAATTCAACCTGGATCTAATCGCCACCGCGCCATCGGTGGTCTATCACGCCTATCTGAACGATGGCAGCATGATGGAGATTCGCAACCCCGCCGACCTGCCCGACAGCAACCGATTGGAACGGTTGGAGGAGCCGTGGATTAAGGCCACCATCTTTTGCCTGTCCGAACAGCTGGGGGGGGTGTTGACCCTGTGCACCGAACGGCGCGGGGTGCAGGTTGATTTGACCTATGTCGGCAATCGGGCGATGGCGGTTTATCGACTGCCCCTGGCGGAGGTGGTGTTTGACTTTCATGACCGCCTAAAATCCCTAAGCCGTGGCTATGCCAGCTTTGACTATGCCCTGGATGGCTATGCCGCCAGCGAATTGGTGCGGGTCAGCATCCTGGTCAATGGCGAGCCGTTGGACGCGCTGGCCATGATTACCCACCGCAGCACTTCGGAGCATCGCGGGCGCGCCCTGTGTGCCAAGCTGAAGGATGTTATCCCCGCCCAGATGTTCCCCATCGCCCTGCAGGCGGCCATCGGCGGGCGGATCATTGCCCGCGAAACCATTAAGGCGTTGCGCAAAGACGTGTTGGCCAAATGCTATGGCGGCGACATCAGCCGCAAACGCAAGCTGTTGGATAAGCAAAAGGAGGGGAAAAAGCGGATGCGGCAGGTTGGACGGGTCGAGATCCCCCAAGATGCCTTCATTGCCGCGTTGAAACTGGATAGCTAGGGGTTGCCCGAACCGTTTCTGCTAAAAGCCAACCGACACTGCCCGCTTGCAGTTAATGGGGAGCTACCAAGTGGCAGCCCCCCATCACGATAGGCCTTAGAGGTCGAGCCTTAGAATGCCCACTGCCAGCCCAGTTGCAGGCGATAGTCCATATCGGGTTGCACGCCTGAATAGCGCTGATAGGCGGGCAGGCCGAATTCGACGGCCAGTCGTTGTCCCGCCAGCACCCCCAGATTCTCACCCGCCAACAGGTTCAGCCCGACATTGGCCATCACCCTTTCCCCATCCAGCTCACTGGGATTTGCGCCGGCAATAGCCTTCAAAGGCAGGCTGGTGTTGCGCCCCGACACATCGTCCCACCGTTCGCCATCCAGGCGCAGGGAAAGGCTGGCAAAGTCGGTAACATTGCGGGCAATCCATCCTGTCGCGGTGTATTCGTTGCCAAGACGATAACCCTTACTGTTTTCCCCCACGCGAATGGTGTTCAGGGTTTGCGCGCCCCATGACCAGTCGCCCATCGATCCGTTATAGGTGGCGCCGATAATCGGATCCACCGTACCGCTACCAAACTGCATCTGATAGGGCAGGTTGTAGACCTTATCGTGGTGATCGGTGAAGGTTTCATCAATCGAACCCGTAGGCAGGCTGAGCCCCAGGTTTAGATGCACCGCCTGACGATTGGCTTCATCCTCCTTCTTGTAGAGGGAATAAAGACCCATGACGTCGGTATCGCCAAAACCTTCGACACGATGTTTGTGGATATGCCCCCCGCCGTGCGACGATTGGTGGGTCATATCCATCGACATATATTGTGGCATGATCATTAGGGTGAGGTCATCGGTGATGCCGTACATCACCTCAACCATATGCATCTCCATATCCATTTCGACGGCGGCCTCACCATAAGCCTTCATTACGCTGGCGTTGCTGACCTTACTGGTGCCAGAGCGATAGCCGGATGTGCGGGATCGTTCGTAGTCATAGCCGACCATCCACTCCCCCTTCTTATGCAAATGGTCACCTTCAACCCCGATAGGGGCATGGTCGGTGGGTGTTTTGCGGTCATCCGCTTGTGCAGATGAGACCGCCAACAGGGCAAGCGCGAAGGCGCCCGCACCAATAAAGTGCTTCATAACTTTTCCTTTGAAATGATGATAATGATGGCCACCCCTAGCAAGAGGGATGGCAGGTGTTTTTTGTTAGAGCGTTTTCGCTTTAGCCAATGGCGGTGGGCGGCGAACGGGTGCGCAATCGGTACCAGCGGGCTTCACCCGCCAAGCTGTCATGGCTGATAAGCGCCGTAACGATGGGGGTATCGAACAGGCTGGGCAGCGATAGGGCGGCTATCGTTACGGGCGGCGTGGCCAGGCCGTGGGCGGCAACGTAACACAGCGGGCATTGATAGGGCTTATGCGGTTTGGATGGATCCCGCCCGCTGGATTGTTCCGCCTCGCCCGTCCCCTCCGTCAGGTTTATCAGCTTGAACCCATCGGCGGTGCAAATCAGCACCCTGTTGCCGAACAGGGCGGCGGCGGGCGGTTGATTCTGGCTTAGGGAATCGGGGCGGCCTTGGCCGATTGGCGATGGGTAATACGCATAGAAGGGCAACAGCATGTGCAGCAACAGTGCCGCCACCGCCAACAGGGTTATCCCCCTGACTTTTAGCAAAGTTTTGCCGCCTGCCCTTGCCATTATCCCCCGCCATTTCCCTTCGCCTAGGCCGCGTTCATGCCCGTTAAGCCTAGTTAGCGTGCCGCCAACGAAAAGTAAAGGGGAATGCCGATGGCAATGTTAAAGGGCAGGGTGATGCTGATACTGCTGGTCAAATAGATGCCTGGGTTGGCATCGGGCAGCGCCATTTTGACCGCGGCGGGGGCAGCGATATAAGAGGCACTGGCCGCCATGGTGGCCAAAATCGCTGTACCCCCGTGCGACAGATCGGCGGCGTGACCAGCCAGCACCCCCAGCCCGCCAAACAGCAGTGGCACGGCGGTGCCGTAAATCAGCATAAAGCCCAGCGATGCTTTTGATTCCTTAAGGCGGCTGGCGGCAACCACCCCCATTTCCAGCAGGAAAAAGGCCAACACCCCCTGGAAGGGCGAAACAAACACGTTGGAAATGGCGGCCAGCCCGCCCCGATCGGCCAACAGCCCGACCATCAATCCCCCGGTCAGCAGGATCACGCTTTTGCCCGTAATCGCCTCATGCACCACTTGGCGCAGGCGGATGGTTTTGGTGCCGCCCAAACAGCCGGCGATCATCAGGGCGACAACGATACCGGGAATCTCCAACACGGCCAGCAGCGCGGTCATAAACCCCTCATGCGCAATGGCGGCCTGATGGGCAAAGTTTAACGCCGCCATAAAGGTCACCGCCGACACCGATCCGTAATGCGCCGCCAAGGCCGCAGCATTCAGGCTGTCCAGTC
>JBILMH010000010.1:0-51889 GCA_044375625.1 Alphaproteobacteria bacterium
TCTTCATTTGAAACAATGGCGTGGAATCGCCACTCGATACCTTAAAAATACAAAATCTTTCCTCGCCGCCGTCCACATCCGATGCATCATTATGTGGGCAAAAATCTCGTGACTACACTATCTAATATCGTGCTATCTGTCGATATTACATGAAGAATAGTATTTAATATTTTGTGAAGATCTGGCAATTTTTCACCTTCAAAATCACAATAATCTTTTCCCCTTAAATTTTCTTGAAATCTTTCTACATCGGAAACTGACAATCCAGGCGAACTGTTGTCATATTCTTGACTATTAATAATATCAACCAACGCATTAAAATCACGTTCGAGAGTCGTAAGGTTTGCTGACATACTTCATTCCTTGTTAAAAAATTCGGTTACGGTTTTTCCATTCCAAACATGTACCACCAATAAAAAGCGAAGTAAACATTTTTTTTGCTATTTTTTGCATGTTGGACTAACAAATTGCGGTAACGAATGGACTTTATGCAACCTTATGCCTGGGTTGCTGCCCCAATCTTAATCCCCGCCATCCACCCTACGCTGGCCAACCCTACGCCCACCCAGTTGCGCTTTGGGCAATTGCCTGCAAAATACAGGTTATGGCCATTCGATTTTCCATCCCCCGCCCCACCCTTTCCCCGCTGGCCAGGCGGCGGCTGCACAACTTTCGCGCCAACCGCCGCGCGGTGTTCAGCTGGCGCCTGCTGCTGATCCTGATGGGGCTCAGCCTGGCGGCGGAGCTGGTGGCCAATGATCGCCCCATCGTCCTAAGCCTGGATGGTCAGCTGTACATCCCCGTGCTGCAAAATTATACCGAGCGGGATTTGGGGGGGGAGTTTCCGACCGCCGCCGACTATCGCGACCCCTTTGTTCTGGAAATGATTCAACAGCGCGGCTGGGCGATTTGGCCGATAATCCCCTTTCGTTATGACACCATTGATTTGGGGCTGCACACACCCGTGCCCGTCGCCCCATCCACCCGTCACTGGCTGGGCACCGATGATCGCGGCCGCGATGTGGTGGCGCGCCTGCTCTACGGCCTGCGCCTATCGCTGCTGTTTGCCGTGCTGCTGACCACGGGCAGCGTGGTGGTTGGGGTGACGGCGGGGTTGGTGCAGGGCTATGTGGGGGGGATGACCGACCTGCTGATGCAACGGTTTCTTGAGATTTGGTCGGGGATGCCCGGCCTGTACCTGCTGATGATTTTGGCCAGCGTGATCGCGCCCAGTTTTTGGTGGCTGTTGGGCTTTCTGCTGCTGTTCAGCTGGATGGGGTTGGTCAGCCTGGTGCGGGCGGAAACGCTGCGGGTGCGCAATTTCGATTATGTCCGCGCCGCCCAAGTGTTGGGGGTCAGCACGCCAACGATTTTGTGGCGGCACGTCCTGCCCAACGCCCTAATCGCCACCCTGACCTTTCTGCCCTTTATGCTCAGCGGGGCGATGACCACCCTGACCTCCCTAGACTTCCTCGGCCTGGGGCTGCCGGTTGGCACGCCATCACTGGGGGAGCTGTTGGCGCAGGGCAAGGGGAATTTGCAGGCACCCTGGCTGGGGCTGGCGGGATTCTTTATCCTGGCCATCACCCTAAGCCTGCTGACCTTTGTCGGTGAAGGGTTGCGCGATGCCTTTGACCCGCGTAAGGGGTAGGCCGCGATGACCACCCCACCCCTGCTTAAGATTCACGACCTGCGGGTGACCTATCACCATGGCGGCCAGACGACCATGGCGGTGCAGGGGCTAAGCTGTGAGCTGGCGGCTGGTCAGACCCTGGCGCTGGTGGGAGCCAGCGGTAGCGGCAAATCGACCGTCGGCCTCGCCCTGATGCGCCTGCTGCCCACCCGAACCAGCGTGGGGGGCATCGTTAGCCTGGACGGTGAAGACCTGCTCAGCCTGCCCGAAGAACTGATGAACCAGGCGCGGGGGCAGCAGGTGGCGATGGTGTTTCAGGAACCGATGACCGCCCTTAACCCCCTGCACCGCATTTATCGGCAGATTACCGAGGGTATCACCCTGCATCAGGGCATAAACCAGCGGCAGGCGTTGGCGATTGCGCGGGATGCGATGGCACAGGTGGGCTTGGCCGACAGCGCGGCAACCCTGAAACGTATTCTGGCCGCCTATCCGCACCAATTGTCGGGCGGGCAACGGCAACGGGTGCTGTTGGCGATGGCGCTGGCCAACCGACCCAGCCTGTTGATTCTGGATGAACCGACCACCGCCCTGGACGCGGATAGCCGTGAAGGCCTGATGGATCTGCTGAAAACCCTGCAGCAGCAGCAAAAACTTAGCCTGTTGTTGATCAGCCACCATTTGTCGATGGTGCGCAGGTTGGCGGATCAGGTGGTGGTGATGGAGGGCGGCGTGGCGGTGGAGCAGGGATCGACCGCCGATGTGCTGGACACCCCCCGCCATGCCTACACGCGGGCGCTGTTGGCGGCGGACAACCTGCCCGTCCAGGCCAAGCTGCCCCCTGCCCCGCCATTGCTGGCCGCCCATAACCTGACCGTTCGGCATCGGCTGGCCAACCGTGGCGGTCTGGCCTTTTGGCGGCGACGCTGGCTGACCGTGCTGCAGGGGGCGACGCTGACGGTGGAATCGGGGCGCACCCTGGGCTTAATTGGCGCCAGCGGCAGTGGTAAGACCAGCATCGCCCTTGCCCTGCTACGCCTTATCCCCAGCGCAACGGGGCAGGTGCAGTTTGATGGCCAACCGCTGCTGACCCTTCGCGGGCGGGCTTTGCGCACGGTTCGGCGACAATTGCAGATGGTGTGGCAAGATCCGTTTTCCAGCCTGAATCCGCGGATGATGGTCGGCGATTTGGTGGCGGAGGGGTTGACGCTGCTGACCCCCCAACCAACAGCTGACCAGCGGGCGAAAAAAATTGCCGCCGCCCTGGCCGCGGTGGATCTGGCCAGCGATCTGGCCAACCGCTATCCGCATGAGCTGTCGGGGGGGCAACGGCAACGGGTGGCGATTGCCCGCGCCCTGATTCTGCAGCCGAAACTGGTGATTTTGGATGAGCCAACCTCCGCCCTTGATGCCCTGACGCAGGCGCAGGTGATTGGCCTGCTTAAAAAACTGCAACAGGATCACGGCCTAAGCTATCTGTTGATCAGCCATGACCCCGCCGTGGTGCAGGCGTTGGCGCATCAGGTGCTGCGGCTGGAAAACGGACGGTTGCAGGCGGTTTAGGGCGCGTTTTTGTGCGCCTCAACATAGGATCGCAGCACCGCGTTCATGCGGGTTAGATGACCCGCCCCCTGGTTTTTGAACCACTCAAAAACATCTGCATCCACGCGCAGATGCACCGATGTTTTGCTGGATGGCATCACTATCCGCGCATTTTGCCAAAATTCTTTACTAAGCGCTTCCCCCTCAGTCGCATCAGGGCGCGTCTGACTTTTGCCCGCGGCAACCTGCGCCTTAATCTCACTAAGCGTTTGTTTCACGATGGTATCTTTCTCTCCTGATGCTATTAGTGTACACATAACATGTACATTTTATCAAGATTGCAAGCGGTTTAGCCCTTCCCTATCTCGCCCTTTTTTTCTTCCGCAGGCTTCCCCTGCCCCGCTTGACGCAAGTGCCATCGTTGCCAACGGCGCAGGGCGGTGGACAGCTCCGTCACCAGTTCGGGAAAGGGTGCGTCAAAACAGCTTTTGCGCGCGACTAGGGAGGCTTGCCATGCGGGGTTCAGCAGCAGCGGTTCCGTCTGCCAAAGTTGCTGCACGGCTGCCCTAAGGCGTCTTTTGATGCGGTTACGCACAACCGCCTTGCCCATTTTGCGGGTAACGATTAGCCCAAACTGGCATGGCAACGGGCATGGCGGCGCATCATCGGCGGCGGGGGTTTGCGGCAACAGTTGCACCAACACATGCGTGCCGGATTGGCGCCAGCCCTGTCGCAGGCGGCGAAAATCAGCGGCTTTGGAAATCGTCGATGGACGCGCAGGCTTTGGTGGCGCTAACAGTTCAGGCATGTTAACTGCCCACCGCCAAAATACCAGTACCCCAGTAAGGGCTAGTAGCTAAGGCGCTTACGACCCTGGCTGCGGCGGTTGGCAATAACCTTACGGCCGCCAACGGTGGCCATACGGCTGCGAAACCCATGGCGACGCTTGCGCTTAAGGTTACTGGGTTGGTATGTACGTTTAACCATGATGGTTCCCTAAATCTGCAAGCAACAATTAAGTGAGTTGATGTTTTTAGGAAAAATCATCACACTTGTCAAGTGCGTGTCAAAACAAAAGGATGGTGCCATGTTTTCCCGCTTTCTTCGAAACATCCTGAGCTCTAGCCTGCAACAGCTGAACGCCGCGCCCATGGACTATCGGGTCAAACACCGGCGGGAATCGTGGCGGGCGGTGCGCGATTATAACAGCGAAGTCATTAACCTAAGCGATCGGGCGGGGGGGGCAGCCCTGATTGATTTTCTGCAAGATATGGATTTGTCGGGTAAGGTGGTGGCCGACCTGGGCTGTGGGCCTGGCCATTTCCTGCCCGCCCTTAAGGCTGCGTCAAAAATTTATGCGGTGGATTGGGCGGAAAATTTGTTGCAACAGGCACGCAACCGTGGGCCAGGTCAAACCACCTATGTGAACGCCGATATGCGCCAACTGCAACTGCCCGAGCCGTTGGATCTGGTGTTGTGTATCAATTCGCTGATGCCAGAAAGCCATGAAGACGCGTTGGCCATTTTGAAAAACATGCTCAGCCTTCTTAAGCCTGATGGCCTGCTGCTGCTGGTGGTGCCAGCCTGGGAAAGCTTTATGCTGGGCTATAACCTGGTGCATTTTGCCGCCGCCGCGCAGGGGCAGGAGCAGGAGTCGGAACGGGCAATCCTGGCGCGTTTTCGTGATTACTTTAACAACCCCTTTGGCTATATCCGCTACACCGATGAAACCTATCGCCACTGGCTGCATGATGAAATGCTGCTGATCCCCGCCCTGCATTTTGGCGCGGAGGTTTTGAATGTGTTTCGCCTGGCCATTCGATGGTCAGACGTGCTGCCCAACATTGCATTTGCCGATGTCACCCCCCCACCCTGGCTGTGGGGCGCCGTTATTCAGAATAAGGTTGGGACGGCGGGGACGGATATATCGCTTAGGGAAAGCAAAGCCACGACTTAGTCGCGCAACCCCTCAAAAAATTGCTGCAGCAGTTGGCGGGCGGCGGCCTCCTCCAATCCCGCAATGACTTCGGGGCGGTGGAAGGCATCGGTGCTGGCGAACAGACGGCATCCATGGTCGATTGCTCCCCGCCTGGGGTCGGGCGCGGCGTAGTACAGGCGGCGAAGCTGTGCCCAGGCGATCGCACCGGCGCACATCGGGCAGGGTTCCAGCGTGACATACAGGTCACAGTCATCCAAAACCGAACTGCCCAACGCCTGACAGGCCGCCCGAATCGCCAACAGCTCGGCATGGGCGGTGGGATCGTTGCCTGCCCGCATCTGATTGGCCACCGCGGCAATAACCACGCCGCCTCGCACGATAACCGCGCCCACGGGAACCTCCCCCGCCAGGGCGGCCTGTTGCGCTAAGTCTAAGGCTTGCAGCATAGGAGCCGCGTGCAGCGAAGAATTTGGGGGCGTACCCAGCAAGGGCTTCAGGGGTGGCTTCAAGGGGGACTTCAGGGGAGGCTGCATGAAAAAATGCCTACATGACTGCCTGGAAGAAAAAATACAGGGAACAGGGACGTCGGGCGGCTTTTTTAAGCATCACCCTATCCCCTGCCCCCAGCATTTTGCCTGAGCAACTGCCTAGGCGGCAACAATTTCACCAGAACCCGATTCACCCTCTGATGTGGTTAAGGCGGTATGCGGATCGGCGCGCGAAATTTTGGTATCGCGATCCCGCTGATAGGCCACCTGACGCAGCTCGTTCATCACCCCACCGGTACCGGCAGGAATCAGACGTCCAACAATGACGTTTTCTTTCAAGCCAACCAGATAGTCTTTTTTGCCCGCAATCGCCGCCTCGGTCAGCACCCGCGTTGTCTCTTGGAACGAAGCCGCTGAGATAAAGCTGGTGGTCTGCAACGAGGCCTTGGTAATCCCCTGCAAAATCCGATGCGCCTGCGCCGGCTGTTTGGTTAGCAAGCTAAGCTGGTTGTTAATCGCCTCAAAATCGCTGGCCATCACCTGCTCACCCACCAACAGGGTGGAATCACCAGGATGGGTAACCTCAACTTTTTGCAGCATCTGCTTCACAATCGCCTCGATGTGCTTATCGTTGATTTTCACCCCTTGCAGCCAATAGACCTCTTGGATTTCGTTGACCAGATAGTTGGACAAGGCCTCAACCCCCAGAATTCGCAGAATGTCATGGGGAACGGGGTTGCCATCGACCAACAAATCGCCCTTAGCGACAATGTCGGCCTCTTGCACCAACAAGTGCTTACCCTTAGCCACCATGTATTCCACTGGCTCACCCTCACCCTCAAGCGGGATCAAGGTGATGCGGCGTTTGTTTTTGTAGTCCTTACCAAACTCTATCCGGCCAGCAATCTCGGCGATAATCGCAGCCTCTTTCGGGCGGCGCGCCTCAAACAACTCGGCCACCCGCGGCAGACCACCGGTAATGTCACGGGTACGGGTAAATTCACGCGGAATCCGCGACAACACATCCCCGGCCTTAACCTTCTGGCCATTCTCAACGGTCAGAATGGTGTCTGGTGACAGGAAGTAGCGTGCCTCTGTCCCGCTGGTCAGTTTCAGGGTTACCCCATCCTCATCCACCAGAACCAGGCGCGGCTTCAGCTCTGCCCCACGGCTTTGCTGACGGAAGTCGGTTACCACCTTGTTGGTCAGACCTGTTGCCTCTTCGACAACCTCACGCATCGACAGCCCCTCAACCAGGTCGTTGTACTGGATGATCCCGTCGCGCTCGGTAATAATCGGCAGGGTATAGGGATCCCATTCGGCCAGGCGCACGCCGCGTTTGATCGACGCGCCATCCTTAACCGTCAGTTTCGCCCCATAGGGGATGCGGTAACGCGCCTTATCGCGCCCTTGGCCGTCAACCAAGACAATTTCACAGTTGCGGTTCATCACCACCTCTGCGCCCGCGCTGTCAATCGCGGTGTTCAGGTTGACAATTTTCACTTTTGCATCGAAAGGCGTTTCGACACTGGATTGCTCCGCCCCACGTTGCACCGCGCCCCCAATGTGGAAGGTTCGCATGGTCAGCTGGGTACCAGGCTCCCCAATCGACTGCGCCGCGATAACCCCGACGGCCTCACCAATGTTGACCAGAATACCACGTGACAAGTCACGGCCGTAGCAATAGGCGCAAACCCCTTGCTCGCTTTCACAGGTCAAAACCGAACGCATCAGGATTGAATCAATCCCCGACTTTTCGATAAGATCGGCCGCTTTTTCATCGACCAAGCTTCCTGCTGGCGTAATCACCTCTTTGGTGGTGGGGTGCACAATATCCTCAAGCGGCATACGACCCAGGATGCGTTCCGACAGCGACGATATCACGTCACCACCCGCAACCGAGGCGCGAATGGTAAAGCCGCGCTTGGTGCCGCAATCCAATTCCCGCACGATCAAATCTTGGGATACGTCAACCAAACGACGGGTCAGATAACCCGAGTTGGCGGTTTTCAACGCCGTATCGGCCAATCCCTTACGGGCACCGTGGGTAGAGTTAAAGTACTCCAAAACGGTAAGCCCCTCTTTAAAGTTCGAGATAATCGGCGTCTCGATAATCTCGCCCGATGGTTTGGCCATCAACCCACGCATCCCCGCCAACTGTTTAATCTGGGCGGCGGAACCCCGTGCCCCTGAGTTGGCCATCATGTAAACAGAATTGGTTTGACCATTGCTTTTGGGCAGGGCAATCACCTTCATCATGTCTTCCGCGACCTTGTCGGTGCATTGTGACCAGACGTCGATGACCTTGTTGTATTTTTCCCCACGGGTAATCAGACCATCCATATATTGCTGCTCAAACTCCCGAACTTTCTGCTCGGCACCGTCGATAAAGCTTTGTTTGGTATCGGGAATAACCATATCATCTTTACCAAACGAAATGCCCGCCATAGCCGCATGCTTAAAGCCCAGCCCCATCAAACGGTCACAGAAAATAACGGTGTTTTTCTGACCACAGTGACGATAAACCTGGTCAATCACCGCCGAAACGTCTTTTTTGGTTTGCAGACGGTTCATGATGTCAAAAGGCACCTTGTGGTGGGCGGGCAACAATTGACCCAACAGCATCCGCCCAGGGGAGGTTTCGACTACCTTAAAGTAGCTGCTGCCATCCTCGTTATAGTACAGCACCCGAGCCTTAACCTTGCTGTGCAGCTTGACTAGGCCGTTTTGCAGGGCGTGTTCAATCTCACCCAGGCTACCGAAAATCATCCCCTCACCAGGCAGGCCATCTTCCATCATCGACAGATAGTACAGACCCAACACAATATCCTGGGTCGGCACGATAATCGGCTTACCGCTGGCAGGGCTAAGGATGTTGTTGGTGGACATCATCAACACGCGGGCTTCCAACTGCGCTTCCAGCGACAGGGGAACGTGTACGGCCATTTGGTCACCGTCAAAGTCGGCGTTAAAGGCGGTACAGACCAACGGGTGCAGCTGGATCGCCTTACCCTCAACCAACACAGGCTCAAACGCCTGGATACCCAAACGGTGCAGGGTTGGCGCACGGTTCAGCAGAACTGGATGCTCGCGAATAACCTCTTCCAGGATATCCCAAACTTCTGGCCGTTCACGCTCAACCATCCGTTTGGATGCCTTAACGGTGTTGGCCAATCCGTACAGTTGCAGCTTGGCAAAAATGAACGGCTTAAACAGCTCCAACGCCATTTTCTTGGGCAGGCCGCATTGATGCAGCTTCAGCTCTGGCCCAACCACGATCACCGAACGACCGGAGTAGTCCACGCGCTTACCCAACAGGTTTTGACGGAAGCGACCCTGCTTACCTTTCAGCATGTCCGACAGGGATTTGAGGGGGCGTTTGTTAATGCCCGTAATCACCCGACCGCGACGGCCGTTGTCAAACAACGCATCCACCGATTCTTGCAACATCCGTTTTTCGTTACGGATGATGATTTGCGGCGCGCGCAGCTCAATCAGGCGCTTTAGGCGGTTGTTACGGTTGATAACGCGGCGATACAGATCGTTAAGATCGGAACTGGCAAAGCGGCCACCATCCAAAGGCACCAGCGGGCGCAACTCTGGGGGAATAACCGGCACAACATCCAGCACCATCCATTCTGGGCGAGCACCCGCGCCCAAGAAGGCCTCAACCACCTTCAGGCGTTTAACCAATTTGGTGCGACGGGTTTCGGAGTTGGTTTCGGCCAGCTCATCGACCACCGAAACGCGCTCTTTTTCCAGCTCCAGCTGCGACAACATCGTCTTAATAGCCTCGGCACCGATACCAGCGGTAAAGGTGTCCTCACCATATTCATCAATGGCCTGCTGATACTCATCCTCTGACAACAATTGGTGCAGTTTGAGCGCGGTCAGGCCAGGCTCCATCACCACATAGTTCTCAAAGTACAGAATCTTTTCCAGCTCAGACATGGTCATGTCCAGCAACAGGCCAACCCGACTGGGCATCGATTTCATGAACCAAATGTGGGCAACCGGCGCCGCCAGCTCAATATGACCCATGCGGTCACGACGCACCTTTGACAGTGTCACCTCAACACCACATTTTTCACAGATAATACCGCGATATTTCATGCGCTTATACTTACCGCACAGGCATTCATAATCGCGGATTGGCCCAAAAATACGGGCACAGAACAAACCGTCCCGCTCAGGCTTAAAGGTACGATAATTGATCGTTTCAGGCTTTTTGACCTCGCCAAATGACCAGGATCGGATACGATCCGGGCTGGCGATACCAATTTGAATGGCATCAAAGGCGGTGTTCACGGCAGCTGGCTGGCTGAAAAGATTCACGATATCGTTCAAGGTATCACTCCTGTATAATCAAATAAAATAGCTTAGGCAGCTTCTTCCTGTTCACTTTGATCCGACAACCCTGCTGGGGTTCCGTCTTCGATCGCCATATCCTGTTCTTCTGCACTGTTAATCAAATCAACATTCAGCCCCAGACTGCGCAGTTCTTTGACCAGAACATGGAAGGATTCCGGAATACCCGCCTCAAAGTTGTCTTCACCGCGCACGATGGATTCGTAAACCTTAACACGGCCAGAAACATCGTCGGATTTCACCGTCAACATTTCCTGCAGGGTATAGGCAGCTCCATAGGCTTGCAGTGCCCAACATTCCATCTCACCAAAGCGCTGACCACCAAATTGTGCCTTACCGCCCAAGGGTTGTTGTGTCACCAAGCTGTAGGGACCAACCGAGCGTGCGTGGATTTTGTCATCGACCAAGTGGTGCAGTTTCAGCATGTACATGTAGCCGATGGTGGTTTTGCGCTCAAAAGCCTCACCACTACGGCCGTCAAACAGCTGCACTTGACCTGAGGTGTCCAGTCCCGATGCCCGCAACAGATCCTCAATGTCTTTTTCCGTCGCGCCGTCAAATACTGGCGTTGCAAAGGGTACCCCTTTACGAACATTGCCAGCCAATTCGACCAGCTGACGATCGCTGATACCCTGAAGCAATTCGGTGGTGCCATCGGTTTTGACGGTGTCATAAACCTCAACAACCTTATTGCGAAGGCTTGTTAGCGCCTTTTTGCTGGTATCATTCGAACCGGCAGCCACGGCCTGATAAGCCTCATAGGCTTGTCGCACTTGCTTGCCCAGGCCGGCCAACGCCCAACCCAGATGGGTTTCCAGAATTTGCCCAACGTTCATCCGTGATGGCACACCCAGGGGGTTCAGCACGATGTCAACCGATGTTCCATCCTCCAGGAACGGCATATCCTCCACTGGCATAATCCGCGAAACCACACCCTTGTTCCCGTGACGACCAGCCATCTTATCGCCTGACTGAATTTTCCGCTTAACGGCCAAGAAAACCTTAACCATTTTCATGACGCCAGGGGGCAAATCATCACCGCGTTGCAACTTCAGCACACGGTTTTCAAAGCGCGCCTTAACGTTATCAACGGCGTTATCAAATTGCTTCGACAGTGCCTCAATCTGATCCATCACCTTGCTGTCTTTGATGACCAGCTGGCGCCATTGGCCAGGCGTCAACTCTGCCAACAAGGCTTCGTTGATGTTGGTGCCCGCCTTGACGCCCTTGGGGCCACTGCCAACCACTTGGTCAATCAGCAACGGCTTTAGGCTGTCAAAGAAGTTACGCTCCAAAACCTTACGCTCATCGTCACGGTCCTTGGCCAAACGCTCAATCTCTGCCCGCTCAATAGCCAGACTCCGTTCATCCTTATCGACGCCACGGCGTGAGAAGACGCGAACCTCAACCACCGTCCCGGTAATCCCTGGCGGAACGCGCAGGCTGGAATCCTTAACATCGGCGGCCTTCTCACCAAAAATGGCGCGCAGCAGCTTTTCTTCTGGCGTCATGGGGGATTCCCCTTTCGGGGTCACCTTACCGACCAGAATATCGCCCGCCGCAACTTCGGCACCGATGGTGATAATCCCCGCCTCATCGAGATTGCGCAGGGCTTCCTCACTGACATTGGGAATATCGCGGGTAATCTCTTCCTGACCCAGCTTGGTATCGCGGGACATCACCTCAAATTCTTCGATGTGAATTGAGGTGTAGACGTCGTCGGCCACCAACTTCTCCGACACCAAAATTGAGTCCTCAAAGTTGTAACCATTCCACGGCATAAAGGCGACCAGAGCGTTGTAGCCGAGAGCCAATTCGCCCATTTCGGTACAGGGGCCATCCGCCATGATATCACCGCTTTTGACCACATCGCCAACCTTGACCAAGGGGCGCTGGTTGATGCAGGTGCTTTGGTTCGAACGCTGGAATTTTTCCATGTAGTAAATATCGACGCCAGGCTTATCGGCCGTCATGGCATGCTCATCGACCCGCACCACGATACGGGTACCGTCGACCTGGTCAATAATCCCGTCCCGACGCGCCACCACCGTGCTGCCAGAATCGCGGGCAACCTGTGCCTCAACGCCCGTACCAACCAATGGCGCCTCACTCTTTAGCAATGGCACGGCCTGCCGCTGCATGTTCGATCCCATCAGGGCGCGGTTCGCATCGTCATTTTCCAAAAACGGAATCAGGGCGGCGGCGACCGACACCAACTGCTTCGGCGACACATCGATGAACTCAATGTCTTCTGGACGTGCCAACAAAAAGTCGTTGGCGGCGCGGCAGCTGACCAACGCGGTAGAGAAACGGTTTTCGTTGTCCAACTCGGCATTGGCCTGAGCGATAACATATTTCGTTTCCTCCATCGCCGACAGATAAACAACCTCATGCGTTACTTGCCCGGCAACAACCCGACGATAGGGGGCTTCGATAAAGCCGTATTGGTTAACCCGCGCATAGGTCGCAAAGGAGTTAATCAAACCAATATTCGGACCCTCTGGCGTTTCAATTGGGCAGATACGGCCATAGTGGGTTGGATGCACGTCGCGCACTTCAAAGCCTGCCCGTTCCCGGGTCAAACCGCCAGGCCCAAGGGCTGAAACACGGCGCTTGTGCGTCACTTCAGAAAGAGGGTTGGTCTGATCCATAAACTGGGACAGCTGTGAAGATCCAAAGAATTCGCGCACAGCGGCGGCGGCCGGCTTAGCGTTAATCAGATCTTGCGGCATCAGGGTATCGATTTCACTGGCAGCCATTTTGTCGCGCACCTGCCGCTCCATCCGCAACAGACCCAGACGGTATTGGTTTTCCATCAACTCACCGACGGAACGGACACGACGATTGGCCAGGCTGTCAATATCATCGACATCACCCCGCCCATCCTTAAGATCCACCAGCACCTTCAGCAGCGCCAGAATATCGTCCTTACGCAGCACGCGGAAGCCGTGATCGACATCCAGGTTCAGGCGCAGGTTCATTTTCACCCGACCGACCGCCGACAAATCATAGCGATCGGGATCAAAGAACAGACCTTGGAACAGATCCGCGGCCGTATCCAATGTTGGCGGCTCACCAGGACGCATGATGCGGTAAATCGAGAACAAGGCCTCTTCGCGGGTGCGGTTGGCATCCGCCACCAGGGTATTGCGAATGTGGGAGCCAACCGTCAAATGGTCAATCGCCAACGTCACAATCTCTTTGTGCCCCAAATCGACCAATTGTTTAAACAAAGTCGGGATAATTTCATCACCCGCCTCAGCATAAATTTCCCCTGTGGCCTCATTGATAATGTCGTTGGCCAGATAACGACCAACAATTTCATCGGCAATTGCCACACGATCCTTCAGTCCATCTTCAACCAATTTTTTGGCTTGGCGGGCGTTCAGTTTGTTGCCAGCCTCAACCAACACTTTGCCAGAGGCGGCATCAATCAGATCGAACGACAGCTTTTGTCCCTTCAGCGCCTCAGGGTCAAATGGGGTTTGCCAGCTGGTTCCATCCCCACTAGCAGCTTGCTGATAGGTTACGGTGCTGTAAAAAGTTGACAGAATTTCGTCGGCGCTCATCCCCTGAATTTCTAAAGGATCCAGCGACTGACCTTTTTTGGCTTTTTCAGCTTGCAGGATGGCTGTTTGCGCGCTTTCCAACGCCATCAAAAAGCTGGTAGCCAGGATCTTGCGACGGCGGTCAATGCGAACGTACAGCAAATCCTTGGCATCGAATTCAAAATCCAACCAGGAGCCACGATAGGGAATAACCCGCGCGGCATAAAGAAATTTCCCCGATGAGTGCGTTTTACCGCCGTCATGGTCAAAAAATGCGCCAGGCGAACGGTGCAGCTGCGACACGACAACCCGCTCAGTACCATTGATAATAAAGGTACCGCGGTCGGTCATCAGGGGCATTTCGCCCATATAGACGTCTTGTTCTTTAATGTCACGGATGGATCGGACACCGCTGTCCTCATCGTGATCCCACACCACCAGGCGCAATGTCACCTTAAGCGCCGCCCCATAGGTCATGGCACGACGACGGCACTCATCCTCATCAAACTTGGCAACTTCCAGGCTATAGCCAACATATTCCAGGCTGGCATGGCCGTTGCTGTCATGAATCGGAAAAACCGAATCCAGAACATCATGAAGACCTTGCTCCAAAAACTGCTTATAGGAATTCTTTTGAACCTCAATAAGATCTGGCAGACCAATGACTTCATGAATGCGACCAAAACTTTTGCGCAAACGACGAATCGAAGAGCCAGTGGCCTGAAACGTTTTTGTCTGATTTGTCTGAACCGCTGTTTTTTCATCCGCGGATGTTACCTTGCTGGTTCCTGAAGTCTTGGTCGTTGAGGTTTTTGCCATATTCTTTGCCTGCTCACTGATAAAATTACGGATGATATCGACCACAAAAGGTTGAGCCGGCAAACCCTAACAGGTCGCCGGCCAACCAGATTTTTAAGCGAACCTAGATAATTTCAATCTTGGCGCCAGCATCTTCCAGAAGCTTTTTCGCTTTTTCAGCTTCGTCTTTGGCAATCGCTTCTTTGACGTTGGCAGGGGCTGCCTCAACCAAGTCTTTGGCTTCTTTCAGACCAAGACCAGTCAGTGCACGCACCTCCTTAATTACGTTGATTTTGTTCGCACCAGCGTCTTTCAGGACAACGGTGAATTCAGTTTTTTCAACGGCTTCTTCAGCGGCGGCACCGCCACCACCGGCTATGGCGGCAACTGCTACGGGTGCAGCAGCGGATACGCCCCATTTGTCTTCCAGAAGCTTTACCAGCTCTGCCGCTTCCAGAACGGTCAGGCCAGAAAGTTGATCGACGATTTGTTCCAATTTAGACATAGTTGCTCTCGCTTTCTTGATGGGTGATGAGTATTAGGATGACTGTTGTTGATCGACTCGTGCTTGAACCACACGCGCCAATTGACCAACCGGAGCTTGCAACACACTAGCCACTCTCCTGGCAGGCTCATTGAACAAGCCGAGCAATTGTGCCCGCAGTTCGTTGATACCAGGCAGTTTGGCCAGCGCGTTTACCGCTGCGGCGTCAATTACTTTTTCGCCGAATCCACCAGCGATAATTTTTATTTTGTCGTTGCCCTTGGCAAATTCGACCAATTCTTTGGCGGCGGCCACGGGATCGGCCGAATAGGCGATCAAGGTAGCTCCGCTGAAGTAATCGGTCAGGCCGACAAATTTGGTGCCATTCAGAGAACGCTTGGCCAGGCGGTTTTTGGTTACCCGCAATCCAGCATCGGCCTTTTTCAGGCGACGACGCAGATTGCTGATTTCCGCCACGGTCAAGGCATTGTGATTGGCAACAACGACCAGCTCACTGCCCTTAAGGGCGGTGGCCATTTCGTCAACTTTTACAATTTTTTGCGCTTTTAGCACGATTCATTATCCAGTCTAAGGCGTAAGATTCAGGTTTCTACAGAATTGTTTGCGGTTTGGCAAGAACTCTTTTGCATTTTCTAGGAACAACTGGCCAAATCGACCCGCACCGATGGACCCTGGCTGCAGCTCAGATACACCGATTTGACGTAATTGGCCTTTACTGTTGCGGGTTTGGCACGAACAACCGCCTGCACAAAACTTTTGATATTGGCGGTCAGCTGAGCGGGCTCAAAACTGGCTTTGCCAACGCGACCCTGCACGATACCAGCTTTTTCGGCCTTGAACTGCACCTGTCCATCTTTGGCTGCTTTAACCGCAGCCGCAACATCCATGGTAACCGTTCCAAGCTTTGGGTTAGGCATCAGACCACGTGGGCCCAAGATTTTCCCCAGCTTGCCAACCGTGACCATTTGATCTGGCGTGGCGATAAGTAGGTCAAATTCGATATTGCCAGCCTGAATCTGTTCGGCCAAATCGTCAGCACCAACCACATCAGCGCCAGCTTTTTTGGCTTCGGCCGCTTTTTCAGCCTGAGCAAACACCGCAACCCGAGTGGTTTGGCCGGTGTACATATCGATGACACCCCGCACGACTTGATCCGATTTGCGCGGATCAACATTCAGGTTCATCGCCAATTCGACGGTTTCATCAAATTTGGCAAGGGCGCGTTCCTTAAGAAGATGAACAGCATCATCGAGGGGCACCGCAACCTTTTGGTTGATGCCTTCGCGCACTTTGGTCATACGTTTGCTAGTTGTTGGCATGATTATCCCTCCACCACTTCTAAGCCCATTGCGCGGGCAGATCCTTTAACCATCGAAATGGCCGACCCAATGCTATCGCAGTTCAAATCAGCCATTTTCTTTTCGGCAATTTCACGAACCGCCGACAGCTTGATTGGCGTAGCCTTACCACGACCTGGCGTAGCCGTCCCCTTGGGCACACCAACGGCTTTACGCAGGAAATAGCTGACTGGCGGAATTTTTAGAATAAAACTAAAGCTACGGTCAGCATAACCAGTAATCTCTACCGGCACAGGCATCCCCTGCTCCATACCCGCAGTTTGGGCGTTAAATTCCTTAACAAACTGCATGATGTTCAAACCGCGCTGACCTAAGGCCGGCCCAATGGGCGGCGACGGGTTGGCTTGCCCCGCGGGCACCACCAACTTAACAAAACTTGTAGGTTTTTTTGCCATTTGTTATCCTCTTACCTTTGAATCTTAAAAAAATGAAACGCCATCTAAAGTTTTTCGACCTGACCAAATTCTAGTTCGACAGGGGTTGGACGACCGAAGATAGAAACGGTTATTTTCAAACGTCCCTTATCTTCATCCACTTCCTCAACCAACCCACTGAAAGAGGTGAAGGGGCCTTCATTGACCCTAACCTGCTCCCCAACCTCAAAAATCACCGCCGGACGTGGTTTGGCCACCCCGTCGGTTACTTGCTTCATAATCTGCACAGCCTCAGCGGCACTAATCGGCACAGGTTTGTTTTTGGCACCGATAAAGCCCGTCACCCGTGGCACGTTGCGCACCAGATGCCAGGAATCGTCGGTCATTTCCATCCGTACCAAGACATAGCCTGGGAAAAATCGACGCTCCGCGCTGACCTTTTTGCCGCGCTTAATCTCAACGACTTCTTCGGTAGGAACAAAAACCTCAAAAATTTTGTTGCTAAGCCCTTTTTGCTCAGCCTGATGCAAAATGGCCTCAGCCACCTTTTTCTCAAAGCCTGAGTACACATGCACAACATACCAACGACCAGCATCCCGTGACGCCGAGGCGGCCACAACCTGATCAACGGCTGGTGCGTCGACAGCTAAGGTTTCAGAATTGCTGAATGATTGGTCAGTTTGTGTGGTCATGAACAATATCGATTTATAAACTTAACAAGTGACGAATTAAAAATCCAAAGGCTTGATCGACTAGCAAAAAGAAAATGGATGCCAACACCACCATGACAAAGACAAACACCGAGGTCATGATCGCCTCCCGCCGCTTAGGCCAGGTGACCTTCACGAGCTCTTGGCGAACTTCCCCAAAGAAAGTTCCCATGTGCGCCAATCGAACCAACATCGCCATCCGCCGCAAAAGCCATTCCAAACAGTTAAATCAAGAGCGGCATACTATGTTGACCCAGCAAAACCGTCAAGCATGAATTGTAGAAATCTGACGATATTTCCAAATTTTCCTGAAAACGGCTATCCGTACCCCCTGCGCCACCCCCCGAAAACCTCCCAACAATGCACCAACAGCGCGGCAGAAGGCGTTATCGTTACTCCGTGACCGCCGCCAGTGTTAGTTGCAGGCGAACAGCCTCACTCTTATCGAATTGATGGGTGGGCGCTGTTAGCCTATCCCCCTCCCCCTCTTTCAACAGATGATAGGTGAATTTGGCGTTATATTGGTGCGCCAAATGCTTGATAAACAAAGCCTGCACCGATTTTTGATCCAGCCAACCACTGGCTTGATCATTCCAAACCTGCTCGTAATGGGGGGGCACCAACACGCCAGGCCCCTGAACGGTTAGCGTGATAACCAACTGATCGCTGACATGTTTTTCCAAACCCAAAACAATTTCCCCTGCCCGCAACAAACAGCCATTGGCCACCAACAGCAAATTCAGAATCAGCTTAACCGCCGATACCGGCAGCGCGGATACATTGGAATCAATCCCCCAGGTGAATTGCACCTTTTCACCGCTGTAATAATTTTCGACGACTGGCTTAATCTCACCCAGGCCAATCAGCTGATCATCCGCGCCCATCACGCCATAGGCCATACGGAAATAGCGCAGGCGGTACGACACGGTTGATGAGGATTGCCTGACCAGCTTAAAAATCTCGCTTTCGACATTTTCCCCCAGGTCTTCCATCAGCTCCAAGCCATTGGCAACCGCGCCGATGGGCCCCGCCAGATCGTGGCAAAACTTCACCATTAATTGTTCAAAAAACCCTATGGAGTAATTCATGTTCATAGCTTAAGCCCCTTGGCCGTGAAGAAAGGAATAGCGAGACAGACAGCCACCAGGCGATGCCAGCCGCTTTTGTAAGCCACTATAGAGGGCTAAGACCGAGTCAACAAGAGCCTACATTGATGTGCAGGCAACGGTGAGCGATGGTGTAGGCGATGGTGCAGGCCAAGCGGTTAGCTTTGTTGGGCAGACCAAACCAGCCGAGGCGATCTGGCCGCCTGGGTTTCATCCAACCGACGGCGAGGCGCCTCCAGCGGCGCTTGTTGCAGTCGACTGGGATCCTTTTTGGCGATGTCGGCCAGGATTTTCAACGCGGTGACAAATTCGTCCAGAGTGGCCTTTGACTCCGTCTCGGTTGGTTCAAACAGCAGGGCGCCGTGAACCACCAGGGGGAAATACATGGTCATTGGGTGATAACCCGCATCAATCATCCCCTTGGCGTAGTCCAGGGTCGACAACCCTGTCCCCTCCAAAAACTTATCGCTGAACAGGGCTTCGTGCATGCAGGGGGCGGGATAAGCGGGGGTCAGAGTATCGCTTAAGCGCGCCAGCAAATAATTGGCGTTCAGCACCGCATCGGCGGAGGCCTGCTGCAACCCATCGGCGCCCAGGCTTAGCATATAGGCATAGGCGCGGACAAAGGTAGCAAATTGCCCGTGAAAAGCTCGCAGACGGCCGATAGACTTGCCGCTGGCATCCTGCTCCACCCAGCTGGCAATCCCCTTCGTATGACGCAGGAAGGGAATCGGCGCATAGGGTGCTAGGCGGGCGTTCATGACGACGGGCCCACTGCCTGGCCCACCGCCACCATGCGGAGTCGAAAAGGTTTTGTGCAGATTGATGTGCATGCAATCCAGCCCCAATTCGGCTGGCTTCACCCGTCCAACAATGGCGTTAAAATTGGCGCCATCACCATAGAAATAGCCGCCCACGCCATGAATACCCGCGGCAATCTCCAAAATTTCATCTTCAAACAGGCCACAAGTATTGGGGTTGGTCAGCATCACCGCCGCCACATCAGACCCCAAAGCCGCCTTAAACGCCGCCAGGTCGGTACGGCCGCGCCCATTGCTGGGGATAGACTGCACTTTGTAACCCAAGGCTGCCGCGGTTGCGGGGTTGGTGCCATGGGCAGATTCTGGCACCAGCACCCGTTGACGTTGCCCGCCCTCCTGATCCTCCAACGCCGCCTTAATCAGCATCATGCCGCACATTTCGCCATGGGCACCGGCGGCGGGGGTCATCGCCACCGCATCCATTCCCGTTAAGCGCACCAGCCAATCGGCCAAATTTTCGATCAGCTTCAACGCCCCTGGCACGGTGGACAACGGTTGCAGCGGGTGAATCTCCGCCAGGCCGGGCAGGCGCGCCAGCTTTTCATTCAGGCGCGGGTTATGCTTCATGGTGCAAGAACCAAGCGGCAGGATGCCGCTGTCGATCGCATAATTTTGCTGACTCAGGCGGGTGAAATGCCGCACCACCTGCGGCTCACTAAGTTCGGGCAGGCCGATTGGCGTTTGACGGGCTAAGCCGCCCAGGGCATCAAGATTATCGGTTGTGCCACCTGTTTCTGGCCAGTCTGTGCCATGAGTGCCCGCCTGGCTGAGTTCAAACAGCAACGGTTCTTCATGATGCAATCCGCGATGGCCGGCGGGGTTCAGCTGAGGCAAATTGGTGTCGGCAGTCATCTTAACATACCTCTTTAATAGCTTGATAAAATTCGTCTTTATGGCTTTGTTGGGTCAGCTCGGTCGCCGCCACCAGCAAATGGTTGGCCAGCTCGGGCTGATTCGGATACAGACGGCTTAACGGCACCCCCGCCAACAGCCCCCTGGCCGCCCATCGCTCCACCAACGGTTCGGCTGGCTGGCCAAGATCCAATAGAAATTCATTGAAATATGTTTTATTACAAACATTTATTTTATAATTTTCACGCTTTTTGTTCGATAGATGTTGCACCATATCGCTGGCCGCCGTGTGGTTAAGCTGTGCCAGGCGGCGCAACCCCTGCTCACCCAGCAGGCTAACATGAATTGTGAAGGCAAGCGCACAAAGCCCTGAATTTGTGCATATATTGCTAGTAGCCTTATCGCGGCGAATATGCTGCTCCCGCGCGACCAGGGTCAGGACAAAGCCGCGTTGGCCATTGGCATCCACCGTTTCGCCGACCAGGCGGCCAGGCATCTGCCGCACATAGTTGGAACGGGTAGCGAACAGCCCAACATAGGGGCCACCGAAGTTCAGCCCGTTGCCCAGCGATTGCCCCTCAGCCACCACAATATCCGCACCCATGCTGCCAGGGCTTTTCAGCAGCCCCAGCGCAACAATTTCGCTGACCGCCACCACCAACAGCACTCCCGCCGCCTGACAGGCCTTGGCTAAGCTAGAATAGTCATTGAGATGACCAAAAAAGCTGGGGTATTGTACCACCACGCAGCTAAGGTCGGGGGTAATTTGGCCAATCAAATCTTCAGCGTTTAACGGATCGGGCTTAGCCAAGCTAAGCTCCACCCCCGTCCAGCGCGCCATACTTTGCACCACCGCGGCGTAGTGGGGATGCAGCTGCCCCGACAGCAACGCCTTGTTACGCCCCGTGATGCGGTTGGCCATCGTCACCGCCTCGGCGCAGGCGGTTGAGCCATCATACATGGAGGCGTTGGCGACATCCATGCCGGTCAGGCGCGCAACAATCGTTTGGAATTCAAACAGATATTGCAAGGTTCCTTGGGATATTTCGGGCTGATAAGGGGTATAGGAGGTTAAGAACTCACCCCGTTGAATCAGGTGGTCAACCGCGGCGGGCACATGGTGGCGGTATGCCCCCGCCCCGCAAAAACTGGCCAATTGCCCTGCTGTCTGATTTTGATCAGCCAACTGCCGCACCGCCAATTCCGTTTGCCATTCATTCAGGCCAAGCGGCAAATCGTTAAACACCCCCTCATGCCAGGCGCTGGCCGCCACGCCGCTGTACAGATCACGGACAGTTTCAACACCACAAGCGGCCAACATCTCTTGGCGATCGGCAGCGGTTAGCGGTAGGTAGCGCACGTTAGAAATCTCCGTTAGCTAAAGGGTTTAGAGGCGGGGGGCTAAGCCAGGCGACCTAAGAAATGCTGGCCAAATAGGCCTGATAGCCTGCCTCATCCAATAGCTTAGCTAGCTCCCCCTGATCCGATAGGCGCAGTTTGACGAACCAGCCCGCCCCCTGCGGCGCTTGGTTCACTAGGCCAGGATTGGCGGGCAAATCCTCATTGGCGGCCACCACCGCACCACTGACCGGAGCATAAACCTCACTGGCAGCCTTCACCGACTCCACCACCGCCATTTCCGCCGCCTGTGCCACGGTTTTGCCAATGGCGGGCAGCTCTACAAACACCACATCGCCCAACTGTTTCTGGGCGTAATCGGTAATGCCAACGGTGGCAACCCCATCAGCAGCCAGTTCCAGCCATTCATGTTCTTTGGTGTAATAGGTCATCACAATCTCCTAAGGTTTGGTGGCGTTGGGTTTTACGTAGCGGGTTGGCACAAAAGGCAGCGGGCTTAGCTTAGCCAGATAGCGATTGCCGCGCACAACCACCTGCACATCCCCCCCCGTTACATCAGTGGGCACATCAGCGGGCACATAGCCCATCGCTATCGGCAATTGTAGGCTGGGGGAAAAACCGCCGCTGGTCACCACGCCAATGGCTTGACCAGCCAGATTTTCGATCACCGCCCCCTCCCGCGCGGGTGGACTGCCCGCCGTCAGGGTCAGTCCGACGCGTTGGCGGGTACCTGCCGCCGCTTTGTTTTTTAGCGCGGCCAGCACCGCCGCTGCCCCCAAAAAGCCTTGCGAATCGTCGCGCCGATGCTTGGCAATCGTCCAAACCAACCCCGCCTCCACCGGGTTGATCTGCTCATCAATATCATGACCATAGAGGCATAGCCCTGCCTCCAGCCGCAGGCTGTCACGCGCCCCCAGGCCAGCGGGCAGCACGCCATCTTGCGCTATCAGCAGGTCGGCCAGGGCAACGGCATCATCGGCGGCGCAGGAGAGTTCAAACCCATCCTCCCCCGTGTAGCCCGACCGCATGACCAGGCATGGGATATCCCCCACCATCAGTTCGGCCGCCCCCATAAAAGGCAAATCTATGGCCTGAGGCGACAGGGGCGCCAGTACAGCCGCCGCCGTTGGCCCCTGCAACGCCAACAGGGCGCGGCTGTTAAGAGCCTCCAGCTGCAAATCGGGGGGCAGATGCGCCCGCAAATGCGCCTCATCCACCTGTCGCCGCGCCGCGTTGATGACCAGATGCAACCGGCTCTCCGCCTCCTGACTGGGCAGGCGCACCACCATCAGATCGTCCAGAATTCCGCCATTGCTAAGGGTCAACAGGCTATAGCGCATGCGTCCTTCGGCCAGGCCAACAATATCGCCGGGCAACAGCTGCTCCAGGGCGCGATCCGCCCCCTGCCCCGTCAACAGCAGCTGCCCCATATGGCTAACGTCAAACAGGCTGGCTTGCGATCGGGTATGCAGATGCTCCGCGACGATGCCCGCATATTGCAACGGCATTTGCCAACCCGCAAAGGGTACCAGCTTTGCGCCCTGCGCCTGATGCCAATGGTAAAGGGGGGTGAGCAGCGGGGAATCAACCATCTGCCGCGCTCTAGCTAAAGCGCAAAATCGATTGGGTGCGGCGAATTTTCTTCTGCAACACCATGATGCCATACAACAGAGCTTCGGCCGTCGGCGGGCAGCCTGGCACATACACATCCACCGGCACGATGCGGTCGCATCCGCGCACTACGGAGTAGGAATAGTGGTAATAGCCGCCGCCATTGGCGCAAGATCCCATGGAAATCACCCAGCGCGGCTCCGCCATTTGGTCATAAACCTTACGCAACGGCGCGGCCATTTTGTTGGTCAGCGTGCCCGCCACGATCATCACGTCCGACTGGCGCGGGCTGGGGCGAAACACCACGCCAAAACGATCCAGGTCGTAACGGCTGGCCGCCGTCTGCATCATCTCCACCGCGCAGCAGGCCAGGCCAAAGGACATCGGCCACAGGCTGCTGCCCCGCGCCCATCGCACCAGGTTATCGAATTTGGTTACCACAAAGCCGCGATCCGACACTTCATGTTGCAGCTGGTCATATTGTTCCGCGAAAATGGGGTTGGCCTCTGCCACGGCTGGATCCGCCACGTTAAGGCCGCCGCTGACGGGCACTGCACCCCCCTTTGAACTTAGATTTAATGCCATTCCAACGCCCCCTTTTTCCATTCATAGACAAAGCCAACCGTCAACACGCCTAGGAACATCAGCATCGACAGCAACCCCGCCACCCCCGTGTGGTTCAGCGATACCGCCCAGGGGAACAGAAAGGCCACCTCAAGGTCAAAAATAATAAACAGAATCGCCACCAGGTAAAAACGAATGTCGAATTTGCGGCGGGCATCGTCAAACGGCTCAAAACCGCACTCATAGGGCGACAGCTTTTCCTTATCGGGCACGCGCGGCGCCACCAACAGGGATGCCACAATCACACCGCCCGCCAGGCCAGTGGCCAACAGGATGAAAACCAAAATGGGAAGATAGGTCGCAAGCATAAGGGCAATCTAGCCCTAACCGCGGGCAAAAACAATCGGTCAAATGCAGAGTTTTGTAGTCATCTCAACCTTTTTATCCGTCATCCCCGCGCAGGCGGGGATCCACCAACCGCAAAAGCGTACCCTGCATAACCGTTTTATGGATTCCCACCTTCGTGGGAATGACAGCGGCAGGAGCAATTCTTAGGAGAGGGGCTGGCGGGAGTAACGGGACTTGAACCCGTGGCCTCCGGCTTGACAGGCCGGCGCTCTAACCAACTGAGCTATACCCCCAACACCACGCCGACATTGCCGTTAATGCCGCTTACGAATAAGCCATCGGGCAATGCAGACGGCGATTATAAAGACTTCGCCCCGCCCTGGCAACCAATTTGTTGGCAAAAATATCAGGATTTTTGGTGATAGCTATTTAATGCAGCTCCGCCAGCCTGTGCGACTGATCATCGGCAATCAGGGCGTCAATAAACTCATCAAATTCGCCCATCATGACCTTTTCGATCTTGTAGAGGGTCAGGTTGATGCGGTGGTCGCTAACCCGCCCCTGTGGGAAGTTATAGGTGCGGATCCGTTCTGAGCGATCGCCCGTCCCGACTTGGCTTTTGCGGTTGGCCGATCGTTCGGCCTCTTTTTCCAACCGTTGCGCCTCATACAGGCGGGCACGCAGGATTTTCATGCCCTTAGCGCGATTTTTAATCTGGGATCGTTCATCCTGTTGCGACACCACAATGCCGGTTGGGATATGGGTAATCCGCACCGCGCTGTCGGTGGTATTGACCCCCTGCCCCCCTGGGCCTGAGGCACGAAAAATATCGACGCGCAGGTCTTTTTCATCAATCTGCACATCAACATCCTCCGCCTCGGGCATAATGGCGACGGTGATGGTGGAGGTGTGGATGCGACCGCTGGATTCCGTAGCCGGCACCCGTTGCACCCGATGCACGCCCGATTCAAACTTCAGGCGGGCAAACACCCCCTTGCCCGTCACGTTGGCGACGCATTCTTTATAGCCGCCCAACCCGTTGTCAGAGATGGAGATAATCTCGAACTGCCAACCATGCAACGCGGCGTAGCGTTCATAGGCGCGAAACAGCTCTGCCGCGAACAGGCTGGCCTCATCCCCACCCGCCCCGGCGCGAATTTCCAACAGAGCATTTTTCTCGTCATCGACATCTTTGGGCAACATTGCCAACAGCAACTGATGCTCCAACGCTGGCAACGCCTCCTTCACCTGATAGTGCTCCTCCTCCGCCATTTGGCGCAGATCGCTGTCCAGGCTGGTATCGGCCATCATCTTTTCGGTTTCGACCAACTCGCGCCGCTGTTTCAAAAAGGCTTCCACTTTTTCGCACAGGGGGGTCAGCTCCGAAAGCTCACGCGACAACTGGGTAAAACGGGTGGAATCAGCGCCATCAAAGGTGGCCAGCTCACGGCTAAGCTCCCCATGGCGGTTTAAAATACTTTGCAAGCTTTCGTCGGTTAACAAGGCCATGATGATTTTCTAACGTTGGTGTGTCCTGTGAAGCTAAGCACCTTAGCGACAAATCAAAATTTTACCAGTATTAGCTAAGCTGAATTTGTGTTATGTTTGGCCAAAATCATTATCCATCGGGTGGGGTTATCATGCAATTCAACATTCACTACGCCAAAACCAACCTGTCACGCCTGTTGGAACTGGTTGAGCGGGGGGAGGAGGTGGTGATCGCCCGCGCGGGCAAGCCCGTTGGCCGCATCGTGCTGTGTGAAGCTGCTGCCCCAACTGCCAGCCCTACCGCTAGTCCTACCCCTACCGCGAGCCCTGCCCTGCCTGTTGGCGCGCAAGCCTTGGCAACGGTCAGCCCGCCCGCCGTCGCCGCCCCCACAGCCCCCACAGCCGCCCCCGCCGCCGTTGCAGAGATTACAGAGGTTGCAACGACCGAATCGCCCGCCTTACCGTCGCCTCCTCCGCCGCCGCCTCAGCCGCCCGCCGCAGAAGCCCCATCCGCCCCGCCGTTTCGCCTGGGGCGCGTAACCAGGCCGTCGGGAAAGGCCAGGCCGTTGGGATCCCTGACCGGCAAATTGTGGCTGTCCAAGGAATTGGCCTTACGGCAGCAACAACCGACCGCCGAATTGTCACAGGATAAGGGCGACGACAACGAATTTGCCGGCCTGTCCATCCGTTAACCCAAACCCCATCCTTGCCAACCAACCGACACACACACGCCCATGTTTTTGCTTGATACCTATGTGTTTTTATGGGCGCTGGCTGAGCCAAAGCGGCTGTCCGTCAACGCCCGCACCATCCTTAGCCGTGCCGATTTGGATATTTTTGTCAGCATGGCCAGCCTGTGGGAACTAACGATTCAACAGCAACACAGCCGCATCATATCAACCGCCAGCTTTGCGTCAGAGGTTGAACGGGTGGGATTCAACCTGTTGGATATCACCATCCCCCACCTTAAAGCGGTCAAAAACCTGCCGCTGTTGCATCACGATGCCTTTGACCACATGCTGATTGCCCAGACAAAGGTTGAAGGATTCACCCTGATCACCGACAACAAAAAGCTACAGGACTATGGCATCAGCGTGCTAGCGGCTTAGGGCAATCGACGATGATAGATCTTCTTCAAACGGCGGCCACAGCGTTTCCGGTGCAGTTTTAGGAGGCTGTTCAGATCCTTTTTGATCGGGCTTCGCCATAATCATAACGTTAGCAGCTGGTCGACCACCACATGTCACGGAATAAACACGCTTAGGGTAGTTTGGATCCCCAAGAAATTGATGAAGATGGCTGACAGCGGCATCGCTTGCCGCCGCGGTGTTAAATCCCAAAAAATGATCAGGAACAGAATTTCTAATTCCTGTATAAATCTCTTGGAAATCAGCCAAATCACGCCCAACAACGGATAACTTTGGACAGTTGAGATTCGCCTGAAAGGTTAGACCGACTTGACCACCCAAAACGGCAACAACATAGGTATCGGGTTTTGCATTGGTGTCACCCTGGCGGGGGCTTACTGTAATGGGAACAATAAGGCCGTCAAAATTTTTGGCTGGTTGAACAACAACGGCAACATTTTGTTCCTGTTTTGGATTTTTCTTAGGATTTATAGAAACAACACCGTATTCAGCTTTTGCGCTTTCAGGCGGAAACATTAAGGGCAGATGAATAGGCAAAAGACCAAACTGTAAAGGAATGCTAGCTATATCAGCATTTCCCATGGTGATTGGCGGGATGTTTTTGTTATCAGATGAAACGCGGTGGTCAATTCTGCCTTTAAATGGATCGTTAGGTATTTCTTCTATATAGTCTAAGTTGCTACAGGCCGTGCATAGACTCAACGCTAACCCACCAAAAGCCCAACAGACTCTTTGCCCAATATTATTTAGTTTTGGCACGCTGAATTCTCCTTGGTGTGGTGGGGTTTGGTTGAATTGAAAATGGGGCGGGCGGACGGGGCGAAAGGACGGGCGGGGAGCGCTAGGGAGAAATCCCCCACAGGGAAAAACCCCCTGCCCTCTACCCGCCATCTTTTCCACCATCGCCCAATCCCACAACTCTGGCTAGGGTTTACCGATGACGGGCAAGAAATTTCGGAGCCACAACGATATAATTCGTTATTTTTGAACCTTCGTTGCCGTTTCCATCAGAACAAGAAAATCTATATTGATGAACAACATAATCTCTTGAAGGTTCAAATTTTACTGGCAACTTAGCTTTAGCTATTGCAGGTATTAAATCCTTCCCAGACATGACAGAATCTCTATAGGCTAAGCCATGATCTGTGTCTGATGCCATAAGGCTTGCTTGCAATTTTTCGGCTTCCGATGCGTCTTGGCCTCGTGCAATTAAAATACCAGCTAACCCCTCTGATTGGGTAACTTTCGGAATCGAGAATTTTTCAGGACAATTATTAGAAAATCTATTTAATAAATATCCAGGACGATCAGCTGAAACAAGAAGGATGTGATTACCACCGTCAGTATTATATGTAGCAACAATTGGCTTTGAGGTGTCTTGTCCGTGCGAATCTTGCACCGCTACAGTAATACCTGGTTTCGACAATTCTGCTTTTACTTCTGCACCTTCTATTACAATTGAACCCCCTTCTGAACCATTGGGTTTGTTTATAATAAATGCACCAAATGGCCCGCCAAGATCGACAGGGGTATTATTGTAAATAACAACAGCAAAAGAGGCTAAAGCCAGCCCACCTAATACCTGCAAACCACTCTTTACTTGTGCACTCATCACCACTCTCCCTTTTAATTAAGGTTGTTTAAAGGATTTAAACCATTTTTTAATAATTGTTATAAACCATAAATGCCGCAATGTGTCAAGGGCAAAATTAGTAAATTGGACGGTTTTTTGCTTTAGGTGTGTGAATCGGGGCGGTTGGATGGGATTGGGGTTATGAATGGCTGAAAAGGCGGGATCGCTGCACCCCCATCACAACCTGTCATCCTCCGCGAAAGCGGGGGATCCATGCAGGGGAACGATTATGGCGGGGGGCGCCAGGGCTCTGGATCTCCGCCTGCGCGGAGATGACGAAGCCCTACATACCCCCCACCGGATCGCTTGCGCGATCCGACTCCCCCGCAAGGGTGGAGTGTGTGTTCCCCCCCCATTTTTTATGTAAGGAGCAGGGAGTGCCCCCCCTCCCCTGGCGGGAGGGGGTTGGGGGCGGGGGTAAAGAAAACGTGGGCAGGGAGGATGACAGGGGCAGGAGCAAGAATGGGCGCGATGTCGCCACCTCACAATGTCATTCTCCCCCTTGTGGGGAGAATCTCAAATCCTAGCCGTTGCACAAGCGGCACGGACGGTAAGGAGATCCTACCCACAAGGGGTAGGATGACAACGGAGTGGTGCAAAGGGTGGGGCTAGGATGACAACGGAGAGGCGGGGGGCATCAGGCGACCCCCGCTCCCAGGAAGTCTTCTGACCCTTGCAGAAAGAGGGGAATTTTCTACCTCACCCCCCATGCGGCGGCGTCGGGAGGTAATCGCCACACGGTGGGGATGGATGCGTGCCTCTCTTAGCGCCCCCTCTCTGCACGTGCTGCCATTGCAGCATCTTCTAATGACGTCTTATTACCATTTATTTTAACCATCAGGTCTCTTGCACTTGCTGGAAAAACCTTTTCTCCGCACTCCGTTGCAGCAGTATTTGGATTTGTACATATGATAACGCCATAATTTCCTTTGTTATCTTGAAGAACTTTTGTAACTGTTCCGCCATTAAACCTTAAGAGAATACCATTTTTGGGTGCAGCTGCTGAATTATCGCTAAATTTTGGAACAACACTCTCTGCTGGTACACCTATTGGATTTCCAGAAAAAGAATATTTCTCAGGATTGATACTGCTCATCGCCACAGCAGCAAGATTAATAGCAATAGGAATAAAAACAGCAGCAGCAGCAGCACAAATTTTAAGATCTTCTGCTAATGCATTAGATTTACGACGTGTGCGTGGAAAAGCTGCACCTAAAGAACCCCGTTGACCCATTATAAAATCTCCTTAATTTTGGTTGTGACCATTTATGGAAAGTAAATTTACACAATATTAACTAAGTGTCAAGCGTAAATTTCAACTTTTTGCAGAAAGAAAGGCCAATAATTCCTGCAACCCCATCGATTGTTGTTGGCCGTTGGCCATATCGCGCAGGGTATAGAGGCCGCTGGCCAGCTCATCAGGGCCCAGCAGGATGACCAGGCGGACGCCGCGTTTATCCGCCAGCTTCAACCGTTTGCCAACATTACCCTCATACCCCTGATCCACCGCGATCCCCGCATGGCGCAGCTGTTGCCCCAATTGGCGAGCGGGCGCGTGGCAGGCGGCATCGGTGGGCACCACCATCACCCGTGGCGGCGGCGGGGGCAGATCACCCATCAGCAAACACAGCCGCTCTATCCCCGATCCAAACCCCACCGCGGGCAACGGCGCGCCCCCCAAGGCCTCTGCAATGCCACCATAGCGCCCGCCGCCCAGCACGGTTGCCTGCGCCCCCAATTGGGTGGAGGTAAACTCAAAAACCGTGTGTTGGTAGTAATCAAAGCCGCGCACCAACTTGGGGTTATGCTGCCAGGCGATGTTCAGGCTTGCCAAACCCGCCTGCAGATCCGCCCAGAAAGCGGCAGCCTCTGGCTCCAAATACTCGGTCAGCTGGGGGGCGTTGACCAGCACGGCGTGATCGGCGGGATCCTTGGAATCCAGGATGCGCAGCGGGTTGCGTTCCAACCGCAGCTGGCTGTCGGCCGACAGGCTGGCGGCATGACCGCGCAGATAGCCCACCAACGCTTCCCGAAACTTTAGGCGGCTTGGCATATCGCCCATGCTGTTCAGCTCCAACGTGATGTGGTCGGCCAGCCCCAGTTCGGCCAAAAAGGCCTTAGCGAGGCTCAAGATCTCAAGATCCGCCTCAACACTGGTGGTGCCCATAATCTCCGCCCCCACCTGATGATGTTGGCGATAGCGCCCCTTCTGCGGCCGTTCATAGCGAAACATCGGGCCGATGTAGAAGAATTTTAACGGCACCTGATCCTGCAACCGATTGCTCAACACCGCCCGCACCACGCCCGCCGTCCCCTCAGGCCGCAGGGTTAGGCTTTCGCCGCCACGATCCTCAAAGCTGTACATCTCCTTCGACACCACATCGGTGACCTCACCCAGGGATCGGTTGAACAGCTCGGTAAATTCAAAAATCGGTGTGGCAATTTCGTTCAAGCCAAAGCGCGCCATCACCAAACGGGCGGCGGCGGCCACCGCCTGAAACTGGCGCATTTCTTCGCCAAACAGATCACGGGTTCCACGCGGGTGGGATAGGGGCTGATTCATGAGGCACACTCAGCTTTTGGGGAAAAATTGATGGAGGGGGACAGCCTAAGGGCTGGTATTAATCGCCGCAACATTTTCTTCGATCTTTTTTTCGACTAGGGCGGCAATATGCTCAACAATATCGGCGTCGCGGATCCGTTGATGCTGCACCCCATCAACATAGACCATGTGGGTGTTGTTGCCGCCACCGGTCAGGCCAATGGTGGTGCTGCGCGCCTCACCCGGGCCATTGACGACACAGCCGATAATCGACAGCGTCATGGGGGTTTTGATGTGGCTAAGCCGTTGCTCCAACGCTTCAACCGTTTTGATCACATCGAACTGCTGGCGGGCGCAACTGGGGCAGGCGATGATGTTCACCCCGCGCTGGCGCAGGTTGAGGGAGCGCAGGATATCCCAGCCCACCTTAACCTCCTCCACCGGATCCGCCGACAACGATACCCGAATGGTGTCGCCAATCCCCTCCATCAACAACAGGCCAAGGCCTATCGACGATTTGACCGTGCCGGTGCGCAGCGCGCCAGCCTCCGTAATGCCCAGATGCAGGGGGTAGTCGCAGGCGGCGGCCAGTTGCCGATACGCTGCCACCGCCAAAAACACGTCGGAGGCCTTTACGCTGATCTTAAAATCGAAAAAGTCGTTGTCTTCGAGGATTCTGGCATGGTACAGCGCGCTTTCCACTAAGGCTTCGGGGGTTGGCATGCCGTATTTTTGCAGCAACCGCTCCTCCAAACTGCCCGCATTGACGCCGATACGCATGCTGCACCCGTGATCCTTGGCCGCCCGAATCACCTCCTGCACCCGCGTGGCGTTGCCGATATTGCCTGGGTTAATCCGCAGACAGGCGGCACCCGCCTGCGCCGCCTCAATCGCCCGTTTGTAGTGAAAATGAATGTCGGCGATAATCGGCACGGCAGAGGCCGCCACAATCTCCGCCAGCGCCTTTGTGGAGGCTTCATCGGGGCAGGATACGCGGACGGCGTCCGCACCCGCCTCCACCAACGCCTGAATCTGGGCAATGGTGGCCTTGGCATCGGCGGTCAGGGTGTTGGTCATCGATTGCACCGTAATCGGCGCACCCCCACCCACCAACAAGTCGCCAACCTTAATTTGGCGGCTTTGGCGGCGCGCAATCTGACGATAACTAAGGTTGCCGTAGTCCATGCGTCACCGTTACTGATTCGGGCTGGACGGCAACTTGGCCAAATAGTCGGCCAGCGGCGCCGCATCCAGCGGGATTTCACGCACCACCTGATTCTCCTGCCCCAGCGGGGCGGAGGGCTGGCCATTCACCGTGATAAATGTTCCGCCAGCATTACCCGTGGTCATCATCAGTCCAGGGGTGTTGGGCAAGGGAAAGCTTTCGCCCGCCCGCAGCAATTTGGCGACCACCACCGCCCCCTTGGCATCACGCAACTGTATCCAGCTGTTCTGCTTGGCCATAATCGTGGCACCCGCAGGGGTGGAGGGCGTAGCAGTGCTAGCCGAGGGCGAAGGCGCAGCTGCTGAGGGGGCAGGTGCTGAGGGCACAGCAGCGACGGGCGCAGCGGATGGAGCAGAAACACTGGTTGCGGGCGCCTCAACCTCGTCACCCTCCGCGGCATCCATAGGCACATCCGCCGGCAATGCTTGCGGATCTGATAACTCAGTGGTGCTGATTTCTGGGGCAAATTTGTTGTTGGTCAACGTCCATAACAACAGCAATCCCAATAACAAGATCAAACCAGTCCAGATAAAACCTGCGCTGGGAAAGGCGCGTTGGGAAACCTTAAAGGGCATTTCATGAACGGGTTTGGGTTGCATCACCGCGCTCTCAACCTTTAACTGACTGACCAGGGCGGCGCCATCCAGCATCAACAGGCGGGCATAGGAATGCACAAACCCCGCGACATAGGCCGCGCCAGGCAATTTTTCATAGGCGCCCGATTCCATCGCCTCAATAGAAGCTGGACGCAGGTTAAGCCTGACCGCCACCTCATCAATCGTAAGGCTACGGTTAACCCGCGCCATTCTTAACTGATCCGCGACACTTACAGCTGTTGCAACAAAACCAGAGGATTCGCCAACAGTCGGGTTGCTGGTGGCCTGTGATGACGCAGCCCCCAAACCGTTATTGCTATCGGTTTTGGCTTCGTGATTTTTATCGGATTTTGGCACAACACTCATAATTCAGATCCGTTTAGGGCGATAAAGAATTGGAGCAAACAGGATTGATGTTTGACACCCGCTTTTCTAAGCTAACTTGGCATAAGAAACAATTGCAATGCCCAAAACAAATTTTTTCAGGAAATCCATCATGTCTGCCGCCAGCAAATCTTTATCCCAAAGCGCGCCAAAAACCAACAACACCGCCAATAACAGCGCCGCGGTTCGCACCGCCATCACCCCTACCCGCGCCGATAACTACCCCGAATGGTATCAGCAGGTGGTGGATCAAGCCGACTTGGCGGAAACCAGCCCTGTGCGCGGTTGTATGGTTATCAAACCCTGGGGCTATGGGGTGTGGGAGCAAATGCAGCAGAAATTGGATAAGCGTTTTAAGGATACAGGGCATGTCAACGCCTATTTCCCCCTGCTTATTCCCCTGCGCCTACTGCAGAAGGAGGCGGATCATATTGAGGGCTTTGCGAAGGAATGCGCGGTGGTTACCCATCACCGCCTAGCGACCGATGCCGATGGCAAGCTGGTTCCCGCCAGCCCGTTGGAGGAGCCGTTGATAATCCGCCCCACCTCAGAAACCATTATTGGTGAGGTCTATGCAAAATGGGTTAAATCCTATCGCGACCTGCCAATTCTGATTAACCAATGGGCCAATGTGTTGCGTTGGGAAATGCGTACCCGCCTATTCCTGCGCACCGCCGAATTTTTGTGGCAGGAGGGGCACACCGTGCACGCCACGGCGGCCGAAGCACAAACCGAAACGGAGCTGATGTGGCAGGTCTATGCCGACTTTATGCAAGACTGTCTGGCCATGCCAGTCTTTATGGGTCGCAAAACCGCTAACGAACGTTTTCCGGGCGCGGTGGAAACCTATGGGGTTGAGGCGATGATGCAAGATGGTAAGGCCTTGCAGATGGGCACCTCCCACAATCTGGGGCAAAATTTCTCAAAATCCGCCAACATTCAGTTTTTGGATAAGGATGGGCAGCACAAGCACGCCTACACCACCTCATGGGGGGTTAGCACCCGCATGATTGGCGGGCTGATTATGGTACACAGCGATGATGATGGACTGGTGCTGCCCCCCCGTATCGCGCCATCGCAACTGGTGATTATTCCCGTGGTGCGCGACGCCGCCAGTGAGGATGCGTTGCTGGATCACTGCAGCAAATTGGCCGGCCAGCTGGGCAGCCTTAGCTATGCGGGCGAATCGGTGCGCGTGCATTTGGATAAGCGCGACCTACGCGGCGGCGATAAATTCTGGGAATGGGTGAAACGCGGTGTGCCTATTCGCCTAGAGGTTGGTTTGCGGGAGATGGAGCAAGGGGTCGTCACCTTATACCGTCGCGATCAAGGCACCAAAGATCGCATCACCCTGCCCCACGCCGATCTGGCGGCGCAGTTGCCCACCATCCTGCAGGAAATTCAGGACAGCTTGTTTGCGCGGGCAAAAGCCTATCAGCAGGATCGCACCTATCACATCACCAGCCGCCAAGAGTTTGAGGCGATTTTTGCCAAAGGGGAAGATGGTGTGGGCAGCAAGCCTTTGGGCTTTGCGATTGCCCCCTGGGCGGGCGATAGCGCGCTGGAGGATGCGTTGAAAAAGGACTATGCCGTTACCGTGCGCTGTATCCTGCCCACCCCACCACCAGCGGGCAGCCGTTGTGCCTTTACCGATCAACCCGCGCGGGAGATGGTGGTGCTGGCCAAAAGCTATTAAGTCTTGTGTCTTAACAGGAAGCCAGCTATCAAAATCTTCTTATCTCTTTTTTCAAAATTCTTAACGAATAGGTTTTGCGATGTTTATTTCACCAGCTTTTGCCCAAACGGCGACGCCCCCTGCTGCTGCCAGCACGGATATTTTGACCAGCATGTTACCCTTGCTGCTGGTTTTTTTGGTTTTCTACGTGCTGCTGATTCTGCCACAGAAAAAAAAGATGCAGGCGCATCGCGCCATGCTGGCCGCCCTTCGCCGTGGGGATCGCGTGTTGACCTCCGGCGGCATTATCGCAACCGTTCACCGTTTGCCTGAAGGTGCTTCGGAAATTGAGGTGGAAATTGCCGATGGCGTTCGCGTCATGTTGGCGCGTCATACGATTGTTGAGGTGTTGACCAAGCCTGAGCCGGCCAATTCCAACACCGAACCAAAGGCCAAAAAGGCGTCATCCGCTGCCAAAAAGGCCAATGACGGACAATAGGATTAGGCAGTAACAAAAGGGACGGGGTGGTATCGATGATTAAGGTTGGTCTGGCGACGCGCTTAGGCACATGGCTTGTGTGCCTTTTTCTGGCATTATGGGCGTTACCGACCGTTTTGCCCGCAAACATTTTGACGCAATGGCCCAGCTTTTTGCCAACCTCAAAAATCAATTTGGGGTTGGATTTGCGCGGTGGATCGCAAATCCTGCTAGAAATCGACTATGCCGCGGTTAAGCGTACCCGCCTGAACGATTTGCAAAACATGGTGCGGCGCAGCCTGCGCGAAAAGCAGATTGGCTATGTTGACTTGGCCAGCACGGGGCAGTCCGTAACTTTCAGGCTTCTTGATGCTGCTCAGCTTGAGGCCGCCCGTACCGCCCTTAAACCGTTGCAGGACACGGTGGAAGTCTCCCTGGACAGTAAAGGCGCGGGCAATCTGAGCTATCGGCAGGATAATGAGCGCCAAGAAAAATTGCATGTGATGGAACAATCGATTGAAATTGTTCGGCGCCGTATTGATGAGACGGGCACGAAGGAGCCGTCGATTCAGCGGCAGGGGGACAACCGCATCCTGGTGCAGCTGCCCGGTGTTGACAGCCCCGAACATATCAAAAGCCTACTGGGGAAAACCGCCAAACTGACCTTTCACCTGGTGGAATCGGTGGGCAACGCCGCTATGCCCAAACAGGGGGTGATAAGCGCTGATACCATGACGGTGCCTGGCGAAGAAATGGGGCAACAATTGCCATTGGAATACCAGCTGCGTCGTCAGCCACTGGTCGATGGCGCCGATTTGGTTGACGCAAGAGCCACGTTTCAGGAGGGGCAAGCAGTTGTTTCCTTCAAATTTAATCCACAAGGCGCCAGGCTTTTTGGCCAAGCGACCAAAGAATTTACCCAACGCCTGATGGCTATTGTTTTGGACAATAAGGTCATCAGCGCCCCGCGCATTAACGAACCGATTCTGGCGGGCAGCGGGATTATCAGCGGCAACTTCACCGCCGAAAGCGCCAAAGATTTGTCGTTGCTGTTGCGCTCTGGCGCCCTGCCCGCGCCGCTGAATGTTATTGAGGAACGTACGGTTGGCCCCAGCCTGGGGGCGGATTCGATTGCTAAGGGTAAGTTATCGGGTCTTATCGCCCTATCGTTGGTGGCGGTTTTCATGCTGTATTTCTATCGCTTTTTTGGTCTGCTGGCCAATGTGGCCTTAGTCATCAACCTGGTGCTGGTTGTTGGGCTGTTGGCGATGTTGCAGGCCACCCTGACCCTGCCTGGGATTGCGGGCATCATCCTGACAATTGGGATGGCGGTGGATGCCAACATCCTGATTTATGAACGAATTAAGGAGGAGGTTCGGCGCGGCCGCACCCCGATTGCCGCGATTGATGCAGGGTTTGGTGGTGCCACCCGCACCATTATTGATTCCAACCTGACCACCATGATTGCGGCGATTTTTCTGTTCATCATGGGTTCGGGACCCATTCGTGGCTTTGCCGTTACCCTGTTGTTCGGCATTATCACCACGGTTTTTTGCGCCGTAATGGTCACCCGCCTATTGGTATTGGGCTGGTTCCGCCGCGCTAAGCCAAAGGCGTTACCTTTGTAGACTGCACACTAGAGCGTTTTCGCTTTAGTTCACCACTAGGAAGGCAAGGCGAGGCGCGCGGAGCGTATACAGATATACGTGAGCACGGCGAGTCCGTAGGCTGCCTGTCCGCCATAGCATAGCGACGGTGGAACGACGTGGTGGGCTAAATGGGAAATGCTCTAGATCGCAAAGCTGCTGCCGCACCCACAACTGCTGGCCGCATTGGGATTGGTTACCACAAAGCCGGCATGCATCATCGTTTCCTGATAATCGACTACCGACCCTGTTAGCAGGCTGAGCGATGTTTGGTCGATGACCAGGGCAACATCGCCGTTGCGAAATACCAGGTCTTCTGAATCACTTGGTGGCACAGCATCCGCATCAAAGGATTCCAGATCAAATTGATATTGAAAGCCTGAACAGCCGCCGCCCGCAACGCTAAGCCGCAGGTTCAAATGGGGATTAGCATCCTTCAGCCTTAACGCACGGATGCGGTTGGCCGCGGCATCGCTTAACTGTACCACCACCGCGGGCGCCGCATGGACAGGCGTGCTTGACGAACGGTCACCAGCATTGGCAACGCTTTGGTTTTCTAAAGTCACCTTACGACCCCCCACTCATGTCTAAAAGTTGCGACGGCTTGGCTATTGCCCTAAAGCTTATGCATTATCATATAAGCTACCATAGGATTTTTACAACTGATGTCATTCCCCCTACCCCCCCCCGGCGGCCAGCCGTTCATCTTTTTGGCCAGCTATGCCTGCAACCCCGCGCTAAGCCGTGGCCGCAGGGTGATGGAGGAGGTGGATGAGGGGCGATCGCTGTTTCAACGTGACCGCGACCGCATCATCCATTCCACCGCCTTTCGCCGCCTGGAGTATAAAACCCAGGTTTTTGTGAACCATGAGGGGGATCACTACCGCACCCGCCTGACCCACACGTTGGAGGTGGCGCAGGTTGCCCGCACCATTGCCCGCAGCCTACAGCTGAATGAGGATTTGGCGGAAACCGTCGCGCTGGCGCATGATTTGGGACATCCGCCCTTTGGTCACGCGGGGGAGGAGGCGTTGAATCACTGCATGGCCAGCTATGGTGGCTTTAACCACAATGACCACAGTTGCCGCGTGCTGACTTTCCTAGAGCAACGCTATGCCAGTTTTGATGGCCTGAATTTGAGCTGGGAAAGCCTGAGCGGTCTGGTCAAACACAATGGCCCCATTACCGATACCCGCGGCCTGCCCCATATTGCCAGCGTTAACCGCGATTGGGATTTGGCGCTGGCCGACCATGCCAGCCTAGAGGCGCAGGTGGCAGCCCTGGCCGATGACATCGCCTATCACACCCACGATCTGGACGATGGTATCCGCGCCGGCTTTTTTACCCTGACCGACCTGGCCGCCGCCTTTCCCCTAATTGCTGACGTGGTGACGGAGGTTGATGCACTGTACCCCCAGCTGGCCGCTAAGCGTAACGCTGACACCCGCCGCCAACATGAGGTGTTGCGACGCCTGATGCGGCTGGTCATCCGTGATTTGATGCACAACAGCCAAGAACAGCTGGAAAAAACCAAGCCAGCAAGCCTGGCGGATGTGTATCAGGCGGGAAAAAATCTGATTGGCTTTTCGCAACCCATTATGGACTATTACAACCAGCTTCGCCCGTGGTTGATGCAACATATGTACCGCCACCAGCAGGTCAATACCATGACGGATCGCGCCAGACAGGTGGTTGCCAAACTGTTTGATAGCTTTATGGCCGATGCGCAGCGGCTTCCCGATCGATGGCGCGATAAACTAAGCGGTCTTGACGAGGCTGGCCGCGCCCGCCAAATTAGCGATTATATCGCGGGCATGACCGACCGTTATGCTCTGGACGAATACAGCCGTTTGTCATAAAATATCTTATTATAAAATGGCCTTTTTATTCAACTTTCCACGCAAAAAGTCCAAACCATGAATAAGTTTTTTTGCTATATATCAATGGCTCTTGCTATTGTCATTCTTCTCGCCGTGACTTTTCAACCCACGTCATCCTGGGCGCAACCGCCTGCCAATGCGCCAGGATTAACCAACAATCTGTCACTTGAAGATCTTATCAAAAGCGCCAAAGCTGGCGATCCCAGGGCGCAAATGACTTTAGGGAAACGCTATGCTGCCGGAGATGGCATTGAAAAAAATAAAGAGTTGGCGCGCGATTGGTTGGGGGAAGCAGCCGATCGCAATTATGGGTTAGCCATGTTGGAGCTGGGCAAACTGTATTTCAACAATGGCAACACCACCCATGCTGACCGGATTGTCGCCTACAAATGGCTAACCTTGGCCGAATCAAAGGGCTATAGCCTGTTTTCTGAGGAGGCCAAGCTTCTTAAAAAGCAATTGGTGACCGCCATGACTACGGACGAGATTTATCGGGGGCAAAAAGCTGCACAGGATTGGCGCCCTGTAACAGGTTCCGTTGCCAAGCCGCAATCAAAATAATGCAAGCCTAACCCATGAAGATTGCCACCTGGAACGTCAATTCGATCCGCAGCCGTATCACCCATCTGCAAGATTGGCTGGCGGCGACCCAGCCTGATGTGGTGCTGTTGCAGGAGTTGAAATGCACAGCCGACGATTTTCCGATGATGGCGGTTCAGGGGGCGGGTTATGACGCAACCGTGCTGGGGCAAAAAACCTGGAACGGCGTTGCGGTGCTAACCCGTCAGAGTAATCCCCACAAGCCCGAAATTACTCTAAACAGCCTGAATTTGGCCGATGATACCGCCGCCCGCTATCTGGAGGTGCAGCTTGGCCAGTTTTGCTTAGCCTCCGTCTATGTGCCCAATGGCCAAAGCCTGGGTTCCGAAAAGTTTTCCTATAAATTGCACTTCCTAAATGCCCTGGAGCAACGGCTAAGCACGCTATTGGCCACCGAATTGCCCGTGGTGATCGGGGGGGATTTTAACATTGCCCCCGCTGCCAATGATGTCTATGACCCTAGCCGTTTTGATGGGGATGTGCTGTACGCCCTGCCCGTGCGTCAGGCCTGGCGGCGCATGATTAACCAGGGGTGGATTGATGGCCTGCGCCTGCAACACCCACGGCAACAGCTGTTTACCTGGTGGGATTATCGCGGCAATGCCTGGCCGGCGGGTCACGGTTGCCGCATCGATCACCTGCTGCTAAGTCCTGCAGCCGCCAACCTGTTGCAGGGCGCGGGGGTGGATAGCCATCAGCGCGCTTTGGAACAACCGTCCGACCACGCGCCAGTCTGGGTTGAACTGGCTTAGGCCCCCCCCAGCATCGGTTCAGGCACGCCCATCAAAAAAAGCTGTTTACCCACACCGCTTAGCTGCTATCCTGTCGCCTGATACACCCCCCACCCTTTTTTAGCCTATCGACCCGCATTCCATGCCTGTTATCACCCGTTTTGCCCCCTCCCCCACTGGTATGTTGCATTTGGGCAGCGCCCGCACCGCCCTGTTCTGCTATTTGTTCAGCCGTCATACCGGCGGCCAATTCCTGCTGCGGGTTGAGGATACCGATAGAGAGCGCTCAACGGATGAGGCGACCCAGGCGATTTTGGATGGCATGCGCTGGCTGGGGCTGACATGGGATGGCGATGTGGTCTATCAAAGCCGCAACCAGGCGCGCCATGCCGCGGTGGTGCAGCAGCTGTTGGACGCGGGCAAGGCCTATCGATGCTATGCCAGCCCTGAGGAGTTGGAGGAGATGCGGGCAAACGCCATGGCGGCGGGGCTGTCCCCCCGCTATGACGGTCGTTGGCGCGATCCCGCCCCCAACACCCCCATTCCGGATCAGCCGCCCGCGATACGCCTAAGGGCACCGCAAACGGGCAGCACGGTGGTCAACGACCTGATTCAGGGGCGGATAGAGGTGGAGAATAGCCAGCTGGACGACATGGTCTTGCTGCGTAGTGATGGTACCCCCACCTATATGCTGTCGGTGGTGGTGGATGATCACGATATGGCGATTACCCATGTGATTCGCGGCGCCGACCATCTGACCAACAGCTTTCGCCAAGTCCAATTGTATCAGGCGATGGGCTGGCCGATACCCGAATTTGGCCATATCCCCCTGATTCATGGCAATGACGGCCAAAAACTGTCGAAACGGCATGGGGCGATGGGGTTGGATGCCTATCGCGCCATGGGAATTTTGCCGATGGCGATGCGCAACTACCTGCTGCGCCTCGGTTGGGGGCATGGCGATGACGAAATTATCAGCGATGCCCAGGCCATCGAATGGTTCGACCTTAGCGGCGTTGGCAAGGCGCCCGCCCGCTATGACCTCGACAAACTGTTACACCTGAACAGCCACTATATGAAACAACTGCCGCCCGATGATCTGATGCAGGCGTTGCAGCCGTTTTTGGCAGGATGGAAACAGGAACGGTTCAGCCAACCGCTGCTGCCCGAAGATTTGGCGCGGGTACAGGCCTTGCTGCCCGCCCTGCTGCAACGCGCGCAAACCCTGGTTGAGCTGACAGAGGGCAGCGATTTTCTGCTGAACCCCCATAGGCCAACCCCTGATGAGGCGGCGGCGGCCAAATTGGCTGAGGCCAACAGCGCCGAAGTGCTAAGCGCGCTGGCAAATCGTTTTGATCAGCGGCAACCAATCGCCGCGGCCGATTTTGAATCAACGGTTAAGGAATTGGCCAATGATCTGGGCAAAAAAATGCCTGAGGTGGCCATGCCGCTGCGTGCCGCGCTGACAGGCCGCCTACAATCGCCCGCGGTGGGCGATACCTGCGCCGCCCTTGGGCTTCAGCGGGTTTTGGAACGGCTAAGAGCTGCGTAGCGGCCTTGTAACAGCGTTATAGCAGCATTGTAGCAGCGTTATAGCGGATGCGCCGGCGGTACCGCCACCTAATCACAGCCAATGCTGCAGGTGCTTTGTTCGACCTGCAGGGTGCAATGGCGAATACCAAACTGTTCCTGCAACGCGTGCTGCACCTGTTGCAAAAACGCATCGCCGGGGTGGCCATCGGGCATAATCAAATGCCCAGTCAGGGCGTGATCATTGGTGCTTAACGCCCAGATATGCAGATCATGAACCGCGCTGACCCCTGGTTGATTGGCCAGCAGCTCTTGCACCTTAGCCAGCGGTACGCCAGACGGCACACCATCCAGAATCAGGGTGGTTGCCTCCCGCAGCAGGCGCACCGTGCCAACCGCAATCAGGGCGGCAATCAACAGGCTGGCCATGGGATCCACCCACCACCACCCTGTCAGCCAGGATAGACCCCCCGCCGCCACCACCCCAACCGACACCAACATATCGGTCAGCATGTGCAAAAACGCGCCATGCACGTTCAAATCATGCTGATTTTCGCGATGCAGCCGCCACGCGGTCAGGCCGTTGATGACCACACCGACGCCCGCCACGATCATCACCACCTCACCCACCACCATTTTGGGATGAAACAGGCGATCCACCGCCTCAACCACAATGGCCACCATCGCCAGCATAATCAGCATGCCGTTGGCCAGCGCGGCCAGAATGCTGGTGCGGCGCAACCCATAGGTAAAGCGCCCAGTTGGCTTCCTGCTGGCCAATTTAGCGGCCAGCCAGGCTAAGGCCAGCCCCAACACATCGCTAAAATTATGCCCAGCATCGGCCAACAGCGCGACCGAATTTACCCACAGGCCGCTTGCCACCTCAACCACCACAAACAACAGGTTCAGGCCAATGCCCCAGTACAAAGCTTGAGTAAAACTGTCCTGCGCGCCAACCGCATGGTGGTGGTGATGGTGGTCGTGATGGTGGTGATGGTGGTGATGGTGATGATGATGTGAGGACGACGACATGGGGGGCATCCTGGCAAAAATCTGGCGCACAAGCAACAAATTCACAGGAAATTTCGTTAAAATGATGATTTTGCAGACTGATGCATTCAGGCAGCCCACCATTTTAACAGCCTGTTAATCGTGGCGCCTTAAGGTAAAGTTATTGCATAGCAGCATGATTCCATGTTGTATCTCTTAGGCAGCCTTCTCGCCACTTTTCAAAGGAATTACGCGATGACCAAGTCTTCCACGCCAGACGCACCAACGCCAAAAGTTAATGGGCATACCCTTAAGGATGTGCGCAAAAGTGCTACGCTGATTGACAACCTGACCGGCATCAGTTTTGAGCTGCCCCTGATTGATGGCACCCTGGGGCCAAAGGTGATTGATATCCGCAAATTGTACACCGACTCGGGCTATTTCACCTATGACCCCGCCTTTATGTCGACCGCCAGCTGTGATTCCAAAATCACCTTTATTGATGGGGATCAGGGGATTTTGCTGCACCGCGGCTATCCGATTGATGAACTGGCCGAAAAAAGCGATTTTCTGGAGGTTGCATATCTGTTGCTGCACGGTGAATTGCCCAAAGCATCGGAAAAACAAACTTTTGAAAAAAATATTACCTATCACACCATGTTGCATGAGCAGGTGCATGAGTTTTTCAGAGGGTTTCGCCGCGATTCACACCCGATGGCGGTGCTGTGTGGCGCGGTTGGCGCGTTGTCAGCCTTCTATCATGACAGCCTGGACATTCATGACCCCAAACAGCGGGAGATTGCCAGCCACCGTTTAATCGCCAAAATGCCAACCCTGGCGGCGATGGCCTATAAATACTCGGTGGGGCAACCCTTTGTTTACCCACGCAATGACCTAAGCTATTCCAGCAATTTTCTGAATATGATGTTTTCGGTACCGGCCGAAAAATATAAAATTAACCCCGTGTTGGCTAAGGCGATGGATCGCATTTTGATCCTGCATGCAGATCATGAGCAAAATGCCTCAACCTCTACCGTGCGGATGGCGGGATCCTCTGGCGCCAACCCCTTTGCCTGTATTGCGGCGGGGATTGCCTCCCTCTGGGGGCCTGCCCACGGCGGCGCCAATGAGGCGGTGATTTTGATGCTGAAAGAAATCGGCCACAAAAACAACATTCCCGAATTTATTAAGATGGTGAAGGATAAAAACGCTGGCGTTAAGCTGATGGGTTTTGGCCACCGCGTTTACAAAAACTATGACCCCCGCGCCACCGTGATGCGCAAAAGCTGCCACGAAGTGCTGGATGAGCTGGGCATCAAAAACGAACCGCTGTTGGAAATAGCGATGGAGTTGGAACGGATCGCGTTGGAGGATGAGTATTTCATCGAACGCAAGCTGTACCCCAATGTCGATTTTTACTCAGGGATCATTTTGCGGGCGATGGGCATTCCCACCAGCATGTTTACGGTGATTTTTGCGATTGCCCGCACCGTTGGCTGGATCAGCCAGTGGAAAGAAATGATTGAGGAGCCTGGCCAAAAGATTTCCCGCCCCCGTCAGCTGTACAGTGGCGCGCCAAAGCGTAAATATGTGCCGCTGCACAAACGTTAGTATATAGTGGCAGTTCTGGATGGGGGGAAAGCCTCCCCCCATACCCAGGCGTAAATGTCCTAGCTGAATTGCTTAGCAAATTCGGCCGCCGCCACCTCACTGGCGGTTTCCAGCTTTCTGTCCTTGCCAATATAGGCATAGTGCATGCCCTGATATTCCATTTTGAAATAGGTGCAAATTTCCAGAAAGGGGACTTCAATACCGCTGGGCGCCGATTCGGGCGATCCCGCCACCATCAACCACAGCTTTTTGCCAGCCAACCCATCCCCCAAATCCTTGCGAATATCGGTCAGGTCGGTAAAACGATCAATAAACACCTTCATAACGCCGCTGATGGCTGACCAATACAGGGGGGTCACCAACACGATGCGCTTGGCCGCCACCATCTGTTCTGCGACCCACAAAAAATCATCCAGGCGATTATGGTGATCATAATCAAAATAGCTGATGCTTTTGCCATGCAAATCAATCATTTGATAGGGGATTTTGCGAAACGCCTGATCCAAAGTATGACGGGTATGACCATGGCTGCGTGAGCTGGCCATAATGACCAGCGGATCGCCCGTTTGCCCGCTTGGTTCCCAATGCATCCAAACCCGCAGTTCATCGTGATAGGCTTCGACAAAGCCGTGACGCTGATAAAAACGCTTGGCAGGCAAATTGGATCGCAACACCGACAGCGACAGGGGCAGCTTGCTGGCGCGTGCCTGTTCAATCATATCATGCAGCACAACGGTGCCCAACCCGCGCCCCTGAAAAATGGGATCAATCAACAGCTGCTTCACGAAAACCCGATCGGGCTCCTGCCCAAAAACCAACACCCCAGCATCCTGGCCGTCAACCTGAATGATTTTCATCTCAACGGGGTTATAGCGGCTTTTCAGATACTCCGCCTGCCAGGCTTCATCCCAACCAAACAACGGCTCAACATAGGGGCGCAGGGTGGCGTGGTGGACTTTTTTGAAAAAATCAAAATCCCCCTGCACAGCGGGACGCAATTGATAATTGGTAATAGCCGTTTTGGACATGGGGGAACACCAGCTTTAAGGAGGTTGATAAGACAGGATAGCAGAAAGGGCGGAACCGCCCCTTTAGACTCTTCCTCAGACTCTTAAGACAGAACCATTCAGAACACTATCACCAAAATCATAAAAATCACATTAAACAGCGCAACCATTGAGACGTTTTGTTGGACAGTGGGGAGATTTTTTATGTAGGATGGTGGCAGACGATGGTGAAGCTGAAAAAAATTATTGAGAGAGCTGACATGACCATTTCCTTTATTATTCCCAGCCCTATTGGCTTCCTGCAGGCGGTTTTTGAGCCAGAGGGAGCGTTGGAGTCACTACGCCTGACTGAGGCGGCCAACAGCAATCCTCCCAAAAAGATTGCCCCAACCGCCCCCAATGCGGCGGTGGCGGATAGCCTGAACCACCTAACGGAGCAGCTGACCGCCTATTTCGCGGGACAGCTTAAGGATTTCGATTTGCTGCTGGCGGGGGTGGGCACCGACTTTCAGCGCGATGTGTGGACTACCACCGCCACCATCCCCTATGGCCACACCACCAGCTATGGTGAAATAGCCAAGCGCATTGGACAGCCGCAGGCAGCGCGCGCCGTCGGCGGTGCGTTAGGGGCAAACCCATGGATATTGATCATCCCCTGCCATCGGGTGCTCAGCAGCGATCACAGCCTAAATGGATACGCATGGGGGATGCCGATCAAGCAATTTTTGTTGCAGCACGAACACGGCCTAGCCAGCAAAATCGTTTAGCTAAGCTAGGGAGATTAACCACCCAAATGCGCTTCCAGGAACCACAAATCCTTATCCAGCTGGCGGGAAATTTCGGTGAAAAGGTCGGCGGTGTTGGCGTCATTTAAATCGGTAGCCGTGGCAATAGCCTGCCGCGCACCCGCCCCCACCTGCGCCAGGGCGGCACTTAAGGCCTCCAGATGCTGTTTAGACGTGCTGGCGGTCAGCGGATAGGCGGCCAGGGGGCTAACCTTTGCCACCGCCTGCACCGTACCCTCCGCCACCCCACCCAGGGCGGTAATCCGCTCAGCCAGCAAATCCACCGCTTCGCTTACGCGGGTCGCCACCCCATCAAACAATTCGTGCAGGGCGATAAAATTTTCCCCCTTCACGTTCCAATGCGCCTGTTTGGCCTGCAGTTGCAGATCAAGGCTAGCCGCCAACTGCTGATTCAGCAGCGCGGTGATTTTCTCACGAATCGCCAGAGGCAGGTCGTTTTTGGTTGGGTGCATCGGGGTATCTCCTAAAAAAAATTGCGCTTCGCCGCAAAGTTTACGCTTGGCTACATCCTACTCCGCCCGCTATCTTGTGCCAACAAGATTCGCTTCATGCCCCTGCCCCACCCCCCTACCCCCGTTTATCCATGCACGCCATTGTTCATCAGCCGCCCAATAGCCCCACCCCCCTTCAGGATGTCCCCCTGACCTGGACAGAGCTGCCAACCCCTGTGCCAGCCGCGGGCGAAGTGCTAATCCAGGTGGCGGCGGCGGGGGTGAACCAGCCCGATTTGCTGCAACGGCGCGGCCTGTACCCCCCACCAGCAGGGCACAGCCCGATCCTAGGGCTAGAGGTGGCGGGAACCGTTGTACAGCTGGGCGCCGATGTGCGCGATATAGCGGTGGGGGATGTGGTTTGCGCCCTGACCAACGGTGGCGGCTATGCCGAATATGTCAGCGTGCCCGCCGGCCAGTGTCTGCCGATTCCCGCTGGCCTAAGCCTGATCGAGGCGGCCGCCCTGCCCGAGGCGTTGTTCACCCTGTGGGCGCATTTGTTCCTGCGCGCCAACCTGCGTGGGGGGGAGAGGCTGTTGGTGCATGGCGCGGCGGGCGGCGTGGGGCATCTGGCGATCCAGCTGGCCAAGGCTTTTGGCGTCGGCGTGCTGGCACTGGTGGGAACGAAGGAGCGGGCAGCCTTTGTCCGTAAGCTGGGGATTGAGCGGGTGTTGCCCGAATGGCGGCAGCAGAACTGGCCAGCCTGGGTTAAGGAAACTACGGGCGGGGATGGGGTCAGCGTGGTGTTGGATCACCATGGCGGATCGCTACTACCTCAGAATCTAAGCGTGTTGGAGCTGGAGGGGCGATTGCTGATTATTGGGCAGATGGGTGGCAGCGGGGTGGAGGATGGCTTTGACGTCAACCGCCTACTAACCAAACGGCTGACCATCATGGGGGCAACCCTGCGCCCCCGCGCCAATGAATTTAAGGCGATGATTGCCTGGGAACTGTATCAAAAGGTTTGGCCGCTGGTGGAACAGGGGCGGGTTAAGCCGCATATCCACGCCACCCTGCCGATGGCAGAGGCCGCCACCGCCCACCAGCTGCTGGCCGATAATCAGGTGATGGGCAAAGTGGTGTTGGTGATTTAGTTGGGCGCGCTTAGCCGTTAGCCATCCGTTGCTAGACTATTTGCTAATCAGGCTAATCAAAAAGGCTCGGGCGGCGTCAGGCAGGGAGGCAAACACGAAAACAGCCGCGGCGAAACCCGCACCGTACTTCACCCAACTCCAGATATAGTCGATGCGGCCATGCAGCTCACGCGTTTCCTGGCGCAACTCTTTAGAATCTCTCTGCGTTTCGTCACGCAATTCTTTGATGTCTCTGTGTGTTTCATCCCGAAGATCTTTAATCTCTCCACGCAGGCTTTTTATCGATTCTTCGACGCTGTCAATTCTGGTTCCTAAGGCCTCTACCTTAGCCTCCACCCGCCCAAAGGATCGTTGCATGTCAGACAAAACGGCAAAAAACATGGAGGTGTGCGCCACCGACAGGCCACCCACATCTGGCAGGGCGGGCTGTTGCGCTTCAGCCTTTGATTTCGATTCACCGCTTGGCATATCCAATCCTTTAGGTGCCATGAATTCTACTTATTCAATCATAACACAAATCCAGGGCGATTGTGAAGAACAGGTTGGGGGAAAAGAGTCTGTTGCATGAAAACATCCAAATTTGCCGATTCTGATTGATTCTGATGCAGCCTTAGGGTAACTGATAAACATCAATAACCACGACAATTTGTTTAGCGAAACGGAAATTACGATGGCCACCACCAAAAAAAGCACTTCCAAGTCTGGATCAAAAGCCGCTGTGCAGGCTTTGCCGCTGATGCCTAAGGCAACGGCAATCTGGCTAATCGACAACACGGGCTTAACCTTTGACCAAATTGCGGCCTTCTGCGGCCTGCATATTCTTGAGGTGCAGGCGTTGGCTGACGGCGATGTTGCCCCAGGCATGCAGGGAACCAACCCCATCATGGCGGGCGTGTTAAGCCAGACGGAGATTGCCCGTTGTGAGACGGATTCCGCCGCCGTGCTGAAAGCCTTAGAGAATCGGATTGAAACGCCCGATCGTACGGCTGGCCCCCGCTATACCCCACTTAGCAAGCGGCAGGATAAGCCCGATGCGGTCGCCTGGATCCTGCGGAGCCACCCTGAGGTTCCCGACCATGCCATCGTCAAACTGTTGGGCACCACCAAAAACACCATTTCCGCCATTCGTGACCGTACCCATTGGAACTATTCCAACATTCGGCCGCGTCACCCTGTAGGCCTGGATATCTGCAAACAGGTGGATTTGGATGCCGTGCTGACACGTTACCCCAGCAAAACCCCCGTGCAGGATGCCAGCAGCAGCCATGATGGGGGCGACGATCTGCATTTGCCCGATATCGTTTAGCCTTTGGGGTGTCCGTACTGATTTATCGGCCGCAATTTTAGCAAAGGGTTGGTGACATGGCAGGTCATTCCCAGTTTAAAAATATTATGTACCGCAAGGGCGCGCAGGATGCGAAGCGCAGCCGCCTGTTCTCACGCCTGGTACGTGAGGTGATGGTGGCGGCCAGGGCGAATCCCGACCCTGCCAGCAATCCGCGCCTGCGTACCGCGATTGAGGCGGCGCGGGAAGCCAACATGCCAAAGGAAAATCTGGAACGCGCCATCAAAAAGGGCAGCGGGGAGGATGGCGGCGTGGTGTATGAGGAGGTGCGCTATGAGGGCTATGGCCCCGGCGGCATCGCCATTATTGTTGAGGGGTCAACCGACAACCGCAACCGCACCGCCAGCGATGTTCGCACCATGTTCAGCAAGAATGGTGGCAATCTGGGCGAAAGCAACAGCGTGACCTTTATGTTCAAACATGCGGGCGAAATTACCTATCCCTTCCGCATCGGGCTGGATAACGTTTTTGAGGCCGCGTTGGAACTGGGGGCAGACGATGTGCAGGGCGATGAGGAGGTGATTTCGGTGATTTGCGCCTCAGCCGACCTGGCATCCCTGCGCGACGGGTTGGAGGCCAAATTTGGCACGCCCGCCAGCGCAAAGCTGGTTTGGCTACCCCTGACCGCTGCCCCATTGGCGGGTGACAGCGCGGCACAGGCGTTAAAGCTGTTGGATCAGTTGGATGGTTACGACGATGTGCAGGATGTCTACACCAATGCCGAATTCGCGGAATAATCGCCGCCGGCCAAAGCCATGAAAGCCATCTTGGGGCTGGATCCAGGTCTGCGTCACACCGGTTGGGCGGTGGTGGTGGCCGATGATCGCGGCGCCCTTAGCCTGGCCGCCAGTGGCGTGATCGACGTGCCGCCAGCAAAACTAACTATGGCGGCGCGCCTTAGCCAACTGTTCGATGCGCTGCAATCCACCCTGCAACCGTTGGTGTTTGATGAGGCGGCGGTTGAGGAGGTTTTTGTCAACAAAAATGCCAAAAGCTCCCTCACCCTTGGTATGGCGCGGGGGGTGGTGATGTTGGTGCCCGCCATGCGCGGCATACCCGTTTACGAATACCCCACCAACCTGGTCAAAAAATGCCTCAGCGGCTTTGGCCATGCCGACAAAGCGCAGGTGCAACAGATGCTGCGCCTGGTCATAACGGGGGCAGACAACCTGCGCCCCGATGCCGCCGACGCCGCCGCCGTCGCCCTGTGTCATTGGCAACATCAGGGGTTGCAACACCAGCAATAAAAACAGCAGAAGAAAAAGTTATCTTTTTATTAATTATACATGTTGACAATTTGCATATTATAGATTATTCCTAAATTCTAACGCAACAACAGGCTGCCTGGGTTATTCCGCTGGCTGCAAATTTTAACCAGGAGTTTTCCATGACCGATGCCCCCCCCCCCTGTAGTAGAACTAACTTCTGCAAAATTCCGATCCACTTATAAATATGGATCTTCTAAAACTGGTGCGATTGGTGATTTAATTGCTGAATGTTCAGCATCTTACCCCGATCAAACATGTCGCATTATTCTTCCCAAAGAGGTAACTGACCGTGAAATTTGTCCTTTAATATGGGTAAACAGTAACTCTGATCCAAAAGATATTTTTAAAAGATTGTTGATGGGTCATAGTGAGATTGGACCTGGCCCGACAACATGGGTGGATGTGGTTAGAGAAACCAAGCGAAAATTGCAAAAAATCCTTGAAAAAGAACAAGCATTTGACAGTGATGCATCCAGAAGTTTTGCAAGCGCTTTAAATGCTTTTTGCGCAAAAGAATACAGAAATGTCAATGGATGCATTAGACTTGTTATCGATCTTGAAGAATTGGGTGATAGCCTTCCTCGATTCAATGCATTAGAATATCTTCAGTCAAACCCGACAGATCGTCAAAATATTGATGAATTAATAGCGATATATGAACTAAGTTCTGCAATTTATTATGCTTCACATGCTACAGAGAAGAATTTAGAATTAATTAGAGTGAACATACCTCGTGACGACAATCTTAATATTCCAAGCATGGAAGAGCTTGAGGTTTTATGGGCAGATCGTGACAAAAAGATCCGCGATCACTATCGATCAAAAAATATCACCCTTACGGAAGCATTCACTAATTATACCGCTATCGCTCAGGAAGTTTTAGAAGAATCGGAAACTGGTTATTACCCTGATTGGGTTAAAGACAATATTAATTCTTTAGTCAGCACTCCTAGCGCAGAATCTGCAAAATCATTGTCTGGCCTAGTCAGGAAGACGTGTGAACACTGCGGATCTACAAAAGAAGAATTACAAAGAATTAAAAATGGAGATGGCGAAAAATTGCTGAAAGGTTTGTTGCGGGAACAATGGGCAGAGGAAATTGGCAAACGCCTTGCTGATGCCGCCGTTCAGCTCGAAGTTGCCCATGAACTGCATCAGCGCACACTCGGCGGAGCCGCTAGGATTAAGTAACTTACTGTTGTCATCCTAGCCCCGCCATTTCCACCACTCCGTTGTCATCCTACTCCTTGTGAGTAGGATCTCCTTACTCCCTCGCCGCTTGTTTGACGGTTAGGATTTGAGATCCTACCCAACATATCCAATTATTTGGGGGTAGGATGACATTGTGATGCGGGTGCAGCGCGCCAAGTTCTGTGCTATTCGCAACCCCGCCCCCAAACTTTGTTGACTTTTTTGCTCAACAATCCTATGGCTGGGGGAATGAACGCAACGCCATGCTATACCCCAACGCTTTTGCCCATGCCATGACCAGTTTGCCTGACCACCCCCCCGCCGCCGTGGCGCAGGAATCCTTGATAGCCTCCATTCGGCGACGCGATCCCGCCTCAACCAGTTGGTTGCAGGTGGTGTTGTGCAACCCTGGCCTGCACACCCTGTTGCTGTATCGGGTAGCCAACCGCCTGTGGCGATGGGGGCTGCATTTTCCCGCCAAGCTGCTGACCTACCTGACCCGCATGGTGACGGGGATTGAGATTCATCCCGCCGCCACCATCGGCCGCAACCTGCTGATCGATCATGGCAGCGGGGTGGTGATTGGCGAAACCGCCGAAATTGGTG
>JBILMH010000058.1:0-4479 GCA_044375625.1 Alphaproteobacteria bacterium
AGTAAGTCTTTTTTGCCGTAAAAAAGCAAAAAAAGGGTGAGGAAAGCGGTGATAAGTCTGCGACTTACCAACACTTGCCTCACCCACCACCACCATCACGTCTCACATCTATCTGAACTTGGACAATTGTGGGTAACAGCTTAGCCAAAACGGGCTTAATCGGTGGTTAATGGCGGGCGTTTCATGCGATTGCGTGGTGGGGGTGGCCAGTGTGGGAATGACAAAGGCGTGGGGGGCAGGAAGGCCGAAACGCTACTGCCCCTTAGCGCCAGCCTCCGCCACCTCTTTCAGCAATAAAATGTCCTGTGCGCGTTGGCGGAGGGTCGCATCGTTATCCTGAGAGCCAGGGTTGGCATTGACGGTGGGATTGGGAGAGCCCGCCGAATCCGCCCCGCCACCATTGCTGTCAGTCTTGGCTTCTTCGGCGCGGGGCAGGGCGGCCAGCACCCTTTGCGCCTGCTGCTTGGCTATTGTGGGCTTGCCCTCCCGCAGCGCCTGTTCGGCCAGCGCGAGGTAAGAGGCGGGCAGGTTGCCCAATCGCCCCTCCACCACCGCCAATTGCCGCCATAGCCTTGGATCCCCACTTTCCCGCAACACCACCTGGCGCAGCAGGCCGCGCGCCTCCACCGTTTTGTCGGGCACATTCTGGGCAACCAGGCTGTCGGCCAGCGCCAGTTGGATTAACGGCTCAATTTTGCCAGGTTTTAAGCTAGCCACCGCCTGGCGATAGGCCGCCTCCGCCGCCGCCACCTGGCCATGTTCATACAGCATTTGCCCGCGTACTTCCCAGTAATAGGGATCGCGTGGCGATTCTTTCAGCAGGCTATCAATACCGGCCAACGCGCCCGGCATATTGTTGCGACGAAACTCCATAATGCTAAGGGCGTAGCGTTTTTCGATGCTGTCAGGCTGTTTGGCATACAGCGCGGTCACATCCGTTGGCGGCAGCAGGAAGCCGCGCAGCTTGCCGCGCATACGGGCATAGGCCGCCTGGGTCGCCGCATCCAGATGCTTGGTGGCGTAGGGGGAGGTTCCTTCATGCGCGCCGATGGTGGCTATGCGTTCGGGGGTCAGCGGGTGGGTGCGGGTATAGGGGTTGCCGCCTGCCAGACCGCTGCCCTGCTCCTGCGCCTGCAAAATGCGGAAAAATTCCAACAGGCCATCAGAGCTTTTTTGCAATTTGTCTAGGCTGTTCAGGGCGGCCGCATCGGCCTCGGACTCCTGCCCCCGCGAAAAGCGTAAAAAGCTGCGATCAATCACCTGTTGCCCGCCCAACAAGACGGCGGTTGCCGCCCCGCTGTTGCCACTAGCAAAGCCTGCCGCGGCGGCCAGGGCATAGGTGGCAATGGCGCCAATACCCGCCTGGTTGACCACTTGATCCTGCAGGGCTAGGTGGCCGCCTACAATATGCCCCACCTCATGCGCCATCACCCCCATCACTTGGTCGGCATTCTCCGCCCGCATCAGCAGGCCAGCGTGCAGGAACAGCTTTTGACCATTAAAAACAAAGGCGTTCAGGCTGTTGGCGTTGACGATAAACAGCTTCACATTGTTGGGGTTCAGCTGATTAACGGTCAGCAGGGGATCCAGCAGGCCGCGCAACACCGTTTCACTCTCCGCATCGCGCAAAATCGGCAGGGCTTGGGCAGGACGGCTGAGCATAGCCATCACCATCAGGCTTAGCAGCAGTAGGCCGAATCGCCGCCACTTAGGGCATAAATTGTTTTGCGTGTTGGGCATGCTATCAAGATCCAGGTTGTTGCGTGACATGTTCGCGCAAAACACGGTTGATGCTGGTCTGATAGCCTTCCCCCTGTGGGCGATGATTCTTAAACCAATCAATCAAATCCGCATCCAGGCGCAGCGTGATTTGTTTTTTGACGGGACGGTAAAACAGCCCGCGCTTACCCCCGCTCCAATCCGTTACCTCTGGAACATCATCGGTATCAATTTGCTCCTCTGGCAGGGCGGCCAAAGCCTTTAGCTCAGATTCTTGTGCGGCGGTTAGAGTTGTTTTTTTCATATATATATGTCCCGCTAAATGTAACTACAACTATGTAACTACATAGTGCGATTGTCAAGAAAATTACGCTGGGGTGTTAAGCGATAACTGTAGCTCCGCAACCGTCAGCGGGGTTTGATCCGATTGCGCCTGGGTCAGCAGGTCTTGCTTGACCAGGATCAGGCCGCGGTCGCGTAGCCCCCCGCGCCATTCCCCCACCTCTTCTGCGCCAGCCAGCACGGGGCAGCCAGGCGGGGGCAGGGCGGTGTCGGCATTGGGTAACAGCAGGCATGCGGGCAGCAGGGCTTTGCGAACCTGGCCACGATGGTGGGTGCGCGCCATCAGCTCCTGCCCGATGTAGCACCCCTTGCTCCAGCTTAACGCCCCCATCGCGTCATAGCCATATTCCAGAATGACACTGCGTTCCGCCTCCAAATCCGTCGCGCCCTCGGGGATGCCCAGCCCCAGCTGGTGATAGCGGTAGTCATCGGCATCGCGGCGTTCGGTGGGGAAGGGGTGGGGAAGCGGCTGTTGGCCAGCCAGGCCGATTTGCAGCACGCCGAGGCCTGCATGGCGCGGGTCAACCAGGCACCAGCCAGCGGCAGTATTGCTATGACAAGATCCTGGCGGGCTGGGCAGGTTGAAAAGATTGGCGACATCTCCCCCCGTCTCACTCCAGCTCACCTGACAAAAACTGTCGGTTATCAGCGTCAGGTCAACCTTGCTTCGCAATTTATACAGGCTAAGCCGTTGCAGGATTGCCCCCGATTGGCTGGCCGCCACCCTTATATAAAGATTGTCACCGTCACTAAGCAGTAGCATGTCGGCGATAAAGCGCCCCGCAGAATTCAGCAGGGCAGAAAAGCGCCCCGTGTCAGGCGTCACCGTCGCAACATCCTGGGTCACCAGCCCCTGCAAAAAATTGATGCGATCCGCGCCACCAATCCGCAACAAATGATAGGAGGCACGGATATCAGCGGTGTGCAGGGAAACGGTCATGAGATTTTTTGGCACAATCGGAATCAAACGGCAAGTTTTTGCAAAATAAGACTTGCCAGAAGCGTTTTTTTTTGGCACTAGTTACCGTTCTAATGCACGAGGATTGTGATGACCGAGGTAAATACCGCAACCGAACAGGCTGTAACCCAGCCAACCGTTAAGGCCAAAGCCGCAAAGGCTGTGGTTGAAAAGGCTAAAAAAGTGCCGGCGGCCAATACGGCCAAATGGTATGTAATTGATGCCAGCGACCTGATTCTGGGTCGCCTGTCGGCCTATGTTGCCAGCCACCTGTTGAATAAGCATAAGGCGGATTATATCCCCTATGGGCTTGAGGGTGACAAATATGTGATCGTCAACGCCGAAAAGGTGACGATGACCGGTAACAAAATGAAGGATTCGATCAACTACTACCACACCGGTTTCCCTGGTGGGATTCGTGGCAAAAGTAAGGGCGCCATTTTGGAAAGCTCGACCCCTGAAAAGGTGTTGATCAGCTCGATTAAGCGGATGATGCCACGCGGTCCCCGTGGGCGTCACCTGTTGAAAAATTTAATGGTGTATAAGGGGGATAGCCATCCTCACAGTGCACAACAGCCTGAAGTGATTGATTTTCTGTCATTTCATAAAGCCAATCAACCCCGTGGTGGCAAAGATACTTCTTCCTAGTCCCCTGTCAGCTTCATCCAAGAGGAAATAATGAGCGATTCTTTTGCCAGTCTGTCTAACCTAAGCGGTTCTGCGGCCACAGCTGTTCAAGAAAAGGGCAGCAATCCACCCCCCCCAGTTTATGAGCGTAAGGTGGATGCTAAGGGGCGTGCCTATGCCACTGGTCGTCGTAAGAATGCTTCGGCGCGGGTGTGGGTTAAGAATGGCTTTGGCAAAATTATCGTCAACGGCAAAGACATCAATGAATATTTTGCCCGCCCGGTGTTGCGCCTGTTGCTTAAGCAGCCTTTGGCGTTGTTGAACGCCAACGATCGCATCGATGTGTTCTGCACCGTCTCTGGCGGTGGATTGTCGGGGCAGGCCGGTGCCGTGCGTCATGGTATCAGCGTCGCCCTAACCCGCCTGGATCCCACCAACCGTTCGCCCCTGAAGTCCGAAGGTTGCCTGACCCGTGACCCACGGGTAGTGGAACGCAAGAAGTACGGTCGCCGCAAGGCACGTCGCCGCTTCCAATTCTCCAAACGTTAATCTTCCAGGATTTCCTATTGGATCTGGCAATTGGTCAGTGCGGATAGCCTTTGCCGTGCTGCTGCCCGTCAAAACCGTTGGGGTGATGGGCGATGGCCGCACCTATGACTATGCCTGCGCCCTGCGCGCGGTGACCTCCACCGATGGCATGACCGCCGATGTTTTCCCCTTTCCGCCAGAATTTCTGGTGCAGCTGGCCACCCGCATCATCAATAAGGTGCCCGGCATCAACCGCGTCACCTATGACATCACCTCCAAACCCCCCGGCACCATTGAGTGGGAGT
>JBILMH010000059.1:0-4249 GCA_044375625.1 Alphaproteobacteria bacterium
CTAACCATCCTGCCCCATCGACACCATGAAGTGAGCAGGAAACATCTGCCCAAGTTCAAACAGATTTAAGACGCCTATTCGCCATTCAACGCCTTGAAGAAATTGAAGGCGGCGATTACCATAGCCACTAATGATTCTCGGCCAGCTGTGCCAGGATGGCGGGGTTTTCCAGGGTTGAGATATCCTGCGTCACCGCCTCACCCCGCGCAATGGCGCGCAGCAGGCGTCGCATGATTTTGCCAGAGCGGGTTTTGGGCAGGTTGTCGCCAAAACGAATATCCCGCGGCTTGGCAATTGATCAAGAGCCCCGCCCCATTACCCTGGCCAGCAATCAGGGGGAAATCTAGACAAAGAATAAATATGCAACAAATACATTGTACTATTAAGATGGTTTTTTCTGAATAATTAGGATTTTTTATGGATTTGCCTCCTCCTCAAGTCTTCACAACTTATGCAGATGTAACCTTTCATCCAAATGCAACCTTACCAAATTATCCACAGCGGAGAGGGGAGAGTGCGCCATCAGCAGCCGAGATCGAGCGGGCCAGCAAGGTTTATCCAGAGGATCCTATAAAAGCCCTTGAGAATGAAGCAGCTGTGGTTAATTGGGGCACCAGCCCCAGAAGTCCAAATTATTGCCCAGCTACAAGAGAGGCGCCCCCTATAATGCCTGTTTTTGGCAACGATAGGACAGCAGGAACCCTGGGATGGTATGCTTGTATTAAATCGCTGCAAGACGTTCCACCCGTTATTAACAGAACCGCTGAACAAGCTCTCTTTACCACCGTATGGGCTGCTACTGCACCATTGGGAGTTGCGGGAGATGTTCTAGGCCTGCCCGTAGTATTGATTCGTGGAATTGGCAATATTCTCTTTGACAATATTCGCTAATGATTCTCAGCCAGCTGTGCCAGGATGGCGGGGTTTTCCAGGGTTGAGATATCCTGCGTCACCGCCTCACCCCGCGCAATGGCGCGCAGCAGGCGTCGCATGATTTTGCCAGAGCGGGTTTTGGGCAGGTTGTCGCCAAAACGAATATCCCGCGGTTTGGCAATCGGGCCAATCTCCCTCGCTACATGATCGCGCAGGATTTTGGCGATTCTTTTGGCCTCATCCCCCTCTGGACGTGCCCGTTTTAACACCACAAAGGCGCAAATCGCCTCACCCGTTGTGTCATCGGGGCGCCCAACCACGGCGGCCTCCGCCACCAGCTCAGAACAGCTGACCAGCGCCGATTCAATCTCCATCGTGCCCATGCGGTGCCCCGACACGTTCAGCACGTCATCGGTGCGCCCCGTGATGGTGAAATAGCCGGTTTGCGGGTCACGCACCGCGCCATCGCCCGCCAGATACTGCCGCCCCCCCAGGCTGTCGGGGTAGTAGCTTTTTTTGAAGCGATCCGGATCACCCCAAATGGTGCGGATCATCGCTGGCCAGGGCTTTTTGACCACCAGCAAGCCATCCTGCCCCCACGGCACCTCATTCCCCTGCTCATCCACCACGGCGGCCTCAATACCAGGCAGCGGCAGGGTGCAGGATCCTGGCACCATGGGTGTAGCGCCAGGGAGAGGGCTAATCAGATGACCGCCCGTTTCGGTCTGCCAAAAGGTATCGACAATCGGGCATCGCCCCCCGCCGATATGGTCATAGTACCATTGCCAGGCGGCGGGGTTAATCGGTTCCCCCACCGATCCCAACAGGCGCAGGCTGGACAAATCATAATGGCTGGGATCGACCGCGGGGTCGCTGTCCGCCGCCTTAATCAGCGAACGGATGGCGGTTGGCGCGGTGTAGAAAATGCTGACCCGATGGCGGGCAATAATCTGCCAGAATCGGCCAGCGTCGGGATAGGTTGGCACCCCCTCAAACACCAATTGGGTGGCACCCGCGGCCAGGGGGCCATAGGTGATATAGGTGTGCCCCGTGATCCAGCCAATGTCGGCGGTGCACCAGAACACGTCGTCATCCTTTAGGTCGAACACCCACTGGCTGGTCATAACGGCATGCAACAGATAGCCACCCGTGCTGTGCTGCACCCCCTTTGGCTTGCCGGTGGATCCAGAGGTGTAGAGCAGGAACAGGGGATGTTCCGCCCCCACCCACTCAGGCTCACACACCGTCGGCTGGCTATCGGCCACCGCCGCCATCCAGCGGTCACGGCCATCGGTCATCGGCACGGGCGCACCTGAACGGCGCACCACCAACACTTGCGTCACCGCCTCGCACCCGCCCAGCGTTAAAGCCTCATCAACAATTTCTTTCAGCGGCAACTGCTTACCGCCGCGCAGCTGGTGATCGGCGGTGATGACCAGCTTGGCACCGGTGTCATGAATCCGATCCCGCAGCGATTGCGCCGAAAAGCCGCCAAACACCACCGAATGAACCGCGCCAATGCGCGCGCAGGCCTGCATCGCGGCGATACCATCAATCGACATGGCGATATAGATGACCACGCGATCGCCCTTACTAACCCCCAGCGATCTCATGGCGTTAGCAATCTGACACGTCTTGGCCAACAGTTGGGCATAGGTGATGCGGGTCACCACGCCGTCATCCGCCTCAAAAATCAGGGCGGTTTTGTCGCCCAGCCCGCGTTCGACCTGCCGATCCAAACAGTTGTAGGAGGCGTTCAGGGTGCCATCGGCAAACCATTGATAAAACGGCGCATTGCTGTCATCCAACACTTGGGAAAAGGGTTTGTGCCAGCTTAACAGGCGGCGCGCCTGCCCCGCCCAAAATCCCTCATAATCCTGTGCCGCCTGCTGACACAACGCCTGATAGGCGGCCATGCCCGAAACAGCCGCTCGCTTAACAAAGTCGGCGGGCGGTTGATAGGTGGGCAGATGGTGGGCATGCATGATAACGTCGGGGGAAACACTCATGGCGGCCTCTCAAAAAGAACATGGGGGGAAGGGGAACAGATGGCGGCAATCGCCCCCGCCAAATGATACCCACAAATCATACGCTAAGGCTACAAAGCCATGCCGCACCAGCGCAACAAAAAACTTGCCTGGTTTTTTGCACCGCCGCACGCTATGGTCAAACAACTATCCAATGGAAAAAATCCTCGCCCGATGCTACCGATACTAAGGATCCCCCTCTCCCCCCAACAGCGCGGCGTGATGCTGGCCTTGGTGGGCATTGGCTGTTTGGGTTTATCCGATGCATTGGTAAAGTGGTTGAGCGGTCATTATGGCAGCCTGCAATTGGTTTTTGTTCGCAACAGCATCAGTCTCGCACTGTTAACGCCGATTCTGTTGGCGCAGGGCGGCAAAGCGATGTTGAAAACCAAAAGACCGTTGGGGCATTTGTGGCGTGGGATTGTTGGTACGATTGGAATGGGTTTGTCCTTTTACTGCTATCATCATTTGTCGTTGGGAACAGCCCTGGCTTTGATCATGACTTATCCGCTGTTTGTCGCCCTGTGCAGCAAATGGTATTTGAATGAGCTGATGCCGCGCCAATTCTGGCTTTATCTATTGCTGGGCTTTACGGGTGTTGTCCTTATCAGCAAGCCAAGCTTGGAGGGCGATTGGTGGGTAATCGGCCTTGGTTTGCTGTGTGCCTTTTTTTGGGCTTTAGCGCGCATGGCATCGCGCAGTCTGACCCGCACCGAAAAATCCGTAACCATCGTGTTTTACTTTTTTCTGATTGGCACCTTAGCGGTGACGATACCTTTATTTTTGAACGATCAGTGGCGACCGCTGCAGCAATCTGACTGGCTGGGGCTATTAGCCATGGGCGGGTTGGGGGCGATTGCCCAACTACTCCTGACCCGCGCCTTGGCCTTGGCACCAGCCTGGCGGGTGGCGCCGTTGGAATACAGCCTGTTGCTGTGGGCGATTGGCTTTGATTGGCTGTGGTGGGATAAGCTGCCCGCCTTTGCCTCATTGGTTGGGGCGGCTCTTATCGCCGTGGTCGGCGTATCCCTGCTGGGTCGGCGGGCAAAAGCCGTCACCACCCCCCCTATTTCAACCGTGGTTTAGATGATGCGTTTTCGCCCTCTCCCCCTCTCCCCCCAACAGCGCGGCGTGATGCTGGCCTTGGTTGCAGTCGGTTGTGGTGGCCTGACCGCTGCCTTAGTTAAGTGGCACAGCGATAATTACAGCAGCATGCAATTTGTTTTGGGGCTGTACCAGATAACGCAGGTATGTGTTACTGGATAGGGGATGAGGAAGAGTCGATTAAGCAAGGCGAAGCAGGATAAACTGCTGGAGCATTTTGTGGCGGGGACGACGGCGCGGTGTGC
>JBILMH010000011.1:0-49154 GCA_044375625.1 Alphaproteobacteria bacterium
CTGAGAGGATGATCAGCCACACTGGGACTGAGACACGGCCCAGACTCCTACGGGAGGCAGCAGTGGGGAATATTGGACAATGGGCGAAAGCCTGATCCAGCAATGCCGCGTGAGTGATGAAGGCCTTCGGGTTGTAAAGCTCTTTTGGCGGGGACGATAATGACGGTACCCGCAGAATAAGCTCCGACTAACTTCGTGCCAGCAGTCGCGGTAATACGAAGGGGGCTAGCGTTGCTCGGAATTACTGGGCGTAAAGGGCGTGTAGGCGGCCTATCAAGTCAGATGTGAAAGCCCCGGGCTTAACCTGGGAACTGCATTTGATACTGGTAGGCTAGAGTTCGGGAGAGGACAGTAGAATTGCTAGTGTAGAGGTGAAATTCGTAGATATTAGCAGGAACACCGGTGGCGAAAGCGGCTGTCTGGAACGTAACTGACGCTGAGGCGCGAAAGCGTGGGGAGCAAACAGGATTAGATACCCTGGTAGTCCACGCCTTAAACGATGTGTGCTAGGTGTTGGAGGGTTACCTTCAATGCCGCAGCTAACGCATTAAGCACACCGCCTGGGGAGTACGGCCGCAAGGTTGAAACTCAAAGGAATTGACGGGGACCCGCACAAGCGGTGGAGGATGTGGTTTAATTCGATGCAACGCGAAAAACCTTACCAGCTCTTGACATGTGTATCGCGGGCACAGAGATGTGCCTTTCAGTTCGGCTGGATACAACACAGGTGCTGCATGGCTGTCGTCAGTTCGTGTCGTGAGATGTTGGGTTAAGTCCCGCAACGAGCGCAACCCTCGTCTTTAGTTGCCAGCGGTTCGGCCGGGCACTCTAAAGATACTGCCGGTGTTAAGCCGGAGGAAGGTGGGGATGATGTCAAGTCATCATGGCCCTTATGGGCTGGGCTACACACGTCCTACAATGGTGGTGACAATGGGATGCTACGACGCGAGTCGATGCTAATCTCTAAAAGCCACCTCAGTTCAGATTGCACTCTGCAACTCGAGTGCATGAAGTTGGAATCGCTAGTAATCGCAGATCAGCATGCTGCGGTGAATACGTTCCCGGGTCTTGTACACACCGCCCGTCACACCATGGGAGTTGGTTTTACCCGAAGCCGGTGCGCTAACCGAAAGGAGGCAGCCGACTACGGTAGGATCAGCGACTGGGGTGAAGTCGTAACAAGGTAGCCGTAGGGGAACCTGCGGCTGGATTACCTCCTTTCTGGATGTTGTTTGAAAACTTTGTTTTCGGACGACGTTATATATTCAGACCAAGGCCAGGCGCCGTCTTCCTATCTGTTGTGGTACTGATTCTCATTGTTTTGGACGTGTTGTTAGAGCTTTTTAAAAAGCGCGGACTATCAGACTTTTTACAGTATGTTTTCTCCCTTGCAATTTTTCTGCATGGCTGCCTGTTCTTATAGATCTGTCAGCGCGTAAAAGTCAGACTATCTTGAGTGAAAATGCCTTAAGCCTGCAATCACGGCATCGGCTTCCTGATGTTGTTCAGTGTGCCCGATGAAGCACCTATCTGGTGGAAAGGTGTCCGACACCCATTGGCGAAAATCATCATGGGCATTTCCTACCACAATAATGCGATGCTTTGGATTGTGGGGATCGACCGCGCCAACGTCATTGCCCGAATCGCCCGCAAAAATTATCAAACTATCAGGATGTTCTCGTTCACAAAAAGCCGTTGTGCTGGATTTGGAGGCTCGTGGATGAAGAATATCAAACGTGACATTTGGTCTTTGCTTATCAACTGGGCTGACGCCATGATAAAAAATAATCTGGTGACTTATGCCGACCAAGGCATCATGAAAACGGTTTAGATATTCGTCAAGTAACCTAGGATCCACAAGGCTCAAACTAACTTTAAAGCGGTTATGGAAATATTCAGGCTGTGGAACAAAAATTGGTTTGCCAGCTGTATCCAACTCACCAACGATAGCGGCAACCCGATCCTGAATGTGATCGGGATCGAAGGGAATAAAGCCTGGATCAGTCTGGTGCTCTTCCATCCAGGAAACAAATGTTGGGCATTGTTGATACGTTCCGTCAGATTGGGGTCGCCACAGTTCAGTCCCCACGGTGCAGCCGATGCCATGGAAAGGAAGCTCGCTTAGCAGAGGGTCTTCCTTGACCATCTTAAACGTGCGCCCTGTAGATCCGTACCAGGGTATTTTGTGCGTTTCAACGTATTTGATAAGGTCGTGATACCCCGCAGTGGGGGTGCGCGAACAATCCTTTGACCACGGCGGAACAATGGTTTCATCAAAATCGGTAATTAAAACAATGGGGCGCTGCATCAGATCCCCCTGGGGCGTCTTGTTAGGCAGCTACCTCGGCCGCAGCAGCCAGGCGTTTTTTCAAACGGCGGGCGGAAACGGGCAGGTCGGTCGATGCGGTGCGACGCACATAGGCATCAATGCCGCCGTGAAATTCGATGGTGCGCAGGGCGTGGGTGGTCAGGCGCAACCGCAATTTTTCACCCGTCGCTTCACTGACCAGGGTTACCATTTGCAAATTCGGCAGAAAACGCCGACGGGTCTTGCGGTTCGAGTGGCTGACATTATTGCCAGTCATTACGCGCTTACCAGAAATTTCACATACACGTGCCATGGTCTTATCCCTTTTTTGGTCGTCTAATCGCTTAGCGAACAACACTTTTAGCGAAGCTGGCCACGCAAGTCAAGCGGGTCGTGTGCGTTTTTCGGCTACACCAGTTCTTTTTCGCCAGCTCTTTCCCGTTGGTTAAGGCGGCGCCCTTTGGCAAAAGTGGGGCGGGGGCAAAAGTAGAGCAGGGGCAAAAGCGTGACAGGGCGGGCATGTTGCCTTAGGCAGGTGGCGACGTTATAAAGCTGGAATGATTCGTTGGCGTCCCCTTCCTGGCTTGGCAGACTATACCGCAACCGTTGCGATGATGGATCAAGAGGTGGAGGCGTTGTTGGCCGCCAGAAAAAGGCGGGAGCAGCGGTTGGCGGAGCAGGCCACGCCAATATTCTCAAACGCCGCGCCAACCATTCCAACTGTTCAGGAGATCCTGACCGCGACAGAATTTGCACCCACCGCCGAATCGGCCGCCGATCATCAAATCTGGCTGTTGGAGCACCCGCCGCTGTACACCGCGGGCAGCAGCGCGCGCTCAGAGGAGCTGTTGAACCCAGGCGACTTGCCCGTGTATCCGACGGGCAGGGGGGGCAAATACACTTGGCATGGGCCCGGCCAACGGATCGCCTATCTGCTGTTGGATCTTAAGGATTTGCATGGGGGGCAACCCGACCTAAAATCCTTTGTGCGAATGTTGGAAGATTGGCTGATTCGGGCGATAGGCCTGCTGGGGGTACAGGGCTATCGCCGTGATGGCCAAATCGGGGTGTGGGTGGATCGGCCAAGCCCGACTGGGGCAATCCACCCAGCCAAAATTGCCGCTATTGGCGTGCGGGTGCGACAATGGGTCAGCAGCCACGGCATCGCCCTGAATGTGCATAACAATCTTTTAAGCTATCAGGGGATTATTCCTTGCGGAATTCATGGCGCTGGTGTTACATCGTTGCATGACTTAGGCGTGATGGTTGGCATGGATGAGGTGGATGGGGCGCTGAAAGCGGCCTGGCAGATTCCTTAGCCGATTGTTATCCCGAAGGAAAATCTTTATCCGTGCGGCCAATTGGTATGGCACGAACCCAACCCGTGAAGCAGGAGCGGTCATCCCATGAAAGCAAAATTTAGTCGGTCATTGCAGGCCAATCGACGCAATCGCACCATTTTGGTTGCATTGGTAGCCGTTCTGGCGATTGGTGCAGTCGGGGTTGGCGGAACCTATGCCGCCAAACAGGCGCGCATTGGGGTGTTGCGGAAGCAATTGGCCGCCCTGTCTGCCCCACTGGTGCTGGATTATAAGGATTCCCGCTACAGCCCTGTGTCGGGCGTGTTGAAATTGCACCAGGTGACGTTGTCGCCCGTGGGTGTGGATGGCGCGGCAACGACTAGCCCTGATGCGGTTTGGACGTTGGATACCCTGCGATTAGAGCCGTTGTCGGGTGGCCTGGCGCGGGCGGGGCGGGTAAGCCTGATTGACAACCAAATTGGTAATGGTTTTTGGCAATCTCTCAAGATTTCTAGCGGTGCTGAGGGGGTATCCGCCACTGCCCAAGCTGGCGCTTCGCCAACCAGCAATTGGAACAACAAAGCCTTGGGCAATTTGAAAAAATGGGTGTTTGGCGATGCCCCGCTGGCTGGTAATGCCAGTTGGTCTTATCAGATTGATGAAGGTGCCAAACAAATCATCCTGTCGGATGTGCTTTTTGAAAATGCCGATGGGCGCCTGTCTTTGGATCAGTACCAAATTGACAGCGCGGCCACCAGCTCTGCTGGCACGCCCGCGGTTGCCGTGCAGCTGAACAATTTTCGCTATGCTAGTGCCGATGATGCCGCCGCCGTAGGTGTGGAGGAAACGGATAACGCCGATGGCCAGGCGGAATCTAATGGTCAATTGATGGGCAAAACCCCACCATCCGCCGAAAAAGATGATCCGGTCAAAAGTTTGCTAAAGATTGGCTTGTCGGCCAAAGCGGTGGTCAGCAATCCTGATATCAACACCAAATTAACCGAACATGTGCTGGTGGTTGCGGGACCAACCATCGACAGCGATAAGCCCCTGCTGAGCATTGAAAGTGTCACGTCGGTCAACAAACCTGCGGCCACCAATGGTGGGGTTGAGGAGATTGGATCCACGATTAAAGGGCTTGAACTGGTGTTCGAATCCATGCCCGAATTGTCCGATCTGTCGCCTGAGGAAAGCTTGAAAAAACTGACCCTGGACATTGTGTCAAAGGGGACGTTGGATACCAACAGCCAGGCTGGAAGTTATCAATTTGATATTGCGGTACAAAACCAATTCCGCCTGAATTTCCAAATCAGCCTTGGTAACCTAAGCCAGCAATTGACGGATAAGCTTCAGGCGTTGCAGCTGTCCGGCGACAACAACAATATGCAGGAAGTGATTGGCCAAGTGATGGCAATCACCCTTAACCAATCATCGCTGACCTATGATGACAAATCGTTGCTGCGCCTGTTGATCAACGATGCCGCGCGTGAGCGTAATTTAACCGTAGATCAATGGGTTGGTGAATTTGCGGAAAAGCCCAATGTGCTGATGGCACGCAGCAGCCTGCCCCTGTTGCAACAACAGTGGCCAGCGATTGAGCAATTCTTACGCAGCCCTGGCACCCTTAGCGTTGCGCTGAAGCCTGCTACCCCCGTTACCTTGGCGGCGTTGGCGATGCAGCAGCAAAGCGGTGGCAATCAGGCGTTGGTTGAAACCTTGGGTCTGCAGCTGGTGGCAACCCCCGCCCCGCTGGTAGAGCAACAAGCCCTGCCAGGCGCCGAACCCTTGCCGCAACAGCCCGCCACGGGGACACCTGCCGCTCCAGCAGTGACGGCACCAACGCCAGCCGCTCCTGCACCTGCAACTGCGCCAGCAGCCGTGCCCGCGCCTAAGGCCAATGGTGGCAAAAACCCATAATTGAATAGCCCTATGCACCAGCCCCATCCTTGACAAAAGGGTGGGGCAACAGGGGGAATCCATCGTCGAAGTTGGGCGGATTGCAGACGTAAGTTTGTCTGGCCAAATGTCGCAAAACCGATTAGGGTGGGTATAATTGTCATAGGAAGACTGGATCGTGCGGCGAACCCATTAGGGGGTTTTCCAACCACCAGATTGCTGTGTTTTTGTTTTTTCGCTAAGGAGTTTTACGGATGGCTGGCAGTTTGAATAAGGTTTTGTTGATCGGTAATTTGGGGCGTGACCCAGAGGTGCGGACGATGCAGGACGGATCAAAGGTTGTGCAACTGTCTCTGGCTACGTCAGAAAACTGGCGCGATAAAAACAGCGGTGAGCGTAAAGAAAAAACCGAATGGCACCGCGTGGTGATTTTCAACGATAAGCTGGCCGAGGTTGCCGAGCGTTATTTGCGTAAGGGCAGCAAGGTGTATCTGGAGGGGCAGTTGCAAACCCGCAAATGGGTCGATCAGGGCGGCCAGGAAAAATACACGACCGAGATTGTGTTGCAGCGCTATCGCGGTGAAATGACCATTCTGGATGGTCGTGAGGGCGGCGCTGAGGGCTTTGGCGGCGGTTATGACAATCATCAGGTTGGCACATCCAACCAGGGTGGTGGGTCATCGGCAACCGACAGCTCCTTGGCTGAATTGCTGGATGACGAAATTCCGTTTTGATCCTTAGGCAAGGATGGTGGCGGGTATCAATCTATTGGCGATCCCGCCCTGTGTGTGCCCCGCTGATGCATTAGAGGTATGATGGCGTTCAATTTGTTGGCATTGCCAGGTGATGGCATTGGGACAGAGGTGGTCGATGCCGCCCTGCAAGTGGTCAATCACCTGCGCGATAACCATGGCTGGCAAGTTGTGGTTAGCCAGGATTTGATTGGCGGCGCGGCCTGTAACCACCATGGCGTTCCGTTGGCGTCAGAGACCAGGGATCGGGCAATCGCGGCCGATGCGGTGCTGTTGGGCGCGGTGGGTGGCCCCGATTTTGATCATTTGCCCCTTAATAGGCGGCCTGAGCAGGGTTTGTTGCAACTGCGGCAGGCGATGGGGGTCTATGCCAACCTTCGTCCCGCGCGGGTTTTCCCATCCCTGGTGGCCGCATCCAGCCTTAAGCCCGAATTGGTCAGCGATTTGGATATCCTGATGGTGCGTGAGCTGACGGGGGGATTGTATTTCGGTCAACCCCGCGGGATCGAGGATTTGGGGGGCGGCAATCGCCGTGGCTTTAACACCCAAACCTACACCAATTTGGAAATTGTGCGGGTGGCGCGGGTGGCCTTTCGGCTGGCGCAACAACGCGGCAAAAAACTGTGTTCGATTGATAAGGCCAATGTGCTGGAATCTGGCCGTTTGTGGCGCGATGAGGTTAGCAAGCTGAGCGCGGCGGAGTATCCCGATGTCGCGCTGACCCATATGTATGTCGATAACGCCGCGATGCAGCTGGTGCGGGCACCCAAGCAGTTTGATGTTATCCTGACCGACAACATGTTTGGCGATATTTTGTCGGATGAGGCGGCGCAGCTGACCGGTTCGCTGGGCATGTTGCCATCGGCATCGCTGGGCGATTTTGATTCGGGCAGCCTGCAACAACCTGGCCTGTATGAGCCGATTCATGGCAGCGCGCCAGATATCGCGGGGCAGGATCGGGCAAACCCGTTGGCCACCATCCTAAGCCTGGCGATGTTGTTGCGGTTCAGCGCGGGGCAACCAGCCCTGGCGGATCGTATTGAACAGGCCGTGGCAACCCTGTTGGCGGATGGTGCCCGTACCCAGGATCTGGCGGCGGTGGGTGAGCTGGCGATTGGTACCCAAGAAATGACGGCTCGCTTGCTTAAGCTGCTATAGAGGCTGCTATAGACCTGGCAAAAAGAATCGCTTAGCCTGTTTCCCAGGGTTTTTGTCGGTTTTATTTTGGTGGAGCCCCCACCGCATCGGTTATCAAAATCATGAACAGTTTTTCCTTTGTCCCCCACCTGGCGCAGCTTAAAAAATTGTCCTGGCCGTTGCTGCTAAACATTGTGGCGCTGGCCTGTTTTGGCTTTGCCGCCCTGTATTCCGCGGGGGGGATGAGCCTGGATCCCTGGGCGGGGCGTCAGATGCTAAGATTTCTTGTCGGTTTAGGCTTGATGACCGTGGTGGCGATTACCGATATGCGCGTCTGGCAACAGCTGGCCTATCCCTTTTATCTGGCCTCGCTTGTCATGCTGGTGTTGGTGGATGCCTTTGGGATTATCGGCATGGGGGCGCAACGATGGCTAAAGCTGGGGCCCATACAGGTGCAACCCTCTGAGCTGATGAAAATTGCGATTGTGATGGCCTTGGCGCGCTATTTCGCGCCGCTAAGCACGACGGAGGTTTGGCAGATTCGTCGGCTGATTATCCCCATTGCCCTAATCTTGGCGCCCGCCCTGTTAACCGCGGCGCAGCCCGATTTGGGTGGAGCCCTGATGCTGATGGCGGTTGGTGGGGTGCTGTTGATGGTGATAGGGGTGCGTTGGTGGAAGTTTGGCGTGGTGCTGGCTGGTGTAGCCGCCGCCCTGCCGATTGCCTGGTTCAGCCTGCATGACTATCAAAAAAAGCGCCTAACGACCTTTTTGGATCCTGAGGCCGATCCCTTAGGCGCGGGCTATCACATTACCCAATCCAAAATCGCCTTGGGCAGTGGCGGTATCATGGGCAAGGGGTTGGGGCAGGGCAGTCAAAGCTATCTGGATTTCCTGCCCGAAAAACACACCGATTTTATTTTTACGATGGTGGGTGAGGAAATGGGGTTGATTGGTGGCCTGTTGGTGTTGGGGCTTTACACCCTGCTATCGCTGCAATGCTGCATGATCGGGATGCGCAGCCACAACCACTATGGCCGCCTGGTCGCGGTTGGCATTGGAGCCACCTGTTTCCTGTATCTGTTCATCAACACCGGCATGGTGATGGGTATCCTGCCCGTTGTGGGGGAGCCTTTGCCGCTGTTGTCCTATGGCGGCACCGCCATGCTGACCATGCTGATTGCGCTGGGCATGGTACAGAATGTTAAGGTTTATCAAGATCTTCGTTAGTAATTCTTAAGTAATCTCTGATGATTCTGGTGCCACGGCATCGTCTTGCGTATCACCCTCTGCCATCGCCCCATCACGCTGCCAGGCCATGACATAGAAGCCATCGGTGCCGTGCCGCGCGGGCGTCAGCTGAATCCCTGTTGTCTCATCCTGCCCTTTTAGAATCTCGCGCCGAACTTCAGCGGTCAGCTGCGGCGTGTCGGCCAGCCAGTCGGTCAGCGTCAGCGGTTGATAGCCCAATGCGGCCATTTCCTGTGTGAACCAGGCGGCCTGATCCTGATTTTCTTCAGGCAGGAGGGAGCAGGTGGCGTAGATTAGCCGCCCGCCAGGCTTAACCAGTGTTGCCGCCACCGTTAACAATTGCCGTTGCCGTTCGACCAGGTCGGTGATATCGGCCTCATTCAATCGCCAACGGGCATCGGGGTTGCGCCGCCAAGTGCCCAAATTGCTGCAGGGCGCATCAACCAGCACCCGATCAAACTTGCCAGCCTGCCGCTTTAGCCACGGGTCGGTAATGCCCGTTAGCAGGCGTTTTTGGGCATTTTGGGCATCGGCACGCGCCAATCGTTGGCCAGCGCGGTTCAGCTTAGCCTCGCTGATATCGGTCAGCAGCAATTGCCCCTTACCCTCCATAAAGTCGGCCAGCGCCAGCGCCTTACCCCCCGCGCCCGCGCACAGATCCAACACCCGCATGCCAGGCTCAGCGCCCACCAACACAGCGGCCAGCTGCGCCGCCTCCTCCTGCACCTCCAACAGGCCTTCGCGGATAGTGGGCAGGTCGTTAAAGTTGAAACGCAGGGGCAGTCGGATACCAATCGGGCTCAGCGGCGTTGCCTCAGCCTCCCACCCGGTGGTCAGAAATTGGCTAAGCCAGTCGCTGCGGCTGCCACGGCGGATATTAACGCGCAAATCGACGCCAGCCTCTTGGTTAAGGGCGCTAAGCTCTGCCGCAAGATTATCGCCAAAGGCCTGTTGCAGTCTGGGCACCAGCCATTCGGGGCAATTGCCCTGTACCCAATCGGGGGGGGTATCGGTGATGGCCGCCGCCGCCGCAAATTTTTCCAACAGATCGCCCGGGGGGGCATCGTGCAACTTCTCCAAATACCAGGCCAGATCCAGGGTGGGGCCGCTGTCATCGCCCGAAGCCGCCCTGGCATTGCTGTGCAGCAGCAGCCAAAGCCCCAGGCGATGTCCCATCTCCTGCGAAACGCCAACCTGCCCTAACAACCAGTCCAGCAGCGCGTGTTGGCGCATCACGCCATAGACCACCTCACCAATCGCACGGCGATCACCACCGCCCAGCCACCGCCGCTCTTTGTAATAGTGATGCAACAGGCGATCCATCGGTGGCGACGAATCCTCAAACTCCAACAGGATTTCGGCGGCGGCAATGATGGTTTTTTTGGAATAGGCGCGCATGGGGGCAATCTCTCACTAAGCTATTATGATAACGGCCATAACCCTTAACCTATCTTGGCGGATAATGCACGCGCTATAGTCATTCCACTTTAGAAATCTCCAGTGCTGCAAATGTCACGATTTCTGCGATACGGTGCTCATGTACGTCCATGTACACTCCGCTCCGTTTCTCGACCTCGCAACATTTTCGCAGGCTGGATATTTCTAAATTGAAACGACTATAGTCATTCCACTTTAGAAATCTCCAGTGCCCCGCTTGCTATGGGCGCGGGATCGGTTAACAATCGCGGCTATGAAGTGGTTTTTCCCCAGTATCATTCCGCAACGGATTCAGTCTTTGTTGCAGGCAGTGGCTCAGCATGGCCAAGCGTTAAAGGCGTGGTTGCGGGAATTTGTCGGCAATTTGTTGGCGGGCAATCGGCTGGATATCCCCTGCTGGAGCGGGCTGCAAATCCTGCTGCACAGTTTTGAGCAGGATCCGGGCGATCTGCACGCCGGACGGTTGCAACGGGCGTTGCAAGCGCAGGGGATGGTGGGCATCAAACGCTATTTCAGCCGCTTTGGTAACCCGCCGCCGCCCCTGTCCAATCCTGGCCAGCTGTTTTTGCCCCGTCAACAGCTGGTGATGGACGAATGGTTGCAGCAGCAGGGGGCGCATATTCTGGTGACGGGGCGTGTCGATGAGGAAAACGGCGGGGTATGGCTGAAAATCATTGGCATAAGCCCACAATTTCTGCCCGCCAATCGGTTGCAGGCCTTGCCCGCGGTCAATTTCGCCACCCTTACTGGCCAGCTGTTTGTGCCCCTGGGGTTCAGCCTGACCTGGATCCAGCTGCTAAATCTGCTGCTGATGGCGGCCGCCCCCGCCGATTGGCAATTTCCCGATGATTGGGATGTGATGGAACCGTTCATGCGGTCGGCTGACGATATGCGCGACAGCGCCAGTCAGGGCGGCGATGACGATGCCTGGTATGGGGTTGAGCTGTCGATTGGGCGCATTTCTATGCTGCGCGGCCAGGCCTATCGCGGCCAACGATGGCTGTTGCGAACGGTCAGCGCGTGTGAGGAGGGGTTAAAACATGCCATCCCGTCGGAACAGTTTTTTCTGCGCGCCTGCCTATCGGCGCAACTGGCCAAGGCCGCGTTAAATTTGCACCAACTGAACGCTGAGCAGGCGTGGTTGGATCAATCGTGGCAGGCGATTAACCAGGCCATCGATCTGCTAAGCACCCCGCTGTTGCGTCATGAGGCCGCCACCTTAGAGCTGCAACGGGCAGAAATTCTGTGGGAACAGCATCAGCTGGGAAAAATGGGCGCCATGGTGGCGCAACAACCCGCCCGCCTAAACAAATGTTTGGAAGGGTGGCGGCAATATCCCACCCATCGCCCAACCTTGTTGGCGGGATTGGGGTGGTTGGCACAATTTGAAAAGGCCTGTGCCGGTTTTGCCCGCCAAGCCCGCCTGCGCGCCATTCATTTGCAAAATGCCGCGGACGCTGAGGCTGAATTGGCCACCCTGCAGGCGTTGCCGCCCACCCCTATAACCAACCTGCCCGTCTTTTGAGGTGGGCGTAGTCGTTGCGCGGGGGAAGGTCTGGCCAGGGGTCGGGATAAAAGGGGGTGGGGGATAGCAGCAGGTGATGCAGCAATTCGGCCGCACCCGCCGAAAAATCGGCAATTAGACCCTGTAAATCATTGATTTTCTTGGCGGTATAGGAAAAATCTGCACCGCCCTGTTCACCCCCATTTAGCCGCCAAATCTGGCAATCGACCAGGTGGGTGTTGGCCAATTCCTTGCCAAAGCCACCCTGATCCCACAACCAGGCCTCAAGGGTTAATTGCAAGGCCAGGCCGCGTTGAATCATGCCCGGCTTTGGCAATGATCCCGTTTTGTAATCCAACAGGGTCACGCCCCCCGTGCTGTCCACATCAATCCGATCCGCCCGCGCGCGCAGTTGGATGCTGTGCCCGTTCAGGGTCATGGTGGCCTTACCCGTTTTTTCGACCAGCACTTTGACCAGGGGGATGGTTTGGTTTCGATGCTGCCGCTCCTGCCTATCCAACCAATTGACCGCGTCGGTGAGCCTTTGCCAGTGATAGGCCATCAGCGGATTTTCCGCCAACAGCCCCAGGGTTTCGCGCAGTTGGTTCAGCAATTGTTGGGGCGCATCCTGTGGCCAATCGGTGCCGTGCCGCAGGCTGAACAGCTCCAAATTGTGATGCAACAGGTTGCCCAGGTTTCGCGGCACCTCATCCTCATCATCAAAGCTTGGCCGTGGTTTCAGGCGCAGCATGGTGGCGGCGTAAAAGCTATAGGGGTCGGTCATCAGCTGCTGAAGCTGGCTGGCGCTTAATTGACGTGGGCGGAGCGCGGGGGCGGGGTTGGGCGCGGGCACGGTCGATAGGGCGGCGGCGGCGGCCATCAAGGCGGGGGGCGGGATATCCAGGGCTTCCAGCTGTTGCAACGGCAGATAGGTGGGCAACAGGGTTTCCCAGTCGGGCAGGCTTTGGCCAAGGCTGTTGCCACCAGTGTTAGCCGAATCTTGCCAGACCCGTTTGGTCAACATCGCCCTAAGCTTAATCAGCCATCGGCACGGGGCGGCGGGTTGGCCATCGCGGCTGTGGGAAAAGGTCAGCAGCAGGTTGGGCGCCTGCAAATTCTGGATAAAGTCATGAGCCGCGCTGCCCGCCCCCCCCGCCTCATCCGGCAAGCCAATAGCGTGGCGAATGACGTTGGGCAGCCATGGGTTGCTTGGCGGCGGGCTTGGCCATACCCCCTCATTCAACCCGCCCAAAATCATTAAATCGGCATGCTGCAACCGCCCCTCTAACACGCCCCAAATCGCCAGATGGGGATGCTGGCCAACAGGTTGGCGCACGGCCGTCATGGCCAGCTGTTCGGTCAGCAGATGGTGATATTCTTGCAGGCTTAGCAGGCCTAAATGCGGGGAGGCCTCCGTCAGCTGTTGCCAGATCTGGTTCAGCTGTTGTTCGGCAATCGCATGCTGCTGGTGCTGCTCGGCCTCACTGCTATTAGGCTGGGGCGTCTGGAGATGGGGGGTATCATCGCCAACGTCACACGCTTGCCGCGTCAGACAGCGGTCAAGCCAGCGCCGATGCCATTCCAGCCAATCGGCCAGCATGGCATACTCCCTCGGTTTTTCCTGCTGCCAGTCCTGCATCATGGTCAGCAGCTGGTCAATTTGGGCGGCATTTTGGGCAGTCTTGGCGGCGGCGTTGTCACCTTCATCGTTGCTGTCGCTTTCATTACTCCAAATTTCATCATCCAACACCCCCACCAATTTCCAGCGGGCGATTAAGCCAGCATAGCTGGGCGTAATCGGTAGGCCGCGCCAGGCCGCATCCAGCGTTCTGGCAATGGCGCGCAGCGTGGCGGGCGGCATCCCCAGGCTGCATAGCGGGTGATACAGCAGGGCTAACACAGCGCTGGCCTCAACCTGCGGCTGCATAACTGTCAGGCTAAGGGCGACCAGGCGGCCAAGGGGCGTTTGGATCAGCGGTTGCCCCGCCGAATCATCGACCACGATGTTCCATCGCTTAAGCGCGGCCGCGACCTGCTTCGCCAGTTGGCGATCGGGGGTAATCAGGGCGGCTTTGTAATTGGGAATGTCGCTGGAATTATCAAGGGCGCGGCGCATGGCCAGGGCTATCAGCTGAGCCTCCTGATGCTGATTATGGCAGGGCTGAACGCTGAAATTTTCTGTGATGCTGTCGGCGCTTAGGCTGGCGGCATGCGGGTCGATACCGCCACGGTTGGGAACGGAAAACCACTGTTGCAACAGCTGTTGACGGCCAGGCGGCGGCATCGTGCCCGCCAGTTGTGGGGGAATCGTATCGGCTTTATCGGCGCCTAGCCAACGGGGCAAAGGCCAGGGTGCCCCCTTAACGCTTTGAAGAAACGCCATCAATTGACCATGTGGGTGGCGCGGCGATGTGGCCAGCTGCGCCACCTCCGCCCCAGTATAGTCGGGCATGGCGGGCAACAGCACCGCTCCCTGCGGCTGCATCGCCACCAGCCGCATCAACTGTTGATCCAGCGGTAGGGCGCCATCAGCACCCAGCATCCAAATGATCGGCGGGCTGGTGCGTTGCCATGCAGCCTGCATGGTGGCCAATTCGTCTTGTTGGGCGGCTTTGGCGGCGGTGTAGCCATGCTGCCGCAACCAGCCTGGCCACCAATCCTGCCAATCCTGCAACAGTTGTTGGCCGATCATCGCCTGCTCTGACCAGGCGGACGGGTCAGCCTCAAGCACCTGATGCCAATCGATGTCATGGCCAAGCAATTGGTGATGCAGCTGCAACAATTGCTTAGCGATACACAGGGCGGCTGGCCAGCTGCGCTCATGCCCCGCACCGCCGCCCAGTTCAAGATCACGATTCATCAGCCAGTTGGCGGTGGCCAGTTGCGCTATTAACGGCGGCGGCGCCTGTGGCTTGGTTTCCTCAGACGGGGTGGAGTCTATAGCCGTATCATTTAGCGGGTTAAGGATGGGCTGGATAAGGCGAATGTCGGGCACGGCAGGGAGGTTTAGTTTTTGCAGCTGGTGAATCAGGCTGCGGCGGGCACGCTCCGTCGGCAACCAAATTTGCGCCCTAGTTAATTGGTCGCTGCTAAGATTTTGCGCGGCCAGCCTGTGCGCCAACAGGGATAGGGGGGGGCAACCAAAGGGCAGCTGGAAAAAGCCCATCATGCTTGGCGCGCCAAAAATTGCTCGGTACGGCTTAGGTCGGCGGGGGTCGAAATATGCGACCAACGACCTTGATAGGGGGCGCCGAATAACCGCCCCTTAGCGGCCTCAGGCAGCCAAAAATCCCGAAACAGGCCAAAGGGCGCAATCGGATAATCGCGCAAGGCCATGGGGTCAACCAAATGCATGCTGGCATAGTACCAGGGATCTGCAGGCTGCGGCGTGTCGGCGGGATGATAGGTCAGCTGGCCAGCATCGTTGCGGGAAAAGCTGGCCGACTCCTGCAAATGTTGGGCGGTTTGGCGGTCAGCGGTCAGCAGCAGTACCGACATGGTGTCGCGCCATGCCTGCATCAGGGTGTGGCAGGGATGCTGATCAAAATCATGCCACAGGTTGTCGGCGTTCAGCACGAACAGGGGACTGTTCCAGTCAAAATCGAACTGTTCCAGGGCGTTACGCAATCCGCCGCCAGAATCCAACAACTGCGGCTCATAACTTAAATCAAAACGGACATCCGGATAGCGCGCCCGCGCCCCCTCTAACCAGGCCTTTAGCTGATCAGGCAAATGGTGGCTGTTCAGCCCGATATGGCGAATGCCCGCCTGTTGCAGCAGTTGTACCGAATAATCCAGCAGCGGCAGGCCATGAAGGGGCAGCAGCGGTTTGGGGCAAGTTTCGGTCAGCGGGCGCATGCGCGTGCCCAAGCCTGCGGTTAAAATCATCGCCTGTTGAAAGGGGGCAATCATCAAGGGGTCAGGCCGCCGCCGCGTTGGCCGATAGCTGGCGGCAGGCCAGCGGCACATAGCGGTCAAACCAGGCCGCCAACGGGGCATTGGCGGGGTGCGCCAGTGCCTGGCTCAGTTGGCGCCAAACGCGGGGCAGATGGACGAGATAGACGGGCTTATCATCGCGCCGCCACAGCCGTGCAAACACGCCCAAAATGCGGGTGTGGCGCACAGCAGCTACCGTTGCCCAGGATTGATCGAAATCGGCGCGGGAAATATCGGGAAAGGCGGCCAGATACGCCTGCACCTGCCGCGCTACCACATCGGGCGGAAAGTCCAGGCGGGCATCCTCAAGCAATGAAATCAGGTCATAGGTCAGCGGCGCGGTCATCGCATCCTGAAAATCCAATATGCCTAGGTTTTCTAAGTCTAACTGATCCCGCCCCGCTTTAGGCAGAATCATCAGGTTGTCCAGGCGGTAATCGCGCAAAATCATCACCTCTGGCACACTATGCTGTTGCGCTATCACCGCCGTCCAGGCCTGATGCCACAGCCGTTGACACTCCGCATCGGCGGGGGGCAGGCCAGCGGCGGGCAAATACCAATCGAGGAAGATTTGAACATCGCTGAGCATGCGATAGCCGCAATAGGGGGGGATGGCGGCCTTGTCTTCGTTGGTCAGCAGCGAGTTGGTGGTCGTAAGCCAGCATTGATGCAGATGGATAAGGGCTTTGACGCCCAGGGATAGAACCTGCGCCAACCGTTGCTCCGTCGTGTTGGCAGCTGCCCCCTGCGGCGTGTGCGTATCATCCGCCATGTCCTGATAAACAAAGCGGGTGGCGGTTATATCGCCAAAATCCTGCTCCAGCAGCAGGCCGTGGCAATCATCGACGGCATGAATGGCGGGAACGGTTAACCCCGTTTTTTGCAGCAGCTGTGCAACCTGGGTAAATTTCCAAACATATTCCATCGGCGCGGGGGAATCCATCAGCAGCAGGCTCTGTGCCCCTTGAAACAGCCTGTTGTACCGGCGGAAGGAGGCATCATCGCTCATCGGTTCGGCGTGTGCATCCTGCCAACCATGTTGCCGAAGAAACTGTTGAATCTGTTGGGGGCGTTGCGCGGGGCTATGCTGCGGGCATTGGCTTTGGATTATCTGAACCAAATCGTTAAACAGCTTTTCATAGCTGCCGTGCAGCTGGAACTCAACATGCCGCAAGGTCAGGGCATCGTCGGCAAAATTCAGGGTAATGCCCAGGCGGTTGGCGGGCAAATCATCGGTTAGTAGGTCTGGCCATTCCAACAACAGCCCCTTATCCACCACCTGCTCAACCAATCCAAGGCCGATAGCCTGATCCCTGGTGGTCAGGCGGTATAAATCGGCGTGCAACCATTCGGCCTGCGGCGTGTCGTACTGTTGTACCAGGGTGAAACTGGGGCTGGGGATATCGGTCAGGCTGGGATCCAGGCTTTGCAAAAAAACGCGGGCAAAGGTGGTTTTGCCAGCCCCCAATTCCCCGCTCAGCGTAATAACCGCCCCCTGGTTACAAAGCCTGGCCAGCCCCCTGGCCAACCCCTCAAGCTGTGGCAGGTCAACATAGCGGGCATAAAGCGTTGGGTACATAATGGGGCAGGGGGGGTAGGGCGGTTGGCACAAAAAAACGGTCTTGCCTCAAAGTTTGAAACAAGACCGTTCGAATGTCCAGCCTAGCCTATCACGGCCAGATTTTTTATGGTGCCAGCTATATGACCTGCAGCAACTCTCTTAACATATCATCTGAGGTTTTGATGACCTTGGTATTGGCGTTAAATGCCTTCTCTGTAATAATCAAATTGGAAAATTCTTGAGCAATATCAACCGTCGATTGCTCTAAGGCTGAGGGCAAAACGGTTCCAACGCCATTGATGCCATTAACCTTTAAATCGACTTGTCCGGAATCTATGGTTTGATCAAACACCCCATTTTGTCCGGGTGACAACCCATCCACATTGGGAAAGTCGGCAATAGGTACCTCGTACAAATCACGAGTCTGCCCGTTATCAAATGTTGCGACAACAATTCCTTTATTGCTGACGCTGACATTAGATAAGCTGCCAAAGCGGGCGCCATCCTGGGTTACAACCGCGCTATTGGGTGCATTGAACTGCCCCATTCCAGTAGCTGAGTCAGGAGCTCCAAAATTCATCGGAATGGTTTGATTCGCCAAGCTGCCCGATCCACTAAAGTTAAAACTAACGTTTAATTGATTGGTGGCAGGATTTAGTACCGATGGTCCTGTTGCCGCGATTCCCGTTGCCGCATCAGCTTGGGTTACGCTAGCTAAGGTGCCATTGGTATTAAATTGGAAGATTAAGGCATTATCATTAGTGCTGCCATCCAGGCTAGGAACCGCTGGAAATGGGGCAGCTGCTGCGGTGGGGATCAAGGCATTGCCAACTGGGGCACCAGGTAGGTCAGCAGTCATCCGCCAACGATTGGAGGCGACCTTTTCCCAATAAAGACGAACGGTTTGGGGATTTCCTAGGCTGTCATAAATGGTTGTATCGTTTGTGGTAAGCGAAGCTACCGGCGCGCTCGATGCAGGAATAGTTGGGGCTGTTCCCGAAGTAGCTGTAGCGGAATTCAAATTGCCTATCATTGACAGGGTTGTAGTTTGTTGAACCTGTCCCGCAATGTTTTTAACGTTAACAGAAACTGTTGAGGCAGGGTCATTAAAGCCGGGTGGTCGCGTGCCACTTGTCAGTGGCCAAGCCTGCAAATAATAACCTTTTGAGTTTTTTAAAAAGCCTTCGGCATCAGGGCGAAAATCGCCCGCCCGTGTGTAGGTTGTTGGATAGATAGAATTGTCGTCTGAGCTGGAGCGGACAACAAAAAACCCTCTGCCTTGAATGGCCAAATCCAGACTGCTAGTCGTGGTGTTGGTAGATCCCTGGGCATCAATCAAGTTTTTAACCGTTGCCCTTGCCCCCCCAGGTGAATAAGTGGCTTGTGAGCCAGTCGACGTTACCATGCTGGTAAAACTGTTATCAACACGTTTATAGCCTATAGTGGTGGCGTTGGCGATGTTGTTGGAAATGGCGCTAAGCTGTTGGGCTTGAGCGGTTATTCCTGTTACGCCTGTATTAAGAGCTCCAAATATAGACATGATAGTCTCCTTAATTAAAAAAACAAAAGGTTAAAAATTCAATTTATGAGTTAATGGATAATACTTTATCCAGTGTTATTTCTTTTTCTGCGGCAGTTAAAACGGGTTGGTTGTTGACGATTTTAACACCATCAACGGGGTTATAGATTGTGTTGGCTAAGTTTTTCTTCGCGCCCTTGGCATCAGTGGTGCTGACCTTCAGGGTGTAGATCCCATCGGTAAGGGCGGCACCGCTATCATCCTTACCATCCCAAGCCAAATCATAGGTGTCATTGGTCGTTTTAGCATTGATTTGTCGAACAACATTTCCTTTGCTGTCTTCAATCCGAATACTGGCTGAGGCTGGGCTGTCGTTGATAACATAGCTGAATCGTGCCGTGCCATTATTAAGCACCAATTTGTTGTCATTGGTTGTCACGGATTTGCCGATATAACTGACAGCATTGCTGATGGAATTTTTATCCTGCAGGGCAATCAGTTTTTCCAGATTGCTGTTGGACTGAATTGATTGTTCAACCTGTGAATATTGTGCCAGCTGTTGGGTAAATTGGTTGGAATCGGTGGGATTCAGTGGGTCCTGATTCTTCAACTGGGTCACCAACAGTTTTAGAAAAGTGTTGATATCGCCAGAAAGCTTAACCCCGGATGCAGCGCTTTTGCTGGTATTGCTACTGGGTGCTGACCCATTGCTGGCTGTGGCAGCGGCTCCAAGGGCGGCGGGGGTTGCGGTAGGGTTGGTAACAGTGCTCATTTTCTAATCTCCCGTGGTTAGACACGAATGTTGACGCGGCCATCAATTTGGCCATGCGTGTAGGTGATAAGATTGACGGGGGTGCTGGCGGCATCGTCGCCGTCACCACCTGGGTGGCGTGCCGCGGTATAGCCAGAATCGTTCTGGGCATGCCGGCCAGCCTGACCACCCTCTTGACCAAACCAACCGCTGCTAAGCCAGTCTTGATTGCTGTTCGTATTGTTGGCCAGGCTGCTGCTGCGTTGTTCATATTGAATGGCGTTGGCATCGGCCAGTTTTAGGCCGGATTCCTCCAGCAGTTTTTGCAAATGTTGGGCATCTTTATGCAGCAAATCATAAGTCTCTGGTTTTTCGATGGTTAGGATGGCGCGAACATGATGATCGGCATCCACCTCCATCCGAATGTCGATACCGCCCAGCTCAACGGGATTCAGCTTGATGTGCATCTGGCTGGTACCTTCAGTGGTACCCTTGCGAATGGCGACTGTCACTTGCTGTGCCAACTCTCCTGCTTGTGGTGGAACCATGGTGGCCTGTTTGGCCACTTCAGTGTTCTGAACAGTCAGGGGCGATTGCACCACATTGATTGGGTTGGCGTTGGTAAGCGAGATTTCTGTGTCTTCAGGAAGGCCTGCGTGCTTGCCTTCATTCTCAGAAAATCGGTCGTTAATTTTGCCGTCGGTGCTTGGTGCGACAGAATCGGTTGCCGCCTGTTGAAGGGCTGGTGAAAAGTCATTGGTGCTGGCCGCCAATGGGTTATTGACGGTTGGGGTTAGGTTCGGTGATGCCGTTGCAGCTGTGGCAGCTGTCGGCGGGGTGGTGATAGCTGTATCCGCCGAAGACGCATAACTAACAACAGGATTATCTGTGCCCAAGTTGTGAGTGCTTACTGCTACGTCTAATGGGGTATTAAGATTTTCGGCCGCGGACAAAGATTTTGATGCGTTCAAAGAACTATCAGCGGTAGCAACGGTGTTTGTGCTGATGGGATTGTTAAGATTCAGCGAGCTATCAGCGGTAGCAACGGTGGTTGTGCTGATGGGATTGCTAAGGTTCAGTCCGCTATTAACCCCGCCACTGTTGCTGACTGTATCGGATGAAGCATTTGCCAGAACCGTTTCAACAGAGCTGTTTGCGGCGGTAAATGGCGACAGCAGAAGCAGGTTGTTATTCATGAGTAACGGATCCGCAATCGCCTGTTGGTCTGCGGTTGTTGCGGGTTGATCATCCTGAGGTGCGTCGCTAAGGCTTTTTTCGACATGGTTTTGAGACGCTGTTGATGAATTTTCGGGTTGGTCATTTTTGGCAGGCTGTAAGGATTCTCGTTCGGTTGCGATCTGATTGTCCCGTTGCTTTTCTACCTTGCTAGCGGTTGCAACCTTTTCCCTTGATCCAGAATCTTTAGCAGTATCTTTAACAGTATCTGTCTTGGCACCTCTGTCGGCCGTAGTCTTATCATTGGGGGTTCTGTTGCTGCTTGAGGGGCTAAGTTTTGTATCGCTCTGTTCGGATTTTAGGGCGTTGGTTGTCTTCGCCGCGGACTGTTGCGCCATTAAGGCGTTAAACAGCTGGCTGTTGCCCTGTTTTGAGGCGCCGTCCTGGCCGCGGCTTTCACCGCGGTTGGCGACACCTATTTGATTTAGCAGTAGTGTTACATCGGTCATGTTGGTTATGATGCAAACACCAGGCCAAATTTTGCCTCAGCCGTTGAATAAAATCGAAATCAGGCAAAAAAATTTTTGCTTGCCGCCATACACCGGTCTGTAAGGGGGGATTGCTTCTTTTTCTATGGGGGCTATAGTGGTGACGTTGCATAGTAAGAGTCTCGCGGTCGCGTTGGGGAATTCCTGCGACGTTGTGTAAGGAAAAATTGATGGTCGAATTGTCCGGGCTTATTAAACAGCTTAGGCACATGGCGAATGTGCAGCGTTTCCCGCTGTCCAGTGATGAACATGCCGCCTATCGTGCGATTGTCCTGTGCGGAACGGGGCAAGCGACCATGAAAGATTTGCAGGAGGGGCAACGCAGCCTTCAGGCTTTAACGACCATGTATGCTTTTCAGACCTCGGGTAGTCTGATGGAAACGATCGTCAGCAATCGACACGCTATTGCCGTTATTCTTGCAAAGGCTTGTTTGACGCGGGCGAGTAAGGATTTGTTGGCAGCCTTAGGCAATAGTGAGCAAAAATCTGATCAGAAGGCATTTTTTGCCCGGTTAAATATGATGTCGGAGGATCCGGTAAATTTTTCCCTGTTGCAAGAATTGCGGGGATTTATTCTGGAGGATCTTATTGAGGATTCCAGCGGTTATCATGTTGGGTCTTTTTGGCATAAGGTGCGCCAGTTGGCACCAACGTTGGTCGCCAGCCTGGATACCTTGGCGATGACCTACAAATCTTCTGTTGGTGCAGAATCGAATTATGCGCGTGGGCAAGTGGCACAGCCGCGCTCAGCAAACTATGACAGTTATCCCTCGGCCTTTCGTACAGCCTAAATATTTTTGGATCTGTTCAAAAATAGGATGCGGGTGACACGCACTAAAAAGAATCGCGAAGGCGTCTTAGCCATCCAAAAACGTCCTGTGGCGTTGGCTGCTGGTTGGCCAAGCCTGGTTCGACGCTAAGATGATGCATGACTGCTGTGGCCACTTCGGGGCTGTCTGCACGCAAAAAAGGGTTAAAAAAACATTCGATTTCCATAGAACTGGGCAAGGTAGGGTGATTTTTGCTCCTTTTTTGCTGGCATTTCGTTAGATATTCCTCCAATTCTGGCGAATTTAAGCCCAAATAGCGAACAAAACTGCCATTTTTGAGAGTATATTCGTGCCCTGCATACATAAGTGTGTTGCCTGGCAGCGCCCGCAAGCGCCGTAAGGATTGCCAAAGTTGCGGGGCTGTTCCCTCGAACAAACGGCCGCACCCTAGGGAAAAAAGGGTGTCCCCGCTAAACAACAGACCTGGTTCGCTATCTTGTGGCGCATGATATAGGGCGATATGGCCAAGGGTATGGCCGGGTACCGCGATGGTGGTCAAAAATTTCTGACCTAGGAAAACTTGCTGGCCATCTTGCAGCGGATGGCTGCGGCCTGAATCGCCTCCAGGAATTCGTTGTTGCTGCAAATCATAGGCTGAGGCATAAAGTTGGGCGTTGGTGTTGGCTAGTAGCGCCAAATTGCCACCAACATGGTCGCCATGGTGATGGGTGTTGATGATATGGCTTAGCGTCCAACCGTGGCTGGTTAACGCCGCCAAAACGGGTTCGGCCTGACCAGGGTCGATGACGGCGGTTTGGCCGCTGATGGATTCGTGCAGCAACCAAGCGTAATTGTCTTGCAGGCAGGGTACAGCTTTGACGATAATATCGCTGCGCATTCAAAATCACCTTAACTATGAAGTGGCCATCTGGTGTTCAGTGACATTCTAAACTATTGGGAATTCTATCGCTCCCCGATGGGGGCTGTCATCAAAAAGCTGGTGCGTCATCGGCTGTTGCAATGGTGGTCGGCTTTGCCGCAACAACGGGGCGATAGGCTGACTGAGCTGGTTGCCTATGGCTATCCCCTGCCTTTTTTGCGTCCGTATCTAAGCGCCAACATTCCAACCGCGGCCTTAATGCCGGCCAAGCTGGGCGTTATCAATTGGCCATACCGTGCGCCCAACGCCAGCTGCCTGGTGTTAGAGGGGGATTGGCCAGTGCGTTCGGGCGGGGCAGAGCGGGTATTGCTGATTCATGCGTTGGAGCATGCCCAGAATGCCAGCGATTTGATGACAGAGGTGGCGCGGGTGTTAACCCCTCAGGGACGATTGATTGTTGTTGTGCCCCATCGACACAGCCTGTGGGCGCGGGCGGAGCAAACACCCTTTGGCCATGGTCAACCCTATACCCTGACCCAGCTGAACGCCCTGTTGCGGGAACATGAGCTGACCCCGTTGCGGCATCGCCGCCTGTTGTTGATGCCGCCCTCAAGCCGTCGATTCTGGCTGAATGCGGCCTTGGCTATCGAAATTGTTGGACAACGATGGTTTCCTGGCTTTGGCGGATTGTTGATGGTTGAGGCCACCAAGCAGGTTGTGGCGATGAAGCCTAAACGGATCACTGCCCCCGTGCATGGCCTGTTAATGCCAACGCCGATCGGAGCTTCCCGCTCTTCCTCGCTTAAAAAAGGAGACTAGTTATGCCCCATCCCCGCCTATTAGAGCTTCGTCAACAGATTGATGCGTTGGACAGCCAGCTGCAGGAATTGTTGATACAGCGTACCGCCCTAACCCAGCAGGTGGGGGAGTTGAAACGCAGCACCCCCAGCTTTATTAACCGCGGACAATTCATGTATCCGGGGCGTGAGGCCATGATTTTGCGGCGCTTGGTTGAACGCCATCGCGGCGCCATGCCCGTGCAAAGCTTGTTGCAGTTGTGGCGCGAAATTATGATGGCCACCCTGTCGGTGGTCGAACAGCCCTTTTCCTGCGGCTATCTGCGCGGGGGCTCCCTGGGTATAGAGGACGGGGCAGATTGCAGCATGCTGGCACGCGATCATTTTGGCGTTTGCGTGCCGATGACCGCCTTTGATAATCCCGTCGCCCTGATTCAGGCGGTGCAGCAGCAGCGGTTGGACTATGCGGTTATCCCCTGGCCAAGTCAGCATGATATTGGGCAATGGTGGACGGAGCTTTTGCAATCGCCAACGCCAAAGGGGGCAACCGATCTGGAGGGGCAAAAGACGTTGCGGGTCTTTTTTGCCCTGCCGTTCTATCCCTCCTTAACCGCCACCACAACCAATCCATCACCACAGGCGGCGGTGGTTGGGGCATTGCCCTATGACGATCTAACCGACCTGGATGACAGCCTGGTTGCGGTTGCCATTCCCCAGACGATGTCGCCAGATGCCTGCCTAAGCCGATTGCAGGGCTTAGCCCCCTCCCCACAATGCCTGGCGGTGGCTCAGGATATTCAGCAGCCTGGCCAACAATGGTTGTGCGTACAGCTGGCGGGGGCATTTGTGCCAGGCGGGCAGTTGTGGCAAGAATTGGAAACAGCCTTGCAGGGGATAGCTCTAGCGGTACGCCCGCTTGGCCTGTATCCTCGCCCTTTTGATACCATACAAAGTCGCCCGCTATGAGTAATCCTGTAAAACAAATCGGCATTATTGGCTTGGGGCTAATCGGATCCTCCATCGCGCATGGGGTTCGCCGTTGGCGGCCTGAGATGCGGGTTATCGGCTATGATCGTGATCCAGCGGTTCGGCAGCAGGCGGCGGCGCTAGGCTTCTGTCACAGCGTGGTCGATACGCCCGCGGAGCTGGGGCAGGGGACGGATCTGTTGATGCTGGCCGTGCCGGTGGGCAGCATGGGGGCGGCGCTGGCTGAGGTGGCCGCGCATCTGCCCGCTGGTGCAATTGTCAGCGATGTTGGATCGGTCAAACAGGCGGTGATTGACGCGCTGCTGCCGCACCTCCCCGCGGGCGTGCATCTGGTGCCTGGTCACCCAGTGGCGGGGACGGAGCAGTCGGGGCCCGAAGCCGGCTTTGCGGAGCTTTTTCAGGATCGCTGGTGCATTCTAACTCCCGTACCAGGCTGCCCCGATTGGGCTAATGAGGCGGTCAGTGACCTGTGGCAAAGCCTGGGCAGTCAGGTGACCACCATGGATGCGCCGCACCATGATTTGGTTTTGGCGATTACCTCGCATATCCCGCACCTGATTGCCTTTACCATTGTGGGAACCGCGACGGGCTTAGCGGAATCGACCCAGCGGGAGGTGATACAATTTTCGGCAGGGGGCTTTCGTGACTTTACCCGCATTGCGGCCGGTGACCCCATCATGTGGCGCGATATTTTTCTGAACAATCGTGACGCGGTGTTGGAAATGTTGGGACGGCTGACCGAGGATTTGACCGCGATGCAACGTGCCATTCGCTTTGGTGATGGCCAGCAGATGGCCGAGGTCTTTACCCGCGCCCGCGCCATTCGCCGCACACTGGTGCAGGCCAATCAACATGTTCCCCCGCAAAAACCCAATGCAGCGTAAGGTTTTTGTTGGGGGGCTTTGTTAATGTTTGGGTGCGAAAATCGGTAATGATAGTGGCACTAAGAATAAATTATGGTATCTTTTTTTCTACGCATTCGCGGGTTGGTAATTGAAGCTGGGATCAGCTTGCGGTGTTTTCGACCAATTGACGCTTTTTGAAAAGACAATCTGATGGATCAAAATAAAGATTTTTTAAATGTTGTGCTGAACAACAAACGCGCCCTGGCCGAGATATTTTTGGCAACGATTCTGATGTCGATTGGCGTCAATATTTTGATCAGCTTTATTGTTAAGCAGGTTGATACCGATCGTTATATCTTTTTTATTGGAATGTCCTTCATCCTTCTGGCGCTGTTTTTCTTTTTCTTTCCAATTGTCAAAAATTTGCGTTTTCGCCGCAGCTATGATGGCTTTTTTATCGTGGAAACGCCAACCGATGATCTTCACTCTGTCTATCGCTATGACTATGTCAGCAAAATTAACCGCTGGATGACCGAAGTTCGGCAGTCTGATCCCGCAGTGGATAAAGCATGGCGGCAACATCCGGTGCCCAAACAGTTTAAGGCAGCCGATGCAGTGATACAGGATGATGAAACCAATCCGAAAAATTCCCTAACCCTGATGCAGCAGGTCACAGAGGCCTATGTTCTTAGCAAATTGTCCAATCATATCCATGATTATTTTCATAAGAACCAGGGTGATACCAACAGGGTGGTGTTAATTCCACGGGAAGGCTTGCCGAAACCATTGCAACAAAATCCCTTTTTGCATCTCGCCCTTGGTCAAAAACGTAAGATTGAGGAGGAGGTGTTGGGCGAAGATGATGAGGAAAATCTGAGCCAGGAGACACTGTTGCTAGAGCCAAAGGTTGGCTTGGTCGTGCCGCGGGGTGCCAACCTGAAATGGCGGCCAAATCGTCAGATGGAAATCAGCAACCGCCGCCTGAAAATTGTGACGCAGGTTACATTAACTGGCCGCCCCTTTTTCCTGCCAGCAGGATTTCAGCAAAATTATTTGGGGGTTCGGGATCAAGATGATCTTCGAGTTTATGCCGCAACCGTAAATTTTGAAATTAGCTTCAGCTATTTATCAATTTTTTCAACTGGTTATTGGAAGTTTTATTATTGGTTGGATGCCTGTATGCGCAGTTTTGAAAAAGGCTTTGTCGGTGGCACCTTTTTCAACACCATTGGTTGGGACAAAACCATGACCTTAATCACTTGTCAAAGTCAGGCGCGGCAGCAGGCCTTTAAGGCACGGCAGGTTGGTTCCTATAACAACAATCAGTATAGCCATCGGCCACCCAATCCATGATCGCTTTTTCCGCAGTTTGGTGGCTGGCGTGCATGCTGATAGGGCTGATTGCTGGTTTAGCCGCAGGAGTGTTTGGCATTGGCGGAGGCATCCTGATGGTTCCCCTGATGATCTTGCTGTTAAGCCTGCCACAGCAAAGCGCCAGCGCGATTTCGTTGGTCGTTATCCTGTTGCCCGTTGGGTTGCCAGCGATTTTGCAGTATTGGCATGCTGGTAAATTGCAACCTGAGCATCTGAAGATTGCCGCCATTTTGGCGGTCGGTGTTGTCGTGGGCAGTTATTTTGGCGCCAAATTATCCCTGCAACTGCCAGAAATGGTGCTACGCAAATTGTTTGCAGTCCTGTTGGTTGCCGTCGCGCTGAAAATGTGGTTCAGCCGTTAGGAGACTAGGAGACTAGGAGACTAGGAGACTAGGAGACTAGGAGACTAGGAGACGGGCGGGGATAGGATTGGCTGACTACCCCCCAACACACCCTAAAATTCGGATTCTTCGTCAGCATCCTCGCGGTGGGTACGCTCATATTTTTCATGGCGTTCTTGCGCTTCGATGCTGTATTTGGCGATTGGGCGAGCCTCCAAACGGGGGATACCAATCGGTTCGCCCGTTTCTTCGCAATAACCAAAGCTGCCATCGTCGATTCGATCAATAGCGCTGTCAATCTGGGAGATAAGCTTGCGCAGGCGATCGCGGGTACGCAGCTCCAACGCCCGTTCGGTTTCCAATGAGGCACGGTCGGTAATATCGGGTTCGGCCATGCTTTCCTGTTGCAAACTGGCCAAGGTGGCCTGAGATTCCTTAATAATTTCAGTCTTCCAACTCAGCAGTTTTTGGCGAAAATATTCCCGCATCACGGGATTCATAAATTCTTCCTGCTCCGTCGGGCGATAATTTTCTGGAATTTCGGTCATCAGCGAATCGATATTTAAATTTTGAGTAGGCATTTATACAGTCATCCCCACAGCGCATCGGTTGGTAGCAAAGCCATAAACAGGATACCCCATTTAAGGTTGTTATCCATACGCCATTCTCTAAGGTTGCGCAAGCGGGTGTCGCTATCTAAAACAGAGGGGGCAGTTCTGCTTTGACCCACAATCCCCCTGTTTCACCATGGTTATCAATCCTTCTATGAATCTTGTTCTTGACGATGCCCTGTTATTAATCGTGATTGGAGCGTTGTGCCTGATCCTGATTACACCTGTTGTGCTGAAACGGTGCCCAGGGCGATTGGGACGATGGGCACGGCAGAATCTTCAGGGGAATCGGGGCAACATTCGGGAAGAATCCAAGCCCTTTGATGAACATGACGCCGATCAGATTTTCTATCATCTGTTCATGAAGGCGCCTGTGGGAATTATTATTGCTGATTTAGAGGGGATTATCAAATTTTGTAACCCGTTGGCGCACCAGCTGATTAACGATCGGGTTGCCCCCGTGTTGGGGCAAAATCTTGTCCGACTTATCGCGCCAGATTCGCAGGCAGCATTGGCGCAAATGGTCGCGCAGGTGCAGCAACAGCATCAGGATCAATCGGGGGATACGGCCGCGGAACAACCTATCGAGCTGGAACTGTTGGAAATTCGTCTGCAACTTGGGGGCGGAACAGCACGGGGGGCGGATTCGTCATCGGCGCAGCCAAATGATCGCTATGCCAGCGTCTTTATTGGTTGCCTGTTGGATGCAAGCGGGCAAATCAGCGGGCTAATCATTCACCTGATTGATATTACCGCGCGCAAAACCCTGGCCAGCCAGTTTGCCCAGTCCCAAAAAATGCAAGCGGTTGGCCAGTTGGCGGGCGGGGTGGCGCATGATTTTAACAACCTGCTGACCGCGATGATCGGCTATTGCGACCTGTTGCTGATGAAGCATAAGGTTGGGGATCCATCCTTTGCCGATGTGATGCAGATTAAGCAGAATGCCAACCGTGCCGCCAATTTGGTGCGGCAACTGTTGGCCTTTTCCCGTCAACAAACGCTGAAGCCACGGGTGCTGAACCTGGTTGATACGCTGGCCGAAATTCGCCACCTGCTTAGTCGGTTGTTGGGAGAGGTTGTGCAGCTTGAGGTTGTGCATGCACAGGATCAGTTGTTGATTAAGGCGGATCAGGGGCAGTTGGAGCAGGTTATCGTCAACCTGGCCGTTAATGCCCGTGACGCCATGCCAAATGGCGGCAAACTGACCATCAGCACCGATTTGTGGATGCCGACGCAGCCTGTGCATCAGGGGAATGAGGTGGTGCCCGTTGGCCGCTATGTAAGGATTGCTGTGCAAGATTCCGGCACCGGTATTCCTCCCGAAGTGTTGGCGCGCATTTTTGAGCCGTTTTTTACCACGAAGGAATTGGGGGCTGGTACCGGCCTGGGGCTGTCAACCGTCTATGGCATTGTCAAACAAACGGGCGGTTATGTGTTGGTCGAAAGCACGGTTGGGGTGGGCACCACCTTTTTCATCCTGCTGCCCGTCTATGAAGGTGGGTTAAGCGATGAAAGCCAAGATGATGCCGATAGCCCCGCCATTGTGGGCAGCAACCCCGCCGATTGCCGCATTTTGTTGGTGGAGGATGAGGATCCCGTAAGATTGTTCAGTGCTAGAGCCCTACGCAGCAAGGGATTCACGGTGATTGAGGCGCGCAGCGGTGCCGCTGCCCTGGAAATCATCGATAAGGGTGGCGAACGGTTTGAGGTGTTGGTCACCGACGTCATGATGCCTGAAATGGACGGCTCTACCCTTATCATAGAAGTGCGCAAACGCATGCCAGAGATTCGGGTTATCTGTATATCGGGCTATGCGGAGGAAACCATCCGTGACCGCCTGGATCAATCGCCGAACGTGCAGTTTTTGCCCAAACCCTTTGGCCTGCAGCAACTGTTGGCCAAGGTGAATGAGGTTCTTAAGGAGAAAGATGCGGGGTAGCCGGCATAGCCAAGGGCGCTATCCAGCCGTAATCAAGGGTTGACGGCCAAGTTCTGGTGGTTACTATTGCAGACAGATAAGTCCCTTAGGGGCATAACTTGCAGTAAAAGGTTTTTATTATGGCTTGGTCAGCAAATTTGGGTTTTCCCGTCATCGGTCTGAAACGCGAAACAAAAAAAGCGTTGGAGGCGTTTTGGTCAGGGCAAATGACCGCTGATGAGATGTTGACCACCACGGCTGGCATAGCCAAGGGCAATTGGGTGCGCCAACAACAGGCAGGCCTGGATTTTATCCCCAGCGGTGAATTTTCCCTGTATGACCGCATGTTGGATACTGGCGTGATGATAGGGGCGGTGTCGGATCGCTATGCGCCATTGGCTAAGGCTGATGCGCTGACCCGCTATTTCGCGCAGGCACGCGGATTTCAGGGGGAGTTTGCAGGTCAAAAACTGGATCTGGCCGCCCTGGACATGACCAAATGGTTTGATACCAATTATCACTATCTGGTTCCTGAGCTGACCGGTGACAGCCAGTTTAGCCTGACCGAAAATCAACCGCTTAAGGCCTATCAGACCGCAAAGGCGGCGGGATTTACCACCCGCCCCGTCGTGATTGGCCCCATCACTTTTCTGTGGCTGGCCAAAATTAAAGGCGGCGAAGAAAATCTGGCGCGCCTCTTGGATCGCTTGTTGCCCGTTTACGAAACCCTGTTGCAGGAATTGGCGGCGGCTGGGGTTGAGTGGGTGCAGGTTGATGAGCCCGCCCTGGTCATGGATCTGCCGAAAGCGGTAGCGGCCTTGTACACTGCAAGCTATCAACGGCTGAAAAAGGCCGCGGGCAGCACGAAATTGATGCTGACCACTTATTTTTATGGGTTGCGTGAGAATTTGAGCCTGGCCACCAAGCTGGATATCGATGGCCTGCATTTGGATCTGACCCGCGCCCCGAAGGAGGGGTTGGCGGCGGCGGAGCAAGCGCCCGCCCACCTGCTGCTATCCCTGGGGGTGATTGACGGCCGCAACATCTGGCGTGCTGATTTGTCAAGCAAGCTGGCGGTGTTAGAGGATATTGCCAGCCGCGTTGGGCAGGATCGTTTGATTGTTGCCCCATCCTGCTCCCTGTTGCACAGCCCGATTGATTTGGCCGAAGAGGCCAAAATGGATGCAGAAATCAAAAGCTGGATGGCCTTTGCCCAACAAAAATTGGTTGAGGTGCAAACCCTGGTGAAGGGGCTGAACCAAGGGCGCAGCGCGATAGCCGCTGAGCTGGCGCAGTCCGATGCCGCGGTGGAAAGCCGTCGCCAATCAACCCGCGTGCATAACCCCAGCGTTAACGCGCTGTTGGCCGAATTTTCCAGCAAGACTATCGCGCGCACCAGCCCCTTTGCCCAACGTTGGCAGGCGCAACAGGCCAGCCTGCAGCTGCCGATTTTCCCCACCACCACCATTGGATCGTTCCCGCAAACGCCAGAAGTTCGCGAAATGCGTCAGCAGTTGCGTAAAGGAACGCTGGCCGAGGCCGATTATAATAAGCAAATGAATGATCAAATTGCGGCGGCGGTGCGTTGGCAGGAAGATATCGATATGGACGTGTTGGTTCATGGCGAGTTTGAGCGCAACGACATGGTCGAGTATTTTGGTGAACAGTTGGACGGCTATGTGTTCAGCAGCAATGGTTGGGTGCAAAGCTATGGGTCACGCTATGTAAAGCCGCCGATTATTTTTGGCGATGTGTCGCGCCCCGAAGCGATGACGGTGGCCTGGACGCGCTATGCCCAAAGCCTGACCAAACGGCCTATGAAGGGGATGTTGACGGGACCCGTTACCATGTTGCAATGGTCGTTTGTGCGGGATGATCAGCCGCGTTCCTCAACCTGTCGTCAATTGGCGTTGGCGATCCGCGCTGAGGTGTTGGATCTGGAGTCAGCTGGTATTAACATCATTCAGATTGATGAGCCCGCCATCCGTGAGGGGTTGCCGCTGCGCGATGCAGATCGCCAAGCCTATTTGGATTGGGCGGTGGGCAGCTTCCGCCTGAGCTACTTTGGCGTTAAGGACAGCACGCAAATTCACACCCACATGTGCTATTCCGAATTTAACGATATCATGCCGGCGATTGCCGCGATGGATGCGGATGTTATTTCGATTGAAACCTCACGCTCGCACATGGAATTGTTGGAAGCCTTTGTGGACTTTCACTATCCCAACCAAATTGGGCCAGGGGTTTATGACATCCATTCCCCGCGTTTGCCCAATGTTGCGGGCATGGTGGAGTTGTTGGAGCTGGCCGCTGCCCGTCTGAAGCCAGAGCAGATATGGGTCAACCCCGATTGCGGCCTGAAAACCCGTAAGTGGCAGGAGGTTAAGCCCGCCCTGGCCGCGATGATTGATGCGGCCAAGGTGTTGCGGAAGAAGTACCAGCAGGCCGCGGCTTAGACGGGGGGCGGGCGCTATGATACGCTTTATGATGCGCCATAGACCAACCTGCATCCCAACTTCTTGTGGTGGGGAGAGCTAAAAATGCCCATCGTTGCCGCCAGTTGTTTGCTGAAAGTGAAACCAAGCGCAGAGCGGCCAACGCCCTTTACCCTGCTGTCGCGGGTTGGGGGTATCTATGCCCGTTTTGGCTTGTTGCAGGAAAATGGCCAGATTACCGATGCCCACCGCCTGCTGTGTGACGATTATCCCGACATGGCGGAGGCGGTGGAGGAGTATTATCGCCTTATCGAGCTGACCAATCGGCCTGAAAACGCTGTGTTTGCGATGGCGGCTCCGATTCGTGGCGATACCGTTCAGCTAATCAGCCCGCACTGGTCCTTTTCGGTTTCTGAGCTAGAAAAGCGGCTGAATTTCCGCAGTCTGACCGTCATTAACGATTTTGCGGCGATTGGGCTGGCCTTGCCCTATTTGGGTGGCGGCGACATCATCACCCTGCAAGAGGGCAAAACGGATTTGTTTGCGCCAAAAATCGTGCTGGGGGCAACCAGCGGTACAGGCTTTGCCGCATCACTGCCCAACCTGGATGGCAGTTGGGATTTGGTGATTACCCAGGCGGGTCACACCACCCTGCCAGCCTTTAATGAGCTTGAGGATCGGGTGTTGCAACAGATGCGCCAACGCTATGATGGGCATGTTTCGGTTGAACGGGTTCTATCGGATCTGGGTTTGTTGGATATGCACCGTATTCTAAGCCAGTTTGCAGATCAGGATTATCAGCCGCTGAATGTGGAGTCCATTATTGAGCGTGGCTTAACCAGTCAATGCCCTGTTTGCGCCCAAACCTTGCAGCTGTTTTGCCAATTTTTGGGGACGGTGGCCAGCAATTATGCCATGTGCTACAGCGCCTTTGGCGGGGTCTATATCGCGGGGGATTTGATTCCCCAATTCGGCAAGCTGTTGGAACAGTATTTTGTGCCGCGCTTTTGTGATAAAGGGCGGTTCAGCAGCTATCTAGCCGATATGCCCCTGTATCTTATTACCAGAACATTTCCTGGCCTGGCGGGATTGCGGGTGTTGGTGCAGGCCAGCGGCACGGCGGCCTAAAAAGGTAAAATGATGCCATCAACCAGCCCCTTTGGCTTTCAGGAATTGCCCGCCAGTGAAAAAACCGCTGCGGTGCGCGGAGTCTTTGCCAAGGTTGCCCGCCGCTATGACCTGATGAACGATATGATGAGCGCGGGTTGGCAGCATGTGTGGAAACATCATTTGGTGCAATCGGTGCAGTTGTTTAACGGTATCCGCCTGCTGGACGTGGCGGGCGGCACGGGGCATATCACCCAACTGCTGCAACAGCGTTTGGCAAAGTTGGGGATGGTCGGCGATGTGCAGGTGGTGGATGCCAGCATCGATATGTTGTGCGTTGGGCGGGATCGTTTTTTCGATCATGGCTGGCCGCAACCAACCGCCTGGGTGGATAGCGTGGCGGAGTCCTTGCCCTATCCCGATGCCAGCGTTGATGCCTATGTCATCGCCTTTGGCCTGCGTAACGTCACCGATTTGGCGCAAAGCCTGGCGGAGGCGCGACGGGTGTTGAAACCTGGGGGGCGTTTTTATTGCCTGGAATTCAGCCGCCCCACCAACCCGCTGCTGAACCGCGCCTATGATGCCTATTCCTTTGCGGTGATTCCCCGCCTGGGGCAGCTGGTGGCGGGCGATGCGGCCTCCTATCGCTATTTGGTGGAAAGTATTCGCCGTTTCCCGCCGCAGCAGGAGCTGGCGACGCTGCTGCAAAGCGCGGGCTTTGCACAAGTCGACTGGGTGAACTACAGTGGGGGTATCGTTGCCCTGCATCGCGGGGTGGCGGGCTAAAAAGCCAGCATGTTGGGATAGGGATTTGCGAATTCTTTTGATCATTACGGGCGGAATCGCCGCCTACAAAACACCTGAACTAATCCGACAGTTTCGGCGGGCAGGGGTTGAGGTGACCACTGTTTTAAGTGAATCGGCCAAGGCCTTTGTCACCCCCCTGACCATCGGCAGTGTCAGCCAGGGCAAGGTCTATATCGAGCTGTTTAACCTGACCGATGAGCAGGAAATGGGGCACATCCAACTGGGTCGCCACGCCGATTTAATCGTGGTTGCCCCCGCCACCGCCGATTTTATGGCAAGGTTGGCATTGGGGCTGGCCAACGATCTGGCCACCACCACCTGCCTGGCCACCACCCAGCCGATTCTGCTGGCGCCTGCCATGAACGTGCGGATGTGGGAACATCCCGCTACCCAGGGGCATTTGGCCACTCTGCAAGCGCGTGGGGTGCAGCTGGTGGGGCCCAATGAGGGCGATATGGCTTGCGGCGAATATGGCCTGGGGCGGATGGCGGAGCCTGCCGAGATATTCGCGGCGGCGCAACCGCTGTTGCAGCGGGGACAGGCGTTGCAAGGGTTGCAGGGGTTAACCGCCCTGGTCACGGCGGGGCCAACGCAGGAGCCGTTGGATGCCGTGCGCTATCTGGCCAACCGTTCCAGCGGGCGGCAGGGCTATGCGATTGCCGAGGCTTTGGCGGCGGCTGGTGCCCGTGTCACCCTGGTCAGTGGCCCCACAAACCTGCCAACCCCTGTCGGCGTTACCCGTCATCATGTGACCACTGCTGAGGAAATGTTGCAGGCCAGCCTGGCCGCGATGCCGGCCGATATAGCCATTTGCGCCGCCGCGGTCAGTGATTGGCGGCTGGCGGAGCCGGATCATGGCGGCAAATGGAAGCGGGAGGATCGAGACGGCCTGACCCTCAAGCTGGTCGCCAATCCCGATATTTTGCATCAGCTGGCCATCCATCGCCAACGGCCAAAATTGCTGGTGGGTTTTGCCCTGGAAACCAGCAATCTTCAGGAAAATGCAGCGCAAAAGCGCGTCAAAAAGGGATGCGATTGGTTGGTCGCGAATCAGGAGAGCGCCGAATTTTCTCCCTTCGGCAATCAGGATAATCAGGTGGTGTTGGTGAAAGCGGCCAGCAGTGAAGCTTGGCCAAGGATGACAAAGCGGGCAATCGCCGCTAGACTGGTGGACGAAATTTTAACCTGGAGGAAAAGCCAACCATGACCACGACCACGCCAACCAATACCGATGCTTTAACCATTGCCATCAACCTGCTGCCCCATGCGGCGGAGGCAAATTTGCCCAGCTATGCAACCATCGACAGCGCGGGCGCCGATTTGGTGGCGGCGATTGACGCCCCCATAACGCTGGCGGTTGGTCAACGGGCGTTGGTTCCCTGCGGCTTTGCCATCGCGCTGCCCCAGGGGTATGAGGGGCAGGTTCGGCCACGGTCGGGCTTGGCATTCAAAAACGGCATTACCGTGCTGAACGCGCCTGGCACCATTGATGCCGATTACCGCGGTGAGGTTAAGGTGATTCTGATTAACCTGGGTCAGGAAGATTTTGTGGTGGAATCGGGCATGCGGATTGCCCAGCTGGTGATCGCGCCCGTCAGCCGCGTCGCCTGGCAACAGGTGCAGGAGTTGCCGTCCAGTGACCGTGGGGCAGGGGGCTTTGGCTCTACCGGCACCCATGCTCAGGCCGCCTAAAGATGGCGAAGCTCGCATTTCGTGGCCGTATTTATGACAGCGTGCTGGATACCATTGGGGCAACCCCGCTGGTACGTCTGCCCCGCTTGACCGAAAAATACGGGCTTAAGGCGGAATTGCTGGCCAAGCTGGAATTCTTTAACCCGCTGTCATCGGTTAAGGATCGCATGGGGCTGGCAATGATTGAGGCGGCGGAGCAGGCGGGGGTTCTGAAACCTGGCATGACGGTGATTGAGCCAACCTCTGGCAACACGGGCATCGCCCTGGCCTTTGTCTGCGCGGCCAGGGGCTATCCGTTGATCCTGTGCATGCCCGAAACCATGTCGATGGAACGCCGCAAAATGCTGTGGCTGCTGGGCGCGAAGTTGGAGCTGACGCCCGCTGCTGGCGGCATGAAGGGGGCGATTGCGCGGGCAGAGCAGTTGCAGACGGAAATCGCCAACAGCTTTGTGCCGCAACAGTTTACCAACCCCGCCAATCCCGCCGCCCATACCGCCACCACGGCGGTGGAGCTGTGGGAGGATACGGGCGGTCAGATCGATTATCTGGTCTGCGGCGTTGGTACAGGCGGCACCCTGACCGGGGCGGGGGGTGCGCTGAAAAAAAGGCTGCCAGCCCTGAAAATCATTGCGGTGGAGCCTAAAGATAGCCAGGTGCTAAGCGGCGGCCAGCATAGCCCGCATAAAATCCAGGGCATTGGGGCAGGATTTGTGCCCGCCATTCTCGACACCAGCCTGATTGACGAGATCATCCCCGTGTCGAACGAGGATAGCTTTGCCACCGCACAACTGGCCGCGCGGTTAGAGGGTGTCCCGATAGGTATTTCCAGCGGGGCAGCGCTGTGGGCGGCTATTCAGCTGGCTAAGCGGCCAGAAACGGCGGGCAAGCATATCGTGGTCATCATCCCGTCCTGCGCCGAACGCTATCTTTCCACCGCCCTGTTCGATGGGTTTGAGGGATGAGAGAGAAAGCTTTAGGAATGTCGCGCAACAGCCGAAAAATATGGATGATTTTGCTGTTGGCGGTCGCTGTTAGCATTCTAGCCACTCCTGCCCCCGCTTTTGCTAAGGCCGAAGCGGCAGAGGAATCTGAGTCCGATGACGTTCCCGCCTCTTCAGCGTCGCCATCCGGCAACCCAGGCGCGCCCGCGGCAGCAGCAGGCACGGGGCAAGCCAGCAAAAGTCTAAACCCCAATATCGGCAGTCAAACAGGGCTGCCGCTGCCCCGCTTTGTCAGCCTGCGTACCGCTGAGGTCAACGCGCGGACGGGCCCTGGCAAGCGGTATCCCATCGATTGGGTCTATAAGCGCAAAAATCTGCCGGTGCAGGTGGTCGATGAATTCGGCACCTGGCGCAAAATCCGTGAGCGTGACGGCACCGAAAGTTGGATTCATCAGACCATGGTGTCGGGTAAGGATACCGCCCTGGTCGTGACCAATGAGGCGTTGTTGTATGATGGCAACAGCAAGCGTTCCCGCCCAATTGCCCGACTGCAAAGCGGCCTGATTGCTGAGGTGGTACGGTGCCAGGATAGTCGGTGCCAGGTGCAAATCGCCAACCAGCGTGGATGGGCTGGCAAGGCCGATTTGTGGGGGGCGTTGATTGGCCACTAATTGATGACGCTGTATGATTTTCTTATCGCGCCCTTTGCCGATTACGCTTTTATGCGGCGCGCATTGGTGGCCTGCCTAGCCCTTGGCCTTAGCTGTGGCGCGTTCGGCACCTTTTTGTTGCTGCGGCGGATGAGCCTGATGGGCGATGCCCTGTCGCACGCCATTTTGCCAGGAGCCGCCATCGGCTTTTTGCTGGCGGGGTTATCGCTGTGGGCGATGAGCCTGGGTGGGCTGGTGGCGGGCATTGTGGTTGCGATGGCGGCAGGCCTTATCAGCCGCCGTACGGAGCAGCGTGAGGATGCCAGCCTGGCCAGCCTGTATCTGATCTCCCTGGCGGCGGGGGTGGTGCTAATCTCGCTTAGGGGCAGCGCGCTGGATCTGATGCATCTGCTGTTTGGCAATGTGTTGGCGGTTGATGATGCCGCCCTGCTGTTGGTTGCGGGGGTCAGCAGCCTTAGCCTGATAATCCTGGCGATCATTTATCGCCCCCTGGTGGCGGAGTGTTTGGATCCAACCTTTTTGCGCGCGCTGGGGGTGGCGGGCGGGCTGTATCATTTGATCTTTTTGCTGTTGATTGTCTTGAACCTGGTGGCGGGTTTTCAGGCCTTGGGCACGTTGATGGCGGTCGGCCTGTTGATCCTGCCAGCCTCCGCGGCGGCCTTTTGGAGTCAACGGCTGGCTGTTCGTCTGATGATTAGTGCGCTGTTGGCGGGATTGGCCAGTGTTATCGGGCTGATGGGCAGTTATCATGGCGATTGGCCGTCGGGGCCGGCGGTTATCCTGACCGCGGGTGGGCTGTATCTGTTGTCGATGACTTTTGGCCGATGTGGCAGCCTGCGTGCCCGCTATTTGCCGCCGCGCCACCTGCATCACGATTAACAGTTTGCCGAAAACGCTCTAGCCTTTGCAGTTAAGCGGATAGAAGGGGTTGACTCTGCCGCCGTTCTGGGGAACAGCTAAAAACATGACCACAAATACCGCCCCCAACCATCATCCAGCGCCCGAGGCTGAGGAGAGCAGGCTGCCCCTTTGGCAGGTGGTGGCCGCCCTGTTGGATTCAGAAAGTCCGCAGGATGCCTTGGCCTATTTGGCTGAGATGGCGCCCCCCGATGTGGCGGAGGTGTTGGCGCAGCTGAAGCGTGATGATCGGCAACAGCTGATTCACCTGTATGGCGACCAGCTGGATCCCGAAGTGCTGGCCGAGTTGGACGACACCATTCGGGATGAGGTGTTAGAACATCTGACCCCGCGCCAGGTGGCCGATGCGGTGGTGCAGTTGGAATCGGATGACGCGCTGGCGGTTATTGAGGATTTGGATGAGGAGGAGCAGCAGCAGGTGTTGGCCGCGTTGCCCGCCTATGAACGCATCATCCTGCAAGAAAGCCTGAATTTCCCTGAGGATAGTGCCGGCCGCCTGATGCGGCGGGAGGTGATGCCAATGCCAGAGCATTGGACGATTGGGCAGGCGCGCCTAGCCCTGCAAAGTTGGGATGAAATGCCCGACCAATTTTATGAAATCGTGGTGGTCAATCCCAGCCATCATCCCATCGGCATTCTGCCCTTGGCGCAGCTGTTAAAATCCAAACCCAGCAAGCAGTTGCGTGAGGTCATGGAGGAGGAGTTTCACGCAATCCCCGTTTTGCAGGATCAGGAGGAGGTGGCGCAAACCTTTCGCCGCTATAGCCTGGTCAGTGCGCCGGTGGTGGATGCCGATAACCGCCTGGTTGGGACGATTACGGTGGATGACGTGGTGCATGTGTTGCAGGCTGAGGCGACGGAGGATGTGTTGCGGTTGGCCAGTGCGGGGGAAAGCATTTGGGGCGCGGGGTTAATCAACACCGCCCGTCCGCGTTTTATCTGGCTGACTATCAATTTGGCGACGGCGGTGTTGGCCAGCTGGGTCATCTCATTATTTGAGCAGACGTTGCAAAAGGTTATCGCCCTGGCGGTGCTGATGCCGATTGTGGCGGGCATGGGCGGCAATGCGGGCACGCAGACCCTGGCGGTGGCCGTGCGCGGTCTGGCGACGCGGCTGTTGGGCAGTGGGTCGCAGGGGCGTTTTGTGGCTAAAGAGCTGTTGGTGGCGCTGATTAACGGCATCATGCTGGGCGGGATGATCGGGCTGTTCAGCGGGCTGTGGTACCAAAATCTGACGTTGGGGATTGTGATGGGATCGGCGATGCTGGTTAACCTGGTGGCGGCCTCCCTCGCGGGTACGCTGATCCCCTTAGGCTTGGCGCGCGTGAAGATTGATCCGGCGATTTCCAGCGGCGTTTTCGTGACCACCGTCACCGACGTGGTCGGCTTTATGTCCTTCCTTGGCTTTGCCACCCTCGCGCTAAAATGGCTGGCGTAGGGGGAAATCTCAGGCCTTGAAATATACCAATAGATAATATAAATTGGTATATAGGATAGTAGCAGGAGCGTGCCATGAGCAGAAACAACATGAGCAAAAATACCAGCATTACGTTAGGGGAACATTTCGATTCCTTTGTTGCCACCCAAATTAACAGCAAGCGTTTTGCTACGGTGAGTGAGGTGGTGCGCGCGGGATTAAGGATGCTTGAGGATCAGGAAACAAAGCTGGCGGTTTTGCGACAAGCCCTTGAGGATGGGGAGCGGAGCGGTGTGGCCGACTACACGCTTCAGGGATTGTTGGCGGAATTGGATCAGGACGCCTGCAACTGATATGCCTGCTTTTTGCGCCCCTGTCTTTTTGTCCCGCCCTCCCTATCTGTCTTTGCCCCCGCCCCCAACCCCCTCCCGCAGGTGGAGGGGGCATACCCGCGCGCCCTTACATAAAATTCAGAGGGGGAAAACACTCTACCCCCCGTGGGTAGGATCCATGCGATGGTACCGTCTGTACAACGGGTAGGATTTGAGATCCTACCCATAAAGGGTAGGATGACATTGTGATGTTGGTGCAGCCAGCCAGTTTCTGTTGCCACGCACACCCCCTCCCACTCTTTTTTCACCCCCGCCCCCAACCCCCTCCCGCCAGGGGAGGGGGGAACACACACTCCACCCTTGCGGGGGAGTCGGATCGCGTTAGCGATCCGGTGGGGGGGTATTTTGATGCGGCTCTTAGGATATGATCCGCTGTTCCCGCTTTACTGTGTCATCCTACCCCCCGTGGGTAGGATCCATGCGATGGTACCGTCTGTACAACGGCTAGGATTTGAGATCCTACCCATAAAGGGTAGGATGACAAAGGAGTGGTGGGAATGGTGGGGGTAGGATGACATGGTGATGCGGGTACATTGCGCCCATCCCCGCTACTCCGCTGTCATCCTCCGCGAAAGCGGGGGATCCATGCGGCGGGGCGGCTGGGTTGCGCGGTAGAGGGGACGACATTGCACCCCCCCAGACTTTTTCCACCCCCCTATCAGCCACCTTGACACAAAACTGTCATTAACCCCGTGTTAAGTTAAGTTAAATTCATTTAAAATTGCATGAAAAGGAATCGTCATGGCTGAAGCAAGTTCACAAGCGGGAACCAATCCACCAAGTTGGCATGATCAAAATCAACATGAAGATCTACAAATTATTACTAAAGAGGTTGAGGATTTTTATATTCGCCTATTGTTGCCGCATGTCGCTGATCCTAATTCAATAGATCTAAATGATCCTAATGCATTGCAAAACATTGTTAAAAAAATATATGAAAAATTAGATAGCAATCATCATAATTATAATGATAACGGAGATCCTTTTACAAATCATAATATTCTTTTTTCTGGTGAAGAAGGCCACAGTTTAGCCGTTAAAAATGCTTTATCGTCTAATTCAGAAATAACTATTCCTGATAGAGATCCAAGTCCTATTGAACCCTGGTTAGCTGAAAAATTACTTACTGTTTTAAATAGTGATTATCTTCCAGAAACATTTTGGTCGGTCAATTATGGAGAAAATAATGCGCTTAACAGACTGGCAGAATATAATATAAGTCAAAATTCTGATAATAATAATGTTTCTGCTAATGCCGATCGGGTAGAATCTAGATCGCCATCACCTGAGAATGTTGAAGTATTAGATGTTGAAGTATTAGATGTTGAAGTAGTGGATCTCCAATTTACCTCTGTTGATTCTCCTACCACCGTTGCATCAACGCCCCTATCCGCAGAGCCTTCAGCAGATGATCCCTCTGATACTCAGGTCATCGATTCCAGGGTGCTTGATCCCAACATACGGATTTTTGAGGATGATAGTGCCCCTGCTGCTGGACGTGATGATTCTTTAGATGCTGCCACGCCGCCTGTATCAAGCACCCCCAATACGACCACTGAAGCAGCAGCAGAATCTCCCCCCGCTGCCCCGCTACCACAGCCTACATCAGTAGCTGCAAGTATGCTTCCTGTTGCATCGGCCAATGCGACAGCCAACGTTATATCATTTGAACAAATTCCCCCTATTGAAAATCCGTTTAAAAAAACCTACACGGCTGATAGGATCGAAAACGTCGGGTGGTTTGTTCACCGTGCAGCGGGTTTAGTGGCATTAGGGGCGGTTGCAGCTGTTGTTGCTGCGCCATTTGTCACTGGTTTGGCGATGGGAACAGCCCTTGTTTGGGGGGTAGGATCTACGGTCGCCACTTATGGATTAGGATTCGGCGTAAATCAGCTGGCAGATATTGTTAGAGGTTTCGAAAGCCCCAGGGTAAAAAAAGAGAAAGTTGATGCAGCCGATTTTGAGGACTTGGCGAATACTGAGCGTAAGAGTTTATTTCGGGAGATTTATGGTCCTGCAATTAGAGGTCGAATAATCGGGGGGCTTTCACCAGAGTTACAACAACAACTTGCTGCCCGCCAAGCCGAACCGCCTGCGCGTGAGCCTGCTGCGGAACAGCCTGCGCCTGTTGCGGCGGCACCTGCGCCTGAGAATGTTGCTGCGCCTGCACCTGTTGTTGTGGAACAGTCTGCGCCTGTAACTACGGTAACGCCTGAGCCTGTAGCTGTTGTGGAACCGCCTGAGCCAGCGCCTGTAGCTGTTGCGGCACAGACTGCGCCTGCACCTGTTGCGGTAAGCCCCAGATGGGGGGATAGTGCGTCGTATGAATTGTTGTATGAGATTGACATAGCAAATGATGTAAGTTTTGCAGGATCTTTATCCATTAATACTCAATTTAGTGGTGCTACATTTGTTGCCGATGTTGCTTTGGGTTCCAATTACAAATCCAGCTTTACAGATGCAGATTTAGTTAGGTTAGGATTCTCTCAACAGCGAACAAATTAAGGCATAACAATCATTGTTTGTCTGATCTCTGTTGTGGTTTTGGGGGCGTTCTTTGGCATCGCTCCCTGTCATCCTAGCTCCGCTATTCCCCCCCACTCCGTTGTCATCTCCGCGGAGGCGGAGATCCAGCGCCCTGGCGCCTCCTGCCATAATCGTTCCACCGCATGGATCCTCCGCCTTCGCGGAGGATGACGACTTTGGTGCGGATGCAGCCAGCCTATTTCTGCCGCTGTTATCCCATCCCTGCTATTCCAACCACTCCGTTGTCATCCTACCCTTTATGGGTAGGATCTCCTTACCGTCCGTGCCGCTTGTGCAACGGCTAGGATTTGAGATTCTCCCCACAAGGGGGAGAATGACATTGTGAGGTGGCGACATCGCGCCCATTCTTGCTCCTGCCCCTGTCATCCTAGCTCCGCTATTCCCAGCACTCCGTTGTCATCCTACCCTTTATGGGTAGGATCTCCTTACCCTCTCGCCGCTTGTTTAACGGTTAGGATTTGAGACCCTACCCAACATATCCAATTATTTGGGGGTAGGGTGACATTGTGAGGTGGCGACATCGCGCCCATTCTTGCTCCTGCCCCTGTCATCCTCCCCTCCCACTCGTTTTTACCCCCTCCCGCCAGGGGAGGGGGGATACCCGCGCGCCCTTACATAAAATCCCGGAGGGGTAACACCCCACCCCTTGCCCGTCTGGTTCAAAAGCTGTTAAAATCGCCGCAACCCAAAAATTTATAGACCATGACAGGATTGAGTTTTCGCGATGCAGCCTTTTACCACCCTGACCGCTGTGGCGGCGCCGTTGCCGCGGATCAATGTTGACACCGACCTGATTATCCCTAAGCAGTTTTTGAAGACCATCACCCGTGATGGCTTAGGCAGCAGCCTGTTCTATGAAATGCGCTATGACGGCGCGGGGCGGCGGCTCGAGGATTTTGTGCTGCATCAAAGCGCTTTCGCAAGCGCGGGGATTTTGTTGGCGCTGGACAATTTCGGTTGCGGTTCCAGCCGTGAACATGCGGTATGGGCGCTGTTGGACTTTGGTATCCGTTGCGTGATTGCGCCCAGCTTTGCTGACATTTTCTATAACAACTGTTTCAAAAACGGCGTGCTGCCCCTGGTGCTGGAGGCCGCAGTGGTGCAGGAGCTGATGGCGCGATCCACCCCCGCCAGCCCGTTGACGCTGACCGTCGATCTGCCGCAACAGACGGTAAGCGATGGGGCGGGCTTTACCGCCAGCTTTGCCATTGAGGCCAGCCGCAAAAAACGCCTGCTGGACGGGTTAGACGACATCGGCCTAACCCTGAAGCATGAGGCGGCGATTGCCGATTTTGAGGCGTCTCAGCGTGCCGAGCAACCATGGCTTTGGAGCAAGACCGGGGCAGGGGCGTGACAACGCCGCCAGCAGTAGCGGGGCAGGGCGCGGTCATTTGGCTGGCGACGGGTGGCACGGGTGGCCATGTCTTCCCCGCCCTGGCTTTGGCGCAGTATTTGCAGCAGCAGGGGTATCGCCCAATCATCCTGAGTGACGCGCGCGGGCAGCGGTACCTGAAGGATTGGCCAGCGGCGGCGCAGCGGCGGGTGATTGCCGCCACCCCACGGCGGGCGGGTTTGCGGGCGAAGCTGTCGGCGGCTGGCCTGCTGGCTATCGGGCTGGTGCAGGCGTTGTGGTACGGCCTGCGCGATCAACCGGTGGCGGCGATTGGTTTTGGCGGCTATGCCAGCGTGCCGCCGATGATGGCGGCCTGGCTGTGTCGGCGGCGGCTGGTGGTGCATGACGCCAATGCAAAGCTGGGGGCGGCCAACCGATTCCTGCTGCGTTTTGCGGCGGTGTTGGCGGCTGGCCTGCCTGATCCTGCTGGGCTACCCGCGCGCTGGCGGCATAAGCTGGTGGTGACGGGAACGCCCGTTCGCGCCAGCCTGAGTCAGCATTTCACCGCCTGGCAACCGCCCGCGCCCGACCAACCTTTTCGCTGGTTGGTGGTGGGGGGCAGCCAGGGGGCGAAGGTGTTCAGTGAGGCCGTGCCCGCCGCCATCGCCCTGCTGCCAACCGCGGTGCGCCAACGGCTGCGCCTGACCCAGCAATGTCGGGCTGAGGATTTGCCCCGCGTGCAGGCGCTCTATCAGTCGCTCTATGCCGAGCTGGGGGTGGCGGTTGAGCTGGCGCCGTTTTTCAGCGATATGGGGCAACGCTACGCCGCCTGCGACGCCATTATCGCCCGTTCGGGTGCCAGCACGGTGGCGGAACTGTTGCTGCTACGGCGGCCAGCCATTCTGATTCCGCTGGCGGCCTCCCTGGATGGGGATCAGGCGGCCAACGCGGCCAGCCTTGCCGCGCAGGAACAGGCCGTTATTCTGCATGAAAAACAACCGGATTTGGTTGGTGCATTAGCAGGCTTGATTGAAAGCTTTATGGCGGGTAATCATCCTGTGGTGCATCGTTTGGCCACACAACTTAACCAGCCGCCTGCGCGGGCTGAACAATTGCTAACCGACCTGCTGCTTTCCCCTGCATAAAGGATAAAATATAAGATGATCAAAGGCTTAAACGGTACCGCCCCCCAGGGTTTCAACCTGGCTTTGTCGCAACATTTGGGCGTGATCCATTTTGTTGGCATCGGCGGCATTGGCATGAGTGGGATTGCGGAAATCCTGCTTAGCCTGAATCACCAAATTTCGGGCAGTGATCTGACCGAAAATGCCAACGTCAAACGCTTGGCGGCTAAGGGGATACCGATTGCGATTGGCCATGCCGCCGAAAACATCGAAAACGCCGATGTGGTGGTGGTATCCTCAGCGGTGCGTGCCGATAACCCCGAAGTCGTCGCCGCCCGCAAAAAACGTATTCCCGTGGTCAACCGCGCCGATATGCTGGCAGAATTGATGCGCTTTACCAGCGGTATTGCTATCGGCGGCACCCACGGCAAAACCACCACCACCAGCCTGGTGGGGCAGTTGTTGGAGACGGGCGGCCTGGATCCCACCGTTATCAACGGCGGCATCGTGAACGCCTATGGCACCAATATCCGCCTGGGGCACAGCCAGTGGATGGTGGTGGAAAGCGACGAAAGCGACGGCAGCTTTACGCGATTGCCCGCCCATATTGTGGTGGTCACCAATGTGGATCCCGAACATTTGGAGCATTACGGCAGTTTTGAAACGCTGCGGGAATCCTTTCGCAACTTTATCGCCAACATCCCCTTCTACGGCTTTGCGGTGGTTTGCGCCGATCATCCCGTGGCGGCCGAAATCGCGGCGGAGGTTAGCGATCGGCGGGTGCTGACCTATGGCATTGATCAGCCCGCCGATGTGAGCGCCAGTGATATACGCGTGTCGGCAGACGGCTTGCGCTTTAACGTGCGCTTTAACGGCCACAGCCGTCGGCAGTTGCAGTTGAACGATTTGCAGCTGCCCATGCATGGCCGCCACAACGTGCTAAACGCGCTGGCCGCCCTGACCGTGGCCAATGAGCTGGGGATAGAGCCCGCCGACATGGCGCGGGCGATTCAGCAGTTTCAGGGGGTTAAACGCCGCTTTACCCGTGTGGGGCAGGTGGCGGGGGCGGTTATTATTGATGACTATGCCCACCACCCGGTGGAGATTGCGGCGGTGTTGCGGGCAGCACGCAGCATTTGCACAGGGCGCCTGATTGCCGTGGTGCAACCGCACCGCTACAGCCGCGTCGCCAGCCTGATGGAACAATTCGCCAGCTGTTTTGGTGATGCCGATGTGGTGTTGGTCAGCGATATTTACAGCGCGGGCGAATCGCCGATGGATGGCGTTACTCAGGAGTCCTTAATCAGCCAGATTCAGGCGCAGCATCCCGGCCAGGTGCAGGGGTTTGAAACGCCAGAACAGTTGGGTGCCATGCTGGCCAAACTGGTGCACGATGGCGACTATGTGGTCTGTATGGGGGCGGGCACCATCAGCAACTGGGCTTACCAGCTGCCTGACCTGATGGCGGTGGCGCAGGCGGCTTAGGGGATCTTGAATAAAAGAAGGGCTTTAGAATTATAAGTCGCGTTTTTATCGTTGCTGGTCAACGTTATTTGTAGGATAATCTTGAGTGATATTGGCGATGTAAGATTTGCACTTATTATTTAAATGGGCTTCTCTTGCTTTGTCATAGGCTATAGCAGCCATACAAGAAAGTGCTATTGCGGCAGATGGTATCCAGTCATCCTGATGCATCAAAACTTTTCCTCCAAAGTTGAAAATTGATACAGTAGCAATTGTAGGCAAAATCAATTTATCTAATCCATAAGTGATAGAACTTATCAGATATTCAAGTTTAGTATTTGGTTTGTTGGAACTAACAGGAACAGATGTTGTTCTGTCTTCTTGTGCAATCTCAACCAGTTCGTCTTCTTGTGGAAGATTTTTCAGACGATTTTGTAAATCTTGATAAAACTCACGATTCGCACATTCTTTTTTGTAGGCAATAAATGCCGCTGCGGCAACCCAAAAAACGGCTTCCGCAATTTCCCATTTGGCATCAGTAGGTTTGTTGTTCGCTAAATCAAGAACAGCATCTGCCGCTGACAGGATTAACATTCTTTGTAAAAAAGCAGGAACAACTGGCTCTCTTGAGGAAATTTTGTCTTTTTTGTTAGGATTAAAAAAATTGGATAATCTATCAATGGGATTGGGTTTGTCGGTCATTAGATAAAATTCAAGGCGTCTAGAGTTACTGTTAAAAACATTTAATAAGCAGAGGAAAGTTCTGTCAAGAAGTTAATTATTGAGGGATGTTCAACCTTAAATTGCTTGTACCAGCTGCCCGACCTGATGGCGGTCGCGCAGGCGGCATAGGGGAAAAAGCGGCTAGGACGGTGACTATGCCTAGCAGAAAGTCATGGTTAGAAGTAACCCCTTAGGGGTTCAACGGGAACCACGGTGAAACAAATCCCATGAATATCGGGCGTTGTTATCCAGCAAGGTTTGTGATGGGTTGGCATCGCAATAATTCTCAACCACACGGTTTACAGCACCTTCAAGATTCGAATGATTATACGGATCAATGCAAACCGTTAGAGATTTTTTGTTGGTGTAAGCAATGATTCCATAGTCGCCCATTTCTTTCCTAATGGCATTTATTTTTTCTGCTAGGTTTTTACAGGCATTTTCGTCAGCACAATTGAAACCCAAAACCACATTATAATTGTCTGATGCGCTGCCATGAGGCCAGCAGTAGGTAAATTTAGGGTTGACGACTAAAGATTGGGGTTGGCCAGTCAAAATCCCCAAAGCGGCTTTTACATAAGCAGCATAGGTAGCTGCCGACCAACTAGAAGCCAGAGACATGTTATAAAATTTCAAATAATTTTTAAATCTGTGGAACTATTAAACAAAACTATCGTATAAGTGTCAAGGGGGTTTTTGTTAATGTTTTGTGATAATTAAATTTTCTTTTTAATAATAATTTTTGCCGTGCAATTTCCTAATAATAAGGGTATCGGGGGCTGATCTTGCCGGCGCAAAATTCCAACGGGAACTTTTTCAAAACAGCATCTTATTCGGCTAAGGCTTGGTGTGCTGGAAAGGTGCAAAAACTGCTACAGCGCATTCAGATCCAGTTGGCCTTCAAAGACCAGGGTGGCGGCGCCGGTCATCAGCACGTGGTTGTCGGGCAGCCATTCGATGGTCAGGGTGCCGCCAGGCATCGCCACCTGCACCCGCCGATCGGTTAGGTTGCGGGCGGCGGCGGCGACCCCCGTTGCACAGGCGCCTGATCCACAAGCCTGGGTCAGGCCTGCGCCCCGCTCCCACGTGCGCATCTCAAGATGCCCGCGATCGATAACCTGAACAAAGCTGACATTGGCGCGATCGGGCAGCAGCGGGTGATGCTCCACCATCGGGCCCAACCGCGCCACCTGCGCCACATCCAGGGCGGGGACAAAGAAAATGGCGTGGGGGTTGCCCATGCTGACAGTAACAGCGGGGGGCAGTTCGGGCAGGCCAAAATCGACCCACAGGGTGTCGTGCGCCTGTGCCAACGGGATATCGCGCCAATCCTGCCGCGCCTCACCCATATCGACGCAGAACAGGCCGTCCGCCGCCCGGCTGCATTCCAACAGCCCCGCCACCGTTTGGATAACCACCTCAGTCTTATTGGGATCTTCCGCAAACAGCAGCTTGGCAACGCAACGGCTCACATTGCCGCAAGCCCCCGCCTGGCTGCCATCCTGGTTGTAAATCTGCATAAAAACATCGGCCTGGTCAGGCTGCGGCGGTTGTTCCAGAATCACCAGCTGGTCAAAACCAACGCCCGTGTGGCGGTTGCCAATCGCCTGAATCTGTTGCGGTGACAGGGAAATCGTTTGATAACGTCCATCCAGCACCACAAAGTCGTTGCCTAGTCCATGCATTTTGCGAAAATGCAGCATTGCTTGCCCCCAATTTTTTTACAAAGGTTTTCTTAGCATGTTTGATTCCCTTGCCAAACGCTTTGATAGCGTTTTCCAAAAACTGCGCGGCAAAGGGCTGCTGACGGAGGCGGATGTTGACGCCGCCCTGCGCGAAATTCGGATAGCGTTGTTAGAGGCGGATGTCGCCCTGCCCGTCGCCAAACAGCTGATTGCCGATATTCGGGAGCAGGCGGTCGGCCAAGCGGTTCTGAGCAGTGTTAGCCCTGGTCAACAGGTGGTGAAAATTGTGCATGACGGCC
>JBILMH010000060.1:0-4166 GCA_044375625.1 Alphaproteobacteria bacterium
CGAATCGGTTGGCCAAGCTTTTGCATGCTGCGAAGCCAGTTGATAATCGGCTTGCTAACAAAAAACGACAGGAACAGGGCGGTCATCAGCGCGCCCGCACTGCGAAAGGTGATGTAGCGAAACAGGTTGAACGCGCCGAAATCATCCGCAAAGGGGGTCAGCAAGTGATAAAGCATTTAGGCAGTCTCTCTATCAAAATGGGGTGGAGCAACGTTGGCCAGACTGGCGCTAAAGGCTTTGATGGCATCGACCACCGCCGCCATGCGCGCCTTGGGGGCTGCCCCACGGGAACCCTTAACGGTAATCACATCGCCCGCCCGCAATTGGGGGATCAGCAGGGATGCCAGATCGCTGGGGTTGGGATGATTGCCGCCGCGCAAATGGTGGGGCAGGGCGTCAAGCAGGTTGTCGGCTAAGGCACCGCTGGTAAAAACCAAATCCAGACCATGCGCCAGCACGTCATTGGCCAAATCGCGATGCATCGCCACCGCCTGCTCGCCCAATTCCCGCATGTCGCCCAGCACCAGGATGCGGCGGCCGTTCTGCCCCGGCTGGCATTGTCCCAACCGACTGATGGCGGCGCGTACCGAAACCGGGCTGGCGTTATAGGAATCGTCGATAACGCTAAGCTGGCCACCCGATGGCCAGGGCAGGGTGATGCACTGCCCCCGCCCTGCCAGCGGTTGCATGGATCCCATCACGCTAAGGCTTTGCGGCGTTATCAGCTTCAGGGCGTGCAAAACGGCCAGGGTGACGCGCTGCACACTAAGCCAGGCCTCACCCGCCGAGTGGCTGCTATCCCCGCGAATAGCGACTGGTTGGCCGTCAATTTGAAGGTGGGTCATTTTCCCGCTCTCCTGCCAAAGCCGTACCGTTGCCGATTCATCCCCACCAAAGCTAACGATTGTGGCTGCCCCCGCCTGCTCAGCTTGCGTCAGCATAAAGTCATAAAAGCGGTTGTCACGATTCAAAATCGCTGTTCCCCCTGGTTGCAGGCCTGCAAAAATCTCTGCCTTGGCGGCGGCAATCCCCTCAATATTCGCAAAGTTTTCCAGATGGACGGCCTCAACCGTGGTGATGACGGCGATATGGGGGCGGGTAAGAAGGCTTAGGGGCACAATCTCTCCCCCGTGGTTCATCCCGATTTCCACCACGGCAAAATCTGCCTCAATGGGCAGATTGGCCAGGGTTAAGGGAACGCCAACATGATTGTTAAAGCCACCCTGGCTGGCATGGGTGTGGCCATGATGGCTAAGCACCTCGGCAATCATGGTTTTGCTGCTGGTTTTTCCCACGCTGCCCGTAATAGCGACAACGGTGGCGTGGCTGCGTTGGCGGGCATAGGCGGCCAGCTGGTTTAGGGCGTCATCACCATTGCTGACCGTGACCACGCGGCTGTGCAGGTCGGCGGGCAGAGCCAACTCGCTGGCCGTTTTCTCCGTGATGGCCAGCGCCGCCCCCCATGCCAGGGCATCGGCGACAAAATGGCTACCATCCAGATGATCGCCGCGGCGGGCGACAAACAAATCCCCATCCCGCGCCTCACGGCTATCGGTGATGACGCGGTAGATGGCCAGCGATTGCGGGTGTGGGATGGCTATAACCTGACCTAAGGCCGCCTGCAAATCGGCATGATTCCACAGCACGGGTGGCTGGTGAGGGTTGGCGGTGGGTGGAGTGGCGGTCATTAGGCGCACTGCCCCATGGTGGTGTTGGTGTTATGGGGGGCGGCCAGGCCGCTAAGTTGTGCCAACACCTGCTGCGCCACCTGTTTATCGTCAAAAGGCTTGGTTACCCCCGCAACCAGCTGCCCCTGCTCATGCCCCTTGCCCGCGATGACCAGATTGTCACCGGTACGCAACTGGCTGATGGCTTGGGCAATCGCCTGAGCGCGGTCGCCAATCTCACTGGCATTTGGGCAGGCGCTTAAAATGGCGGATCGAATCAGGGCGGGATCTTCAAAGCGCGGGTTGTCATCGGTTACATAGACGACATCGGCCAGGCGGTGGGCAATATCGCCCATGATGGCTCGTTTTGTGCTGTCACGATTGCCGCCACAACCAAACACCACATGCAATCGGCTGCCCGCACCCGCGGTGTGTTGGCGCACGCTGGACAGGATATTTTCCAGGCCATCGGGGGTATGGGCATAGTCCACCACCACCCCCGCGCCATTGGGGTGATGACCGACCAGCTCTGCCCGCCCCGCAATGCCCGCCAACTGATCCAAATGGGGCAGAATCGCATCTAAACCAACCCCACTGCTAAGAACCAGACCGATAGCGCCCAGCAGGTTGTACAGCTGGAACTGGCCAATCAGGGGCAGGGTGATGGGATAGGATTGGCCGCCATGATGCAGGCGGGCGGACTGCCCCAGGGTGGTGGCCTGCCATTGGTCAAAGCGCAAATCGGCGGTGGCGGCTTGGCCAAAAGTTATCAGCCGATGGCCGCGGGTTTGACAAAGGTGCGCCAAATCCTGACCATAGGGGGTGTCAATATTGATAATCGCGCACGCCCCCCGTGGCAACAACACCGCAAACAAACGCGCCTTGGCCGCATAATAGGCTGCCATGGTGCCGTGATAGTCCAAATGATCCTGCGTCAGGTTGGTAAAGACCGCCGCGTTCAGGCTGACGCCATCCAACCGATGTTGCACCAGGCCATGGCTAGCCGCCTCCATCACCGCATGCTGGATACCCTGCCGCGACAGAGCGGCTAAGATGGAATGCAGCGATACGGGATCGGCGGTGGTCAGCGATGGGGCAGGCGGCACCTCAACAGGGCTAACCACGCCCAGGGTTCCCAGGCTGGCGGCGGGCAACCCCTGCAACTGCCAAAGCTGGCGGGCAAATTCAACGGTTGAGGTTTTGCCGTTGGTGCCGGTAACCGCGGCCATAAAGCTGGGTTGGCCAGGGTGAAAAAAGGCTGCCAGTCTGGCCAGGGCTTGGGTTGGCCAGGGGCAGGGGATGCAGGGAATTTTGCCCTGCAGCGCGGGGTCAAGATCGGCAAAATCCTGTGCCAAAATGGCCGCCGCGCCCGCTGTTATGGCCTGTTCCGCAAAGCTTAGTCCATCCGCTTTGGCGCCTCGCACGGCTACAAACAAATCGCCCGCCTGAACCATGCGGGAATCGGCCGTTACGCCACCGATTAGGGGATCACCAAATCCCGAAGGGTTGCTGACATCAGCGATCGTCAGCAGGGTGGAAAGAGGCCAATTCGGCTTTTGGGGTAAGGGTTCCATTAGGCATGCTGTCGGGAATGGGGGTGGAGGATAAGCCGTTGGGAAGATTTAAGGCCGCCTGAATCAGGGGATCTTGCTCATCGACGGGCATAATGTTTAGCAGGGTTGCCGCCCGACGGACGATGTTGTGCACCACGGGGGCGGCGGCCATTCCGCCCGTTGGGGTGTCACGGCCAGGCTCAGCCTTTGGCTCATCCACCAGAATCAGGGTGGCGTATTGCGGGTTGTTCATCGGAAAGGCCGCCACAAAAGATGCCAACACCGCATGCCCTGCATAGCCGCCCGCAACACTTTTCTCCGCCGTGCCAGTTTTGCCGCCAACGGGAATGCCCGCAACATTGGCGCGCGACCCTGTGCCATCGGTTACCACCGCGTACATCAGTTTGCGCATGGCGGCCGAAGTTTTGGCGGAAATAACCTGGCTTCCTGTGGCGCTTGCCTGATCCGTCTTTAAGAAGGTAGCGGGATGATAGACCCCGCCGTTGACCAGGGCTGAAACCCCACTGACCAGCTGCAACGGGCTGATCGCCATGCCATGGCCATAGGATGCGGTGACGGTGTTAATATCGCGCCATGGGTTGGGCGTCATCGGCTGGCCAACCTCAGGAATTTCCATTTTGGGCTTGGCCAGAAAGCCTAACTGTTTGAAAAATTCCTGTTGGCGTTCACGACCAACGGCCAGGGCGATGCGTGCTGACCCAATGTTCGACGAGTACATCAGCACTTCGGGAATGCTAAGCCAGCGGTTTTTGGCGTGAAAATCGCTGATGGTAAAGCGGCCAAAACGCAAAGCCTGGGTGGCATCCACCACATCGCTTAGCTTAAACAGGCCAGATTCCAGGCCAGAGGCGATGGTAAACAGCTTAAAGGTTGATCCCATTTCGTAAACGCCCAGGGTGGCGCGGTTAAACATCGCCTCCTTCAG
>JBILMH010000039.1:0-15573 GCA_044375625.1 Alphaproteobacteria bacterium
TTTCTTCATTTGAAACAATGGCGTGGAATCGCCACTCGATACCTTAAAAATACAAAATCTTTCCTCGCCGCCGTCCACATCCGATGCATCATTATGTGGGCAAAAATCTCGTGACTACACTATCTAAAGCTTAGCGATTCGGATAAATAGGGGGGATGTATGGGCGACAAGCCCGAATGCTAAAGACGAAAGCGGTTGCGCAGGCCAAGGCCGATTAGAAATAGCAGGAGGATGGCGGCAACCCCCTCAACCACGCCGATCACATGGACGGCGGGGGGAACGCATTCGACGCAACCATAGAGGGCTTCTAGGCTGGATTTCCGAGCCTCACTGGCCACCCCCAGCGCGGGCAGGGCATTAACCAGGCTTAGGGTTAGAGCGTCACCAGAAGATTGGGAAAGCAGCGTCGCCAAATATTCCCGAATACTGACATCAGTCCAAACCACTGCTAGACGCGCATACCCCAGCGCGCATCCTGCCCAAAGCACCAGTAGCCAGCAAATCGGACGCAAGACGCCACGGCCATAGTCGCTGAATAACCAATACAGCCAAATCAGCCCCCATTTTAAACACTCAACCAGCCCTGCACCATGATAGCGGGATTGCAGCTCCAGGGCGAAATAATCCAACTCCCGTGGGCGGTCATCGGCATCATGCGCCATCTTGCGCAGGGCTTGCAGGCGGTCGGTGATGGGGGCGGGGGTTGGTTGCAAAGTGGAGGTTACGGGTTCGGGTTCGGGATCGGCATCCCAGGCAATCGTGCCCGCGGTTAAGCCAGTTTGCAGGTTTTCCAAATCGGCAATCGCCATCCCATCCTTAAAAGCGGTTCCGACAAAATCGGGCACCGCCCCCCATGTGCTACCGCGAAAACTAACGGTTTTGCCAAAACGGGCGGCATGAAAATTGGCCACGCCTTTGAAGGTTGCCTCCTCAAATATGGCTGGCTCCGTAAATTCAGCTTGCTTGAAACTGGCCGCGCCCGTAAACCTCGTCGCCTGGAAGTTGACTTCTCCCGCAAAGCTTACCCCGTAGAAAGTAACCCCTCCTATAAACAGGGCATCCTCGAAATAGGCACGATTTTTGAACTCGACATTGTTAAAAATGGTATAGTCTGTAAATACAGCACTCGTGAAGCAAACATTACCTGCAAACAGCGTAAAAGATATATATATACTTCCTATAAATACTGATTCATCAAAAGATGAGCAAGAAATGAGTTTAGACAATACAATATTTTGACCTGTTTCGGGATGGCAGATCAAAATTTTAGACAAATCTATAGATTCTATTGCTGTAGGTGAGTCAAAGTCGTTTGGTTCTGACATTAAGAATTCTATTTGCTTGTCATTGGGTGTTTCTAAGTATTTTAATGTCGTCTCAAACCCCCTTCTTTCGTTCTTATCTAGCTTAGTGGCAGCTACCGTCAGGGCAGCTTTCACTGCTTCCTTGCCCTCCTCAGTCAATTTAGGGGCGACGCGCTTCCACCAGGGATCTGTGTACAGCTCACCGTCAAAAGGTGGCCACCGTTTGGGTGGTAAGGGCGGCAATTTGGGAGGGGTTTCGGTCATAATCTCCGCCATGCACCCTATCCGGCGCGGCCGCCCTTAATCATGCCAGTGCCAGGGGCGGCAACCCGTCGTTCGGGCCCATCATAGTTGCTGTCCTGGGCACGGCGGCGATCGGGGCCAAAATAGTCTGGCGCGCGCACAAAGGGGCGGGGATGCTCAATCACCTCAACCAGGCGGGAATACAAGGCCTTGGCCGTAATCGGCTTGGTCATCACCTCATTCGCGCCAGCATCACGGGCGGCCAATACCCGTTCCCGCTCAGTATAACCACTGATCACAATAATCGGCACAAAGGGATCGGCACTATCCTCAGCATTGCGCACCTGTTTGGTAAATTCGATACCGTTCATCGGCTTCATCATGATATCGACCAGGATGACATCAATCGCAAATTCTTTCAGGCGGTTAAAGGCGGTTTCCGCATCCTCCGCCTCATAGATATTGGTGATCCCCCACGCCTGCAAAATCACCCGAATCAGGCTGCGCATGCTTTTGCTGTCATCCACCAGCAGAACATTCAGAACGTTAAAACGGTAACCAGACACGAATCAGCAAGGCCTTTGAAGGTTAGGGTGACGGCAATGTTAAGGGCTTTTACCCGAAAACAACAGCTTACTTTGCAAGACTAACCCACAAAAATCAACCGAAAATCACCGTGTTGCCATCACCCCACCCTGCGGGAACCAAATAGGGATGGTTTTTTGGCGGATTGGGCGCTATTTTGCCATTTTTATTGATGAACAATGGCCATCATAATCGTCAACAGCCCCAGCCCAAAGGCTTTTCCGTGAAATCAGCACAAGAATCCCTGGCTAACCATGCCGCCCCCTCCACTGAACCTATCCTGGCACAGGGATCATCATCCGCGGCGGCATCCCGCCCGCTGGTTTGGGTGTTTGCCGACGATCGCCCCGGCAATACCAACCAATGTATCGGGGTGGCTGAGGCTTTGGGCTTTGGCTATGTGGCCAAAACCATTCGCCACGATCCCTTGCGGGTGCAAATCCCTAACCCGCTGATTGGTGCCAGCGTTATCGCCCTGCGCCCCGATTTGCGGGCGGATCTGTGTCCGCCATGGCCCGATATTGTGATTGCGGGCGGGCGGCGCAACGCCCCGATTGCCCGATGGGTTAAGCAACAATCGATTCGAGCGGGGCAGCGGCCAACCTTTCTGGTGCAACTGATGTGGCCAGGCTGGCCAGCGGGCGATTTCGACCTAATCTGCCTGCCCAGTCATGATCGGTTGCGTGCCCATCGCAATTTGCTGATTACCCAGGGGGCGCCGCATCGTTGTTGGCCAGAAACGGTCAGCGCGGCGGCGGCCGAATGGCGTGACCAAATTCCCAACCTGGCCACCCTGCCCCGCCCATGGATTGCCGTGTTGGTGGGGGGCAGCACCAAACGCCACCCCTTTGCCCAGCATCATATGATGGAGCTGGCACAATCCGCCGAAGCCCTGGCCACCCAAACCGGCGGCAGCCTGTTGGTCAGCACCAGCCGCCGTACCGACCCCATTCTGGTTGACACCCTGCAAAGCGCGCTTAGCCGCCCGCATTTCTTTTACCCCTGGACAGAGGGCAGCGCCAACCCCTATATCGCCATGTTGGGGCTGGCCGATCAGCTGGTGGTAACCGGCGATTCGCTGTCGATGTGCTCTGAGGCGGCGGCGCAGGGCAAACCGCTGTTTATTTTTGCCCCGCCTGGCATTGCCCCCGCCAAGCATTATGATTTCCACCGCCTGGTCTATGATGGCCACTATGGCTATCCCCTTAACAGCGATGGATTGGCGCAGGCGGCCGCTGCGCATGACCAGCCCGGCCGCATTCTGGACAACCCCGCCGTAACGATTGCCGCCACGATTAAGGATCGCTTGCATTTGACGGCGGCTGCGGCATCATCGGGCAGCTAAACAAATTTTTATTTTGAGTGAACGCTTATGACACTGGCCATCCCATCCTTTGACAATCGCCTGTCTGGTGGCGCGCAAAACGCCCTGTTTAAGGCCTATGGTCACCCGCTGGTCACGGAGCGGGTGCCAGAATTGCTGAACCAAATTGCGGCGGCTGCCCGCCATGGACGGGTTGGGCTGTACGACCCCTATGGCCACGCCGCGCTGTTTGACCTGTATTACCCGCTGGCCAAGCTGATTAACGGCGCCCGCTTTGTGCAGAAAATTGAGGAAATTGGCCAACAAGTGTTGGGGGAACCCGCGCTGGCCATTACCCAGCTGCCCACCCTGCAGGCCGATAAAGCCACCGCCATCGACACCCTGGTGATTGCCAGTTTTGATGCCCCGCAACTGGCTAAACAGATTGCCCCCTATCTGTCCGCCAACATGACAATCCTTGGCTTTGATCAATTGCGCATTCCCGATGCGCTGCTAAGCCGCGGCAATGATTACCTCAACGTGTTGAATTTCGCCACCAATTTTGGCTTTATGCGTGCGGTCAGCGATACGGCTGGCCAAGGGCGCTTTACCCGCATTAGCATCGTCAACTATTGGGGGGGCTATGGCGCCGCCAACCCCGCGCTGTGGCTGCGACTGTTTGATGAAAAGGGCGAGGTGCTGGCCAGCTGGGAGGAAAGTTTGGGGCAGCCTGGCCAAATGATAGTGCTGGATAGCCAAGAGATTCAAAAGCGCTTTAACCTGCCCGATTTCACGGGATCGCTGTTCATGCATGCGGTGCGCATTACCGGCCATGATGTGATCAAATATGTTTTGGATGAGTATGGCCATGACGACACCGTGCTGTCGGTCACCCATGATGCCAACAGCTGGCCAGCGGATCTGTATGCAGGCCTGCCGCAGCTGCACCCCGATGAACGGGTGATTGTGTGGTTGCAAAACAGCCATCCCGTCACGATCCCCGCGGGGGAAATTGCCTTGAACCGCATGGGACGCAACCATACGCCGCAGGATCGCTTTGTATTCGATCATCCGATTCCCCCCTTTGGCACCGCCGCCCTGATCGTCAACGACCTGATCCCCGCGCCCGACCAGGCGGATCAATTGGAGTTGCAGGCGGGACGTTTTGTGGTGCGCCCCCGCTATGAGATTATTCAGTCGCCCCAATCAGGCGGGCGAAGCCATCTGTGCCATATCAATGTGGAACGTACCGATCTTAAGCCTGATCCTGCCCTAGCCAAATGGGCATCGGAGTTTGGCAAGGGCTTTATCCTGGCCTTACCGATTATGCCCCAGGCCAGCTTTGAAACCGTGCTGTTGCCTACGCCGATGGCCACCTGCCAACAAGAATTGCGCTTAATCGCGCTAATCTATGATGCGACAGGCCAACTGGTGTTGCAGCGGCGATTGGGGCGGATTGGCCGCGACCAAACCGTTTTGCTGCCGATCAATCAATGGCTGGAGGAGGCGGGATTATCCCTGGCCAATGACTATGGCCATGCTGAGCTGATTTATGATTTTGACGGTGATGACGACCAGGATGCGGGTGCCGCGCATGCCGATGGCTGGCTGCACGCCATTGCCCGCTATCGCCAACGCAGCAGTGGGCACCAGGCGGATACCAGCTTTGGTGCCCATATGTTTAACATGGCCGCCACCTATAAGGGGCAACCCTTTTCCTATCGGGGGGCACCGCCAGGGCTTAGCACCCGTTTGTATCTTCGCCTTGGCCAGGCTGGCCATGTTGAGGCGGCGGCCGATTCGGTGCAGACAGCGGGCATGGGGGGCGGGATACGCCTGTTCTGCCACCTGATTTACCCGACCTCACGCCCCTGGCTGCCGCAATCCGATACCCAGTTGTTGTTGCACGATGGTCATGGGCAACAGGTCGCCACCGCCACCCTTACCATTCCCTGCAACGGATCACGGCTGTGGTATTATGATGAGCAATTTAGCATGGCGGAGAGGCAGGCGGCGGGCGCCAATGGCTATATCATCGTCCGCGACACCACTTGCCGTTTGTTTGGCTATCACGGCCTGATGGCGGGCGATACCGCCTTTGCCATGGATCATATGTTCGGGGCGTAAAGCCGCTTAGCTGGCGTTTTTGCGACTTAGGGTGATGCGCGACTCCTGCCCCCTGACCAGCCGACCAATGTTGGCGCGGTGGGTGAACAGCAGCAGCAAGGCGGCCAGCAACAGATAGGGCAACCGCCCCGTATTATCATCCATTTGATACGCCACGATTGGCAGGGCGCAAACCGCCAGGATGGAGGCGAGGGAGGATAGGCGGAAGATAAGCGCTACCGCCAGCCAAATTGCCATTGCGGCCAGGCCTAACCATGGTGCCAACACCAATAAGGTTCCCAGATAAGTGGCCACCCCCTTACCGCCCTTAAACCGCAGCCAAACAGGGAAAATATGGCCGATGATGGCGGCCAGAGCCGCCCAACAGCCGTAAGACAGCGCCATAGCAGCGATGTAATCGCTAAATGATGAGAAGCGAGAAACAATCTTCTCAGTCTCTATATGGTAACCATTGAACAGCCATTGCCGACTCAGCAACTGGGCTATCATGAACGGCAGCCAGGCCGCCAATGCCCCCTTTGCCCCATCCAGCACAACGGTCAGCAGGCCTAAACGCCAGCCCGCGTGGCGCACCACGTTGGTTGCCCCCGTACTGCCCGAACCGCTGGCACGCAAATCACCAACGCCGACCCATTTGGCCAGCAAATAGCCAACGGGAATCGACCCCAGCAGATAGCCAGTCAACAACAAGGAAAGAATAAACAGAATCATGATGGATACAGCCTATCAAGCCACCGTCACCGCCGCAACCGAAAGCAAGAAGTCTGAAAAACAGCCGCTAAAAACTATAGATGGTTTTGAAGTAAACCAGATTGCTGCCCCTAATCAACATACCCTCTGGCCGAACCGCCCCAGAAACCTCGGGCAATTGTGCGGTGGCAATACTGGAAGAAGAGGCGGCAGAACCGGTGGTGGTAACCCCCTGCAGCACGGTTTGCCCGCCCGCTGTAACGGGGGGAACCAGTTTTTGCAGGCTGCTTACAGTTGCCGCAGTATCAAATGCCGTGGTCAGCGGTGCGCCCCACAACAAATTGTTAATCTGAAACCCTACCGCCGGCGCAATGGGCGTGGTGTAAACGATATAGGTTGCCGAACGGGGCGCGCTATCGGTTCCCGTTGGCGCAGTTACCCCCTGAGCGCCCGCACCATAATTGCTTGTCCATACCCGGGTGAAGTGCAGCATGCAGGTGGCGGCACCGTCGTTTCCTTCTTGCTCAAACTCGCTAGGATCGCATGCTGACGGGCTGGTATAAGCATTCACAACGGCCTTAGGAAGCGCCCACGTACCACTGGGGCCAAACAAATTTTCCTTGCGATTGTACAACTGGCCATAGCTTGAGGATGGGCTGCTTACCCCATCAGTGGATCCATCCGCCATGCGGCGATACGCAAAAATCTGATCCGCCTGCAACCCATTTTGATTCATCATGGTCAGAAAGGCGCGTTGCCCATCCCCCGCGGTACGAATTAATTGATTGGCCACCAATCGATTTTCGGTATCAATACTGTTGCTTTGACTGGCACCGCCCATAAGGGAAATCGCGGCCAGGGTCACGGCGATCAGCGCCAAGGCCAAAAAAACGATGCTGACGGCAAAACCCGCCTGCAAACTTGCCTTAGGGAAAAAGGCTTTGGTCATTTGATGGGATTGTTTTGCCATGAATTTACCGCCGTGGTTTGGAGCAAGATAAGATTGCATTTTAGCATTCTAACATCAAATCATGATAAAACAGTTGCAATCAATTGATGCAAGTTGCTTTTGGCGATTTTGAGATCCGACGCGCTAAGGCAATAGGGCGGCATCAGGTACAAACTGTTGCCCAAAGGGCGCAGCAATAAGCCGTGGTTGGCCGCCTGCCGCCGCAAATTAACGCTAAACGCGCTGCCATAATCGGTGGTGACGTCGGTAAAATCGACCGCCAATATATTGCCACACTGCCGCCAACGACCCAAGGATGGATGGGATTGAAAATCCGCAATGACGCCTTGATACCAGGCTTGCAATCGATTCATCGCTGCCCAGGGCTTAGGCTGGGCAAACAGTTGCAAACTGGCGATGGCGGCGGCGCAGGCAATCGGGTTGCCGCCAAAACTGCTGCTGTGGGCAAATCCCCTGTCCCAATTGTCGGCATCAAACACCGCGAACATCGCCTCACTGGTCACCGTAAGACCCAGCGGCAGAATCCCCCCGCTAAGCCCCTTAGACAAACAAAGAATATCGGGAACTTCCGCCAACTGTTCCAGCGCGAATAGGGTGCCGGTGCGGCCAAACCCGACCATCACCTCATCAAAAATAATCAACACCCCCGCCGCCCGAAATTTGGCCAACAGCTGGTTCAAAAAGGCGGGGCGACACATCCGCATGCCCGCAGCCCCCTGCACCAACGGCTCGATAATCAGTGCGGCCAGGGTATCCCCATGTTCCGCCAGCAGGCGATCGGCCGCCGCCAGCGCCGCTGCCTCCTTCACCTCCAGCGCCTCATCGCCGATCCAGGTGGCGGGAAAGGGCAGTCGATCCACCGCAAACAGCAAATCCTGAAAATTCTGGCTGTAACTTAGCTGCCCACTGACCGACATGGTACCAAAGGTTTCGCCGTGATAGGCCTCATCAAACGCCACAAAGCGTCGCCGTTGCGACTGCCCCAAATTGCGCCAATATTGAAAGGCTTGTTTCAGGGCGATTTCCACCGCCACCGCGCCACTTTCGCTAAAGAAAAAGCGGCTGAGGCTGGGGGGTAAATGGCGATGCAACGCGCCCGCCAGTTCCGCCGCCGCCGGATGCATCACCCCGCCAAACAGCACATGATCCAGCTGCTTGGCCTGCGCCGCGATTGCCCGCACCAGCGCGGGGTGGCCGTGGCCATGCACATTGACCCACCAGGAGGAAATCATGTCCAGCAGGCCGCCGCCATCGGGGCGATACAACCACCCCCCTTTGGCACGGCTGATGGCCAACAGTTCGGGCTCCAACTGCGCCAGCGTCAAGGGATGCCACACATGCTGACGATCCAGCTGTTGCCAATCAGGCAGCGGGGATGAGGATACAGGCGTGGAAGATTTTGCAGACGGCTTCATAATAAGTGCTTCATAACAGGTGGTTATCTGATGGTGGAATCTGCCCCAGAAGTGTTTATGATGACGACTTCCTCATCTTACGCAAATTTTTTCCAATGTCCCTTGGTTTGAAACTGTTTTCCCTGCTGTTGGTTATCGCGGCCAACCTGTTGTTCTATGCAGGCGTGATGTTCAGCAACCGCCAACTGCTGCCTGGCTTGCTTGGCCGCTATTACAGCTTTGCCCCACCATGGTTGCATCAGGTCGTTTTAATTCTGTTGTTTATCTATACCAACACTCTGTTGGTCAGTTGGGCTTATCGGCTGATTGGTGCCAGTTGGGCGGGTACAGGGTTAATTTGCAGTGGGCTGATAACCATGGTGGCCGCCGCCCTTCTGTCTGAGGGCAAACCGCTAACCCTGATGGTGGCCGCTGCCACTATCGCCATGCTGGGTGCCACCCTTTGGCTGCTTTATGCGTTGCATCATGCGGGACGTTAAAATTTGGCTACATCTGTTGCGGCTGCATCGACCCGCGGGAATCTGGCTGTTGCTGCTTCCCCCGCTGTGGGCGCTGATGTTGCTATCACCAGCCGTGCCCAGCCTGCGGCTTATCGGCATTTTTTGCCTAGGGGCGGTGATAACCCGCAGCGCGGGTTGCCTAATCAACGATCTGCTCGACCGCCGCTTTGATGCCCAGGTTGCGCGCACTAAGGATCGCCCCCTGGCCGCTGGTCAGATTCGGGTGCGTCAAGCCTGTGGGCTGCTAGCCCTGCTGATGATTGCGGGGCTTGGGCTGCTGCTGCAACTGTCCCATTTAAGTATCCTGATAGGGCTGCTGGCGGTGCCGCTAATCGGGTTGTACCCGTTGGCCAAACGCTGGCTCCCCCTGCCCCAAGCCTGGCTGGCGGTGGTGTTTAACCTGGGGGTGTTGATGGCGGGCGCGGAGGTTGAGGGGCAGATTTCGGTCAGTTGTTGGCGCCTGTATCTGATGGCGCTATGCTGGACGCTGGCCTATGACACCATCTACGCCTGTTGCGATCTAGCGGATGATCAACGGCTGGGGCTGCATTCGGCGGCACGGCTGTTGGGGGATTGGGTTAAGCCGTTTATCCAGCTTTGCTATGGGCTGATGGCATTAAGCTGGCTGGTGGCGATCGTCGCGTTGGATGGGCAGCGGAATGAGAATCGCTGGCTGCTGTTAATCCTGGGGCTTCTCAGCATTGCTTGTTTAGCGATTGAGACGATCCGCCTTAGGTTGACGGAGCCGGCTACCTGCCTGCGCCACTTTAATCGGGTGCAACCCCTGGGTGGGTTGGCCATTCTGTTGGCCATTGTTGCGGTTAAATTATCGGTTATTGGAACAATTTCATCAGTTTTTCTGGCTGTTGGTTGGCCTGGCTAAGCATGGCAATGCCCGAGGTTTGCAGAATCTGTAGGCCAGCCAATTTGGACAGCTCCATCGCCACATCAACGTCACGATAGGCGCTAAGCGAGGCGTTCACATTCTCGATAATGACCTGCTGATTCTGGTTGGCCATATCCAGGCGGCTGCTTTGCGCCCCCACATAGGCGCGGGCGGCCAACAAGACTTCGACAGCATTGGTGGTGGCCTGTGCCCCCGCCTGTGCCCCATCCGCGGTGCTAATGTCAGAGTTATCAAGACCAAGGGCGCTGGTATTAACCCCACCAAAATTGGTGGTGATGGTGTCCACCGATACCCCCGACGCCCCGACCCGGAAATTCAGCGGCGTTTGGTTGCTGCCCGATAGGCCAACAGTACCGGCCCCCGCCGCGTTCAGTGTCTGGCTGGCGTTAAACCTGGTATCCAAGTTGATGATAACATAGGCTGGTTGGGCATTCAGTCCCGCAGGATTGTTATAACCCAGGCCGGTCAATTTTACTGAGGTGCCATTAAACATCTGGGTACCAATCCCCAGCAGGGATGGGTCAATCGCCCCCGACAGGCTCATGCCATTATGGGTAAAGTAAAAATTGCCACTGCTACCATTACCAGAATAATTGACGCTGGCGGTGTTAGCTCCAGCGGCAGCCAACGGAATATTGCCAAAGGCCATATCGACAAAGCCAGAGTTGGAGGGGAAATAGCCCGCGTTGCTGGTCTGGACATATTTGCCATCGGTTAGCACGTTGTTGTTAAATTTGGTGCTAGCGGTGATACGGTTAATCTCTTGTTTCATTTGCTGATATTCAACATTTAAAAAGCCGCGCTCCGTATTCGACAGGTTGCCTGCGCCAGCCTGCACCGCCAATTCGTTCATCCGCTCTAGCATGCTATTAACTCTAACCATCGCACCCTCAGCAATTTGCACCGTAGAGGTGGCCTGGGTAATATTGGTAATAATCTTTTGCAGGGCGCGTGATTGCAGATTCAGTCTGCCGCCGATAGCCATGGCGGCCGCATCATCCTTGGCTACCACCACGCGTTTGCCAGAGGAAAGCTTGTTCATCGAACTGCTAACATCCAATTGGGTGTCGCTCAAGTTCCGCTGGGCGATACTGGACGCTTGGTTAAAAAGTAAACTGATGCCCATGGAAAACTCCTATTGCTGCTTGCGATGTTATAAAAAGAATCTCTGTTCTGATTCTTTTTCTCAACCATTGCCCTTAACTGAGCCTTAGGCTGATGGAATTGATTTTGCAAAAGCCATGCCAATTTGCAGGCCAGAATTCTATCCCCTTGAAAGTATTTTATAAAAAATCCTGCGAAACACACCCTATCATGATTGTGATTGTTATTGCTGAAATAATTTTCTAAGATTGCGCGGTGGTTTGGAAGCCATTAGGAAAACGTCAACCGATATCATTCCCCCTGATTGCCCACCTGTAACTATCCCAACATGATACAAGCAGCCTTGTTCAACCTTTTGCCCTTAAGCTTTGCGACCATGCGTTGCAAGCTGGGCGAAGTTTTGCGACCATGTGTCCCGATTCTTCTGCTGATGGGCTTGCTGGCAATGGGGGGGGCGCCCCCCGCCTTTGGCCAGGTTCCGACTATTCCTGGGGGGGCGGATATTAACCGCGTACAACCCCTGCCTGAAAAATCATTGCCCACTCTTGTTCCCAAAAAGCCAACCAAAACAGAGTTGGGGACGTTGCCGGTGCCTGAGGGAGTCAACAAAATATCCTTTCAGCTTAAAGCCGTGCAGGTGGATGGCGTTACCGTTTTCCCGCAACAGGAAATCGCCCAACTGTATGAAGCCTCTATTGGCCAAAAAGTATCCCTGGATCTGGTGTGGGAGCTGGCCAATCGCATTACGGAGAAATATCGCAACGCTGGCTATTTCTTATCACGCGCCTATGTCCCCGCGCAAAAAGTTGAGGAAGGCATCATCACGATACAAGTGGTGGAAGGTTACATTGAGACGGTTGAGTGGGAGGGAGGATCGGCAAAAGAATCCGTTAGCAGCGTTGCCAAATCATCGGTGGTGCAAAAGTTGATTGAAGAACTAAAAGCGGTGCGCCCTCTAAATGCTGAGGTTGTCGAATCCTATCTGTTGCGCCTTAATGATTTGCCCGGGGTGTCGTTTCGGGCGTTGATTAAGCCGTCTACGGATGCCGATATCTATTCTGGCGCGACGGTTTTGGTACTGACACCCACGAAAAAAGACGGCAAAGGCGAATTGCGTTTTTCCAACAATGGTTCGCGGTTTTTGGGGCCGCTGCAGGCCAATGTGACCTTTGAGGACAGTTTTTTACCCCTACAACAAAGCTTTGTATCGTTGTTGTCCACCGTACCTAGTGAAGAGTTAAGGTTTGGATCGGTTGGGCATTCGATTGTTCTTTCGCCGCGATGGGTGTTGGGGCTGCGGGCGGGCTATACCGGGGCACAGCCAGGGGCAGGATTAAACGACTTTGACATTCGCAGCACCTCAAAAGATTTGGGCGCGGAATTATCGTATAAATACATCCGCCAACGCACAGAAAATTTAGACTTTGGCATGGGGATCGACAGCAAAGCAACCGACAGCGATCTTTATGGCCACAGCTCTCCTTTGGTGCGGGATAAGGCGCGCGCCCTGCGTGGTAGTATCAGTTATAACACTCTAGATCGTTGGAATGGCCAACATGAGGTCACCACAAAATTAAGCCAGGGGCTTTCCATTATGGAAGGCAGCCGCCAAGGGGATCGCAATCTTTCGCGGGGGACACAGGCCAACCCCGCCTTTAGCAAGGCGGAATTTTCCTATAAACGCCAACAGGTGATTGACGATCAATACCTGCTGACCAACCAATTGGCCGGGCAATGGGCATCTGACCCGCTGTTGGTTTCCGAAGAATTTGGCTATGGAGGATCTCAGCTAGGGCGTGCCTATGATCCATCCGAAATAACTGGGGATCATGGTATCGTTGGCGGCGTCGAACTTCGGTATCGCGGATTTTCACCGCTGCGCGGCTTTAGCCCCGACCCCTTTGTGTTTTACGATATGGGCAAGCTGTGGAATAAGGATCGTGATGGGCAAAATCCGCTGGCAGCCTCAACAGGCCTGGGTTTAGCGCTAAGCAATGATGAGGGCTTTTCGGGCAGCATGACGATGGCCTTTCCCCTGATTCGGGGGATTGGGGATCCCCTGTATGGCCCACCCCGCTATCCGCGCCTGATGTTTGAAGCGAATCAGAAGTTCTAATTGCCTGCCTCACCAATCGCTAAAGCATGTTTTAGCTAAGCGGGCGGCGAATGCCCCACTGCACGCGCACCTTACCATCCTCGTCTAGAGGCAGGCTCAGCAGGATTTGTTGCGTGCGTTTGATGACCAACCGTTGCGGCGCATAGATGCTTTCGGTCAATTCCAATTCACCCCGCCCACCGCTGAGATCGGCGCGGAATTTCCACATCCCACCCGATGGCAGTTTCAGAATGACTTGATCGCCCTTTTGCGACAGGCCGGCATCCACCTGCGGGTGCAGGTGGAAACGAATTTCCACCATGGTGTTGGCGGGGCCGCTGACAATATCTTCGCCGCGCACATCATCGCCATCACGCGCCAGATACAGGCGGCGTTGAATCCGCACGCCATGGCTGACCAAATAACCATCATGCGCCATTTCCAGCAGTTGATGGTTGCCCTGCTCATTCTTTTCCGCGGACGGTTGCAAAGGGATGCTGGCCACCCGACGTGGGCTGGGGGCGAAATCATAGGCATCACTGGCGGGCAGGCCAACCGTGCTGTGCGCCGCCGTCGCCCTTAAGCCACGGTACCAGGCCGCATCGGGACCACAATAGGTGCCGCAATTGACCAACAACCGCTCCCTACCCACCGCCATTTCAAAGCTCAACAGCCCAGCGTGGCCGCCATCCTGGCTCATGCGCGGGGCGGCATCGACCAACAGGGTGGTGCGGCCAGCGGCCATGCGGTAATAGCCACGAAACTGTTGCGGGGTCAGGCCATAGGCGCGACCAGTGGCCAGCTGCAACAACTGCTCCAACTCACTGGCGGATTCCTCAACACTGCCGTTGACCAAAGCCAGCTTGCCATCGGGCATCAGGAACAGGCGAACCAAGCTGGCCAGCCGTTCGATGCTTTGTTGAATAATCATCGGCACCGAATGGCCAACCGCGCACAATAGGCTACGAATCTCTAACAAATCGCGCAACATGCTGACATAGCCGCTGGCATTGGTGCGGCCACGGGGGGCATCCTGGAACACACTGTGGAACAGCTGATCCTCCATGGCTTTGAGGTAGAAGTTCAGATCGCTGTCATCCTCCTCCAACGCCAAAACCCCAAAGATGACACCCTTCAGCGCGGTCATTCGCGCCTCCACCGTGGTGCCCTGCAACCAACGGCGTTTCAGCTGCCCCACCTCCCGCAGCAGGGCGCGGCAGACCATCTGCTGAAAATGACTGTCGGAGCTGGCTCCGTAGAAGCTAAAGTGGCTAAGCCATTGGCTGACCCGCTGGCCTTTAATGGCCAGATCGTCAATTTCGGCCAGCTGAGCCTTGGACAAATAGGGGCGATTGTTCAGCCAGCTTTGCAGCAGCATCCGCACATAGGCGCGGGCGGGATCGCCGCCCATGGCGTGCAAATGGCGCAACCAAACAAAGCTGTGCGGCGACCAATCGCCAATCAATCCCGCCAGTTCGGCATCGCTGCTAACCCGCCCGCCCAGCGCAAAAAAGCTGGCCGCATCGCTTTCGCTGATTACCGTGATAAGGCGATTTCCCAGATCTGACCGCCCACTCCACGGGTCTGACGGCTGATGATACAGGCTGATTAGGGGGGATCGCCCCGACCGATGCCGCGCCTGTTTACCGCCGCGATTGGCCTGAAAAACTTCATCCAGGCTTAGGGCGCGCAACCACTCCGACAGTTTTTGCCATCCATCCATCATATCGCGCATCGCATGGGGCAAGATCATCCTCAAGATTGTTTAGTCCTGTTCATGAAGTGGTGCATTTTTCAGTCGTTGGATTTTAGCGGCATAATCACCATCAGTGCCACCAAAAACTGCCGTACCCGCCACCAAAACGCTGGCACCCGCCGCCCACAGCTGCCCCGCGGTCACGGGGTTGACCCCACCATCGACGACCAACTCAATTTGCCCCTCATCGCCGCCAACCTGCCGACCCGCCTCAAGAATCATTGCCTTAACCGCCGCCACCCGCGCCAACCCCTGCGGAATGAACTGCTGACCACCAAAGCCAGGGTTAACGGTCATCATCAACACCTGGTCAATATCGCCCAACACCGGCTGCAAAACCTCCAGCGGGGTAGCGGGGTTAAGGGCGACGCCCACCTTGCACCCCGCCGCGCGAATCAGTTGCAGGCTGCGATGCAGATGGGGGCCAGCCTCTGGATGAATGGTCAGGCGGTCGGCACCAGCCTTGGCGAACAGCGGGATAAAGGCATCGACGGGGGCAATCATCAGATGCACATCAAAGGGCAGGTCGGAATAGGGGCGCACCGCCGCCATCACATCGGCGCCAATGGTCAAA
>JBILMH010000061.1:0-4124 GCA_044375625.1 Alphaproteobacteria bacterium
TTGGCCAGCGCGGTGCAGGCCTATCCGTTGAATTTGGTGCGCGCCAACCGCCTGCATGCCCCCCGCGCCTTTTTGTTGGGCGATGCCGCCCATGGAATTCACCCCATTGCTGGCCAGGGGTTTAATTTGGCGGTGCGCGGGCTGAACATTCTGCGGCAGGAATTGGTGACGGCGCGGCAACTGGGCATGGCCTGGTGGGATCAGCCAACCCTGTCAGCCGCCGATAAACAACAAAGCCGTCACGCCGCCCGCATGATTACGGCCACCCACCAATTAAACGCGTTGTTTGAAACCAACCTGTGGCCGATACGGGTAGGGCGCGGTTTAGGGCTTAACCTGGTGAACCGTCTGCCGCCGCTAAAGCAGTTTTTCATGAACCAGGCGATGGGACTTTAGCCAGCGCAACAGCTCCTCAAGCAACTTGTCGCACCCCTGCCCTGTTAAGGCCGACAGCAGCATGGGGTGTTGGCCTGGCGGGGCAAACAGCTCTGCCCCTGGTTCCACCCGATCCAATTTGTTGGCAATCATCCATACGGGCGGCATCGGCAAATCGCGCTGCCCAAACAGATTGGCCAGGGTTTGATTAACCGTTTCAACGCGGCGCGGTGCCTCAGCGCTGCTAACATCATAGACATGCAGCAATAGATCGGCATGCACCACCTCCTCCAACGTGGCCTGAAAGGCGGCGATTAACTGGGTTGGGATATCGCGGATAAAGCCGACGGTATCGCTTAGCAGGATGGTTGCGCCATCGTCGCCGCCACTACCATTGCCACTGCCACGGCCATTGTTGTCTTTTTGCTTTGCAGTAGCGGGCAGATGGACGCGGCGGATGGTCGGATCCAGGGTGGCAAACACCATATCATGGGCAAAAGCCTGCGACTTGGTCAGGCGGTTAAACAGCGTCGATTTCCCGCTGTTGGTATAGCCGACCAGCGCGATCAGGGGCATCGAACTTTGCTGGCGACCACGGCGTTGCAGGGTGCGCCCCGCCACCACCTTAGCCAGATCCGCCTTAATTTTTTTGATGCGATTGGCAATCAGGCGGCGGTCGATCTCCAACTGCGACTCCCCCGGCCCCGCCATAAAGCCCACCCCACCGCGTTGCCGTTCCAGGTGCGTCCAGCTGCGAACCAGGCGGCTGCGTAGATAAGTTTGTTGCGCCAACTCCACCTGCAACCGCCCTTCATGGGTGGCGGCGCGATCGGCAAATATCTCAAGAATCAGGCCATGTCGGTCAATAACCTTAGCGTCCAGGGCTTTTTCCAGGTTGCGTTGCTGAATCGGGGTCAGGGGATGATCGACATACAACAGGGGCGCCCCATGCTGATGCAACATCTCCTTAAGCTGCTCAATCTGTCCAGATCCCATCAGGGTAGCCGGCCGTGGCTGACTAAGGTTGATGCGCATGGTAAAGGCGGGATGAAGCTTTAACGCAACCGCCAAGGCCTGCGCCTCAGCCAAATCATCCTCAACTTGCTGATCATCTGGCCAATGAGCCTTATCGCGCTGCCTTTTTATATAAGGTTTAACGATACCAACCAGCTCTTGATGATCAGCTACCACATTCATTACACCGATTTTTTAAGCCAAAACGGCTTCGGTCTCGGACACATCCAGCTGTTCATTACTGGCTTCGGTACTGGGTTCAACCAACTGAATTGGCGCCTCAGGCATCATGGTTGAGATGGCGTGTTTGTAGATCATTTGCAGCTGACGATCACGGCGCAGCAGGACGCAAAAATTGTCGAAAGACATGACAAAGCCCTGCAGCTTAACACCGTTAACCAAATAAACGGTCAAAGGCACTTTTTGCTTGCGCGCGCAGTTCAGAAAATGGTCTTGAACGCCTAAAGTACGATCAGCAGTCACAGCACTTATCCTTAATATGATGGGGGGATTAATCTAATGGTTATTTTTGCGGACGATTGCCCAGCCCATTACTCGCTTGCTTCACCCTGGTTTGTCAACTGAATTTGCAATCCTTCTCAAAACCCTCGCCCACCCCTCTCAAAAAAATGGCGGAGACGGTCTGTCAATCTTATGGAAGCGGAGTAATGTCCCGAATCGATTGCTTTCTGCCCGCCCCTTCATAGATAATCCGCAAATCCTTAGCGCTGAAATCAATGGCCTTCAGATCAAGGCGGCGAATCTGTCGATCCGACATGGTATGAAAATACAGCACCCTATTTTTTAAATCGGAAGCGGTGGTAATTTGCGTAGCGCTTTCGATATCCTGGGCAATTTGATTGGGCGCGGCGGTCGCCCCCACAGGGATATTAAAATTGTCCAGCAGTCGAAACGCCTCAAACACAGCATCTTCCGCCGTTGGCAGAGGGCGCACGGATGCCGTAAAGGCAGCGGCACGCACAAAGCGTGATGGCGGTGTAAAGTCACCTGGCAGACCAATCAGTCCAGATCCTCCCCCCAATGGAGAAAGCTTAAGCTTATCCACCGAAATTGGCTTTTGCGGAGCCGGCGACAAGCCAATATAGTTTCTAAGGTTGGTTAAATGCCAATCATATTGGGGTGAATTGGCGACTACCCCCAAAAAGGCATCGTAAATTTTTACCGTACCCTGATCAACAATTTCGATAATGATAGCCTCGCCACTGGGATCGGCAATTTTCCAGTGAAAGGGTAACGGCGCGCCGCCAAAGCGGGGGTCTTGCACATTGACCACCCGAACATTGGCAATGTTTTCGCGAACTTCCTTAACTGTGCTAAAGGACGACAACATCCATTGCATAAAATCCCCAACGCTAAGCGATTTATCGCTTTGGGCAGGATCATAGGCGGCAAAACTAGCAAAATCAGGGAAGTAGTACATGCCCACATACAAACCCTGTTCATTCATTCCATCGGGGCCATAGGGCTGGCCATAGGCCATCAACGACACAAAACCATTTTTTCCTCGCCACCGCATACCGTTTTTGCCATCAGGTGTCTGGCCCGTAAATTCATGGTCACGGGGGAAAATGGCCAGCCGATCATGCGATGCATCGCTAAGCGCCCATTCAACTGTTCTGGCCGCAATCACACTGCCATCACGGGCTTTTAACGAAATCCCTGTACAGGCCAGGGCAGCGGTTTGCCCACCAACCAACAGCCAGATCATTAACAGCAAAACAAATCTTTTTAACAATTTCTGCTTGCGCGCGCCGTTTAGAAAATAATCGTGAACGCTTAAATTATGATCAGCAGTCACAGCACTTATCCTTACTATGATGGGGGATTAATTTACGGCTATTTTTGCAGGCGATTGCCCAGCCAATTACTCGCTTGCTTCACCCTGGTTTGTCAACTGAATTTGCAGTGACCGCTTTGGATTAATCCTCATAGATTTCACGACGGTGGCCAATGGATACGATCGACACCATCAGAGCACCAGGATCAAGATGATAAAGAACGCGATAGTCACCCACACGCAGGCTGCGCAAATGATGCAAGCTGTGACGCAGGGGTTTGCCAAAGCGCTGTGGATCACTGCCTAGCTTAATTTCAATAGCTTTTTTGATGCGTTGTTTGGCCGCGGGATCAAGTCTTGGAATATCTCCTCGAACGACCGATTCTGCATATTGTATGCGCCACATGCATTATTTCCATGCGTCGTCGTGGCCAACCCATTCTGTAGTCCTGGCAAAACGATCATCCGCATATTTTGACAACAAGATATCTTCATGCAGCTCAAGCGCTTCTCGAATCAACTCTGCTGCCGTTGCAGAGATAGAACGATTCTGTTGGGCAGCAAAATTGGTGAGCAGACTATTGGTTTCTGCATCAATCATCACCTGAATTCGGGGGTTTTCGGTTGCCATGCTGTTAGTCCCCATGCTGTTAGTCCTAAGATTGCAGGCTTTAGTGTACCACTTTCAACACACTTCAGCAAGGCAATCTATTGTTTAGGCGATAACAACACCCAGGGCGGGCGGTATCGGAATCTTTTCGAAACAGGTTGGTGGAGCCAGGCGGGATCGAACCGCCGACCTCTTGCATGCCATGCAAGCGCTCTCCCAGCTGAGCTATGGCCCCATCATTCACAAAACAACATCCCCTGGATACAGATGCCGTAGCGGTGTTTTGGCAAAACCCAGAAAATTTAGCAAGCAAAAAATAGCATGGGC
>JBILMH010000040.1:0-14881 GCA_044375625.1 Alphaproteobacteria bacterium
CACCTTCCGCCCCCATTCTTCCTTGCGCGGCGCCACCCCTCTCCACTATATTCATTCTTCCTTCCCAGCACTCCTCCAGTCTCATATGTACTGAACCTATACACAATCCAAATTCTGGGATGCCAAATCCTGGCAAAGCTGCTATGATTCGACCAAGTTTTTGCTGTTATCCCATTCTGGATGACGGTTTTCCTGTACCACACATCCCCTTTTGAGGCTGCCATGACCCAATTTGATACCCTTCGCCCCCTGAATGTTGGCGGCAAAAACTATCGCTATCACAGCCTGGATGCCGCGTCTGAACAGGGGGTTGGTGACCTTAGCCGCCTGCCCAAATCGCTGAAAGTCGTATTGGAAAACCTGTTGCGTTATCAAGATGGCCGCACGGTCACCGCGGTGCAGGTGTTGGCCATCAAAAAATGGTTACAGGATGGTGGCAAGTCGGAGCAGGATATTGCCTTTAGCCCCGCCCGCGTGTTGATGCAGGATTTTACGGGCGTGCCAGCGGTGGTCGATCTGGCCGCGATGCGCGATGCGATGGTCAAGCTGGGCGGGGATCCCGAAAAGATTAACCCGCTGAAGCCTGTGGATCTGGTGATTGACCATTCGGTGATGGTGGATCACTTTGGCAACGCGCAGGCCTTTGGCGACAATGTGAAGCTGGAGTTTGATCGCAACGCCGAACGCTATCGTTTCCTACGTTGGGGGCAGCAGGCCTTTCGCAATTTCCGCGTGGTGCCGCCTGGCACGGGCATCTGCCACCAGGTCAATCTGGAATATCTGGCTAAGGTGGTGTGGGTTGGCGATCATAACGGCGATGGCGATCCCGTGGTCTATCCCGACACGCTGGTGGGTACCGACAGCCACACCACCATGGTCAACGGCCTTAGCGTGCTGGGCTGGGGCGTTGGTGGGATTGAGGCTGAGGCGGTGATGCTGGGGCAACCGCTGACCATGGTGTTGCCTGAGGTGATTGGCTTTAAGCTGACGGGCAGCCTGCGTGAGGGGACAACGGCAACCGACCTGGTGCTGACCGTCACCCAAATGCTGCGCGCCAAGGGCGTGGTCAACAAATTTGTGGAATTTTATGGCGAGGGCTTGAACAACATCAGCCTGGCCGATCGCGCCACCATCAGCAACATGGCGCCCGAATATGGCGCCACCTGCGGCTTTTTCCCGATTGATCAGGAAACCTTAAACTACCTGGCCTTTACCGGGCGGGACAGCGATCAGATTAAGTTGGTTGAGGCCTATGCGCGGGCGCAGGGGCTGTGGTTTGATGCCAACGCGCCTGAGCCACAATTTACCGACACCTTAGCCCTGGACATGGGCACGGTAGAATCCTGTTTGGCAGGCCCCAAACGGCCGCAGGATCGCGTGCTACTGGGTAAAGTACCCGCCAACTTCGCGCAGTCGCTGGCCGATGCGCCAGCCAAGGCGGGGGCTAAGCCTGCCCCGATTGCGGTGGCCAACAGCAATTTTACGCTGGATCACGGCCATGTGGTGCTGGCGGCGATTACCAGCTGCACCAACACATCCAACCCCGACGTGTTGTTGGGGGCGGGGCTGGTCGCCAAAAAAGCCCGCCAGCGTGGATTGACCAGCAAGCCTTGGGTGAAAACCAGTCTGGCTCCGGGCAGTCAGGTGGTCACCGACTATCTGCAAAAATCGGGACTGATTAAAGAGCTGGAGGGGTTGGGTTTCTACCTGGTCGGCTATGGCTGCACCACCTGCATCGGCAATTCGGGCCCCCTGCCCGAAGCGGTGGAGGAGGCGATTGGGGCGGCCGACCTGAACGTGGCCGCCGTGCTGTCGGGCAACCGCAATTTTGAGGCGCGCATTCACCCGCTGATCAAATCCAACTACCTGGCATCCCCCATGTTGGTGGTGGCCTTTGCGATTGCGGGCAGGATGAACATCGACTTGGCCAACGATCCGTTGGGGACAGACTCTAAGGGCAACCCCGTCTTCCTGCGCGATATTTGGCCGACGCAGACCGAAATTCGTGATGCGGTGCACGCCTTTTTGACCCCCGATATGTTCAAAAGCCGCTACGCCAACGTCTTTCTGGGCGACAGCTATTGGCAGGCGACCAAGGCACCGACGGGGCGCACCTATGAATGGGATGCGGGCAGCACCTATGTGCAAAACCCGCCCTATTTTGATGGGTTGACGCGCGAATCCGCCACCAGCGTTGACGATATTAAGGGGGCACGCCTGTTGGCCAGTTTTGGCGACAGCATCACCACCGACCACATCAGCCCCGCCGGCAACATCAGTGCCAACAGCCCCGCGGGCAGCTATTTGGCGCAACATCAGGTGCGGGAGTTGGACTTTAACTCCTACGGGGCGCGGCGCGGCAATCATGAGATTATGATGCGCGGCACCTTTGCCAACAAACGGATCAAAAACGAACTGCTGGGCGATAAGGTTGGCGGCTTTGCCCGCCATGTCGAATCGGGTGAGGTGTTGCCGATCTACGACGTCGCCATGGGGTATCAAGGTGAGGGGGTACCGCTGATCGTGGTGGCGGGTAAGGAGTATGGCACGGGATCCAGCCGTGACTGGGCGGCTAAGGGCACCCGCCTGCTGGGAATTAAGGCGGTGTTGGCCGAAAGCTTTGAGCGCATCCACCGATCCAACCTGATTGGCATGGGGGTGTTGCCGCTGGTCTTTCTGAACGGCCTGACCCGTCATGATCTGGATCTGACGGGTGAGGAAAGCTTTGACCTGACTGGCCTGGCCAGCGGGTTGCGCGTGGGCATGGAACTGACCCTAAGCATTACTTACCCCAATGGCCGCAACCGCCATTTGCAGGTTAAGGCCAGAATCGACACGCCCGAAGAAATTGACTATTTCCTTAACGGCGGCATCCTGCCCTATGTGTTACGCAAATTGGCAGGATAGATCCCATGCAATTCAGCACCCCACCCGCCCCCTATTGCCAAAAGTTTGGTGACTTCACCATTCGGCATGCGCGTGGGCGGGATGATTTGATTGCCAACATCGATTTGCAACTGCCTGAATATGGGGATTATACTTGGCCAATTGAGCATGTGATGGATATCTGGGCGCGTTACCCCTATGCCATATACCTGCTGTGGGAGGGGGATCGCGTGGTCGGCAACTTTCACCTATGGCCAGCCGAGGATGCATGGGCGGATTCGTTTTTGGCAGGTCAAGCTGGCTATAAAGACTTCACGCCAAAATCTTTGGCCGAGGTGTTATCGAATGATGGATGCCAACGCTGGCGGGTAAGTAGCCTGATTATTCATCCCGACTACCGCAAACCCACCAAGATGAACCCGATTGGCTTTTTGCTGGCCGCCGCCCTGAATGATTGGGCGGAAACGGCGGCACTGACATATCCTGTGCAGGTGTTCACAACCGCCTACACTCCCCAATCCGCCGCGCTGCTGCGCCGTTTTGGCTTTGAGAAGATTCGTGAGCCCGAACAAATGGCCAACAACACACCGCTGTACGCCCTGACCGCCAACAGCAAGTCGGAACTTACCCAAACCCTGTTCCGCCGTGGCCTGCCCAAATTTCTTACAGCGGAAACCGCGTAGCATCCCCCCGCCTCCTAAACACGCAAAAGGAGCCACGCTGGTGCTAGCCAAGTTGGTTTTGACGGTGTATAAAGCCGTATGACCGACGACATTTTGACCTATACCCCCGATATCCGATCCACCAGCCTGGTGGAGGAGATGCGGCGCAGCTATCTTGACTATGCCATGAGCGTGATTGTGTCACGCGCCCTGCCCGATGTGCGCGACGGCCTTAAGCCCGTGCACCGCCGCATTCTGTATGCAATGTTGGAGGGGGGATACACCTGGAACCGCCCGTTCCGCAAATCGGCGCGGATCGTCGGGGATGTGATGGGTAAGTACCACCCGCACGGTGACAGCGCGATCTATGACGCGTTGGTGCGGATGGCGCAGGATTTCTCGATGCGACTGCCGCTGATTGATGGGCAGGGCAATTTCGGTAGCATGGATGGCGATGCGGCCGCCGCGATGCGGTACACTGAGGCACGCTTAGATACTGCCGCAGAAGCGTTGTTGGCCGACATTGATAAGGAAACGGTTAAGTTTCAGCCCAACTATGATGAATCGTTGCAGGAGCCAACCGTTCTGCCGGCGCGTTTTCCCAACCTGTTGGTCAATGGCGCGGGCGGGATCGCGGTTGGGATGGCCACCAACATCCCCCCCCACAATTTGGGTGAGGTGATTGATGCCTGCTTAGCCTTGCTAGAGGATCCTGAGCTGACGGTTCAGGATTTGATGCAGATTGTTCCCGGCCCCGATTTTCCAACCGGCGCGCTGATTATGGGTCGGGCGGGTTGCCGCGATGCGGCCACCACCGGGCGGGGCAGCGTGCTGATGCGGTCGCGCACAGCGATTGAGGAAATTCGCAAGGATCGCGAAGCCATTATCATTTCGGAAATTCCCTATCAGGTTAACAAATCCCGCATGATTGAGCGGATTGCTGAGGCGGTCGAAGAAAAACTGGTGGAGGGGATTAGCGATGTGCGCGATGAATCCGACCGCCAGGGTGTGCGGGTGGTGGTTGAGCTGAAACGCGATGCGGTTGCCGAAATCGTGTTGAACCAGCTGTACAAACACACCCCACTGCAAACCAGCTTTGGCGTCAACGCCCTTGCCCTGGTCGGTGGGCAGCCAAAAACCCTAAGCCTTAAGGCAATGTTGCAACACTTCCTGGACTTTCGGGAAGAGGTTATTACCAAGCGCACCGTGTTTGACCTGCGGCAGGCGCGGGAGCGGGCGCATGTGTTGATCGGGCTGGCGGTATCGGTGGCCAATGTGGACGAAGTGATTCGGGTTATCCGCAATGCTGCCGACCCAGCCGAAGCCCGTGAAATTTTGATGAGCCGCGATTGGGCAGCCGATTCGGTGATGCCACTAATCCGCCTGGTGGAAACCACCCTGCCCGCTGAGCAGACCACCTATCGCCTATCGGCCGCGCAAACTAAGGCTATTCTTGACCTGCGCCTGCAACGCCTGACGGGGCTAGAGCGGGAAAAAATTCGCGCCGAGTTGGAGGAGTTGGTTCGGCAGATTCAAGACTTTCTGGCAATTTTGGCCAGCCGTTCCCGTCGGATTGAGGTGATGCGCGGTGAGCTGGTGGAGTTCAAAACCAAGTTTGCTACCCCCCGCCGCACCGAAATTGTTGACGCCGATGGCGCTGGCCAAAACGAAGAAGATTTGATTGTCCCTGAGGATATGGTGGTGACCATCAGCCACAGCGGCTATGTGAAGCGGGTTCCCGTGGATAGCTATCGCGCCCAACGCCGTGGCGGCAAGGGCAAGGTGGGCATGACCACGCGGGAGGAGGATGCGGTGATTGAGGTCTTTGTGGCCAACACCCATGATCCCGTGCTGTTCTTCACCAACAACGGTCGCGCCTTTGAGCTTAAGGTTTACAAACTGCCGCTGTCCACCCCGCAAGCGCGCGGTAAGGCGATGGTCAACCTGTTACCCCTGCAAAAAGACGAAAAAGTGGCGGCGGTACTGCCTCTGCCACGCGCCAAGGCCAATGACCTGGACGGCAGCTTCCTGATGTTCGGCACCAGCCACGGCACGGTGCGCCGCAATGAACTGTCGGATTTCCGCAACATCAAATCCAATGGCAAGCTGGCCATGCGCCTGGAAGAGGGTGAAAAGTTGATCGCGGTGCAGCTGTGCCACGATGGCCAGGATATTTTGTTGGTGACGCGCGATGGTAAGGGCATTCGCTTTGCCGTTGATGAGGTGCGGGTTTTCCAAAGCCGTGCCTCCACCGGGGTGCGCGGCATTAAGCTGGGCGACAATGATGAGGTGGTGGCGATGACCACCCTGACCCATGTTCCCGCCACCGCTGAGGAGCGGGATGCCTATCTACGCTGGTCGGCGGCGCAACGACGGGCACTGGGCAGCGACGACAGTGATGACAGCGCCGACGCGGCTGAAGAAACCGGCATGACCATCAGTGATGAACTGACCCAACAGTTGCAAAACCAGGAACAGTTTATCCTGACGGTGACGGAGGGTGGCTTTGGCAAACGCAGCAGCGCCTATGCCTATCGCACCACTGGCCGTGGCGGCAGCGGTATTTTGACGATGGAGGTGACGCCCAAGGTGGGTAAGGTCATCGACAGCTTCCCCGTGCATGACAATGACGAAATCATCCTGGTCACCAACGCGGGTCAGATGATTCGTTGCCCTGTCAACGGTATCCGCATTGCTGGCCGCCGCACCCAGGGGGTAACGCTGTTCAAATTCGAGGAAAACGACCGCGTCGTTTCGGTATCCCGCATCATGGCCGAAACAGAGGATGAGACGGCAACGCCCGCCCCTGCCCTACCCATGCAGGAACCTTTGCTTTAAGGGTTTTTGGTAAGTTATAGGGGTTAAGCCACAAATCTCTAAGGCATAGGTTCGTTCTATCCACACTCAGGCTGTCATCCTCCACGAAAGCGGGGGATCCATGCGGCGGCGAGATTATAGCGGGAGGCGGCAGGGCTGTGGATCTCCGCCCCCCTTTTCAAAAAATGCGGAGATGACAGCAGAGAGGTGGAAAAGGCGGGGCTAGGATGATAACGGCACGACGGGGCTATGGGCGCAATGTCGCCACCACTCAATGTCATTCTACCCCCTGTGGGTAGAATCTCAAACCCTAACCGTCAAACAAGCGGCAAAGAACCTACCCATAAAGGGTAGGATGACAGCAGAGAGGTGGAAATGACGACGGCAGGGGCGAGTGTAGACTCCTAAGCGAAAATGACGGCCATTTCGACGCCCCGTATTACGGCAGAGTGATGGTCAGGATGCCTTCTGCACGCCCGCCCGCCGTGGTGGCCGACGAAGGGGTTAGCACCAATTCCTGCTGCACGCTGGCCAACAGGCAGGTGGTGGCATCCCCCTGGGGGTAATAATACAGACTACCACTCAGGCGATAACGATGGTTGGCGGTCAGCGCCAACAAAGTCAGGGGGTGTTTGGCCAGTTGCAGGGGATCCAACGCCTGTATCCGCCGATTGGCGGTCAGGTCGTCCAGCTGCAACCAATTGGGTGCCTCAGCGTTCAAATGCCAACCCGCGGGCAGTTTCAGGGTCAGGCTTAATGGCTTGCCCGCGGCCACATTTGGCCAGTCTTGCGCAATTCGGTTAGGCAGGGGCGTGCTATCGGCAATGGGGGTGGCGGCGTTAGCCGATTCTGTCGGCTGATCCGCTCCCGTCACGCTGGCAAGGTGCACCGGCCAGTCGGTTAGGCGTTGATCACTCAGGTCAAAGCGGCGAATCGCGTGGTTGTTGGTGTCGGTAATCCACAGCTGGTTTTGAATTAGGATCACGCCGTTGGGTTCGTTCAACCTGGCATTGCTGGCCTCCCCCAACTGATCCCCCGCGCTGCCATTGCCCAGCAGGGTGGTCAGCTGTGCGGTCTTAAAGTCATAAAAACGCAGGGCATGGTTGTAGCTGTCGGCGATATACACCCCCGTATCACTGGCCACCAAACCCAAGGCATGTTGCAGGCGGCCACGCCCACGATCGCCATCGACCAGGCCGAATTCAAACAACCCCTCCCCAATCAGGGTGCTGACCTTGCCGTTCTTCAGCTGACGCAGACTGCTGGTTTCCGAATCCACAAAGTACAGCGTGTCGCCATGCACGCTTAACCCACTGGGTTGCGACAGGCTGTTGTAGGGAAAGCTGCCATCATCAATGGATTCACGGCCATTGCCAGCCAACGGACTAAGGGTTGTCGTCAAGGTGTCATAGATCCACAGCTGATGGGTGCCGGCCATAGCGATAGCAATGCTGTGATCGTTGGGGTACCAGGCCAAATCCCAGGGGGAGGCCAGCGGGGTTGTCAGGCGGCCATTGGTGATGGCGGGGGCACTGCGCCGCAGGATATTGCCACGCTCCCCCGTGCCGGCCAGGGTGCTGACCCGCTTGGTGGTAAGGTCGATTAGGCGCAACCGATGGTTGGCGGTGTCGGCAACATAGATTTTGTCGCCCCGTGCCAACACCCCCTGGGGCTGGTTAAAGCCAGCACTGGCAAAATCTCCGTCAGCAAAATTGGCCTGGCCATTGCCAATGCTGGTCAGAATTTGGCCGTCCAAGTTGGTCAGCAGGATACGGTGGTGGCCGCTGTCGCTGATAACCAGGGCGGGTTGCCCCTGCCAATCGGGCAGATAGGCCAGCTTAGCAGGATAGGATAGCGCTTTCGCTTGCGCCCGCTGCTGCGGCTTATCTTTTTCCAGGGCGATGGGCAGCGGTTGGCGGTTCAACGTGGCCGCGTCGGTGTTGCTGAGCAGGCGGGTAATCGCGCTCTGGACATCGGCGTAATGCCCCTCCCCACTCCAGTCGTTCACCAGGCGGCCGTTGCCATCAAACAGCATCAAGGTTGGCCAGGAATGCACCCCCAACCCCTGCCAAACCCGAAAAGCGGCATCGTTAACCACGGGATGATGAATGCCATAGCGCACAATCGCGCTGCCAATCGCCGCCGATTCCTGCTCATTACGAAACTTGGCCGAATGCACGCCGATGACCAACAGCCGATCCCCAAACTCCGCCTCCAACCGTTGCAGGTCTGGCACGATATGTTGGCAATTGATGCAGCAAAAAGTCCAGAAATCCAACAGAATGACGCGGCCACGCAAATCCTGCTCCATCAGGGGGCGGCTGACGTTCAACCAGGCCGGCTCCGCACTAAGCAGGCGATAAAGCTGCGGGTTGTTGTTGACACCAAAAGATGGGTTGCGGGTGAACATCACACCTCCGATTACAAGAAAAAGCAGGGTTAGATAGACGGTTACGATGGCCGTCGGGCGGTGCGGCCAAAAGGTACGGATAAGATTGAGTCGAATGCGACGCATGGGTGAGGAAAGCCTGTTAAGATGCCCCGCATTGTAGCACGATTTTGGTTAATCCCCATCAAAAAACGGCGGATCAGGGGGTGGTGGTTAACCCCCGCAGCAGGGTATCAACGTTGCTGCGCATCATGCCCAGATAGGTGGCGGCCGCCGTGCCCGGGGCATCCAGAGCGTCCGAATACAGCTTACCACCCAGGGTGCCGCCCCCCTCCTTAGCCAATTGCTGCAACATGCGAGGATCGCTGATATTTTCCAGGAACAGAGCGTGCACCCGCTGCTGGCGCATTTGTTGAATCAGGCGAGCAATGTTGCGGGCAGATGGTTGCGATTCCGTGCTCCAGCCCGCCGGCGACTCAAAGCGCAGGTCAAAAGCGCGCGCAAAATATTGAAAGGCATCGTGGCTGGTGATGGCGCGCCGTTGGTTGGCAGGCAGGCTGGTAAACTGCCCCTTTGCCCACGCGGCTGTCTCCGCCAGTTGTTTCAGATAGTTGGCGGCGCGGGTGCGATAGGCATCGCCATTGGCGGGGTCGCGGACGATAAGTGCATCACGGATGTTGGCGACGTAAATCGCGGCGTTGGCGGGATCGTGCCAGGCGTGGGGGTCATGATTATCACCCTCCCCTTCCCCATGCTTATCTTTCTCACCATGATCGGCGGCGTCATGATGATGATGATGGGCACCATCGGCGGGGGTTAGCGGCTGAATCCCACGGCTGGCCACCACCACTGCGCCCTGATAGTTGGCACTGTGGATTAAGCGTTCCGACCACCCCTCAAACCCTAAACCGTTCAGCACCACCAGATCGGCGGCGGCAATCGTTTGCACATCACGCGGGCGCGGTTGAAAGGCGTGGGCATCCTGATTGGCGCCAATCAGCGTTTTAACCGCCACATAATCGCCGCCCACCTGCGCCACCCAATCGCCCAGAATGCTAAAACTGGCCACCACCTGCAACGGGCGGTTTGGGGTAGCGGGGTTGGCAGGGTTAGAGCTGGCGGGCGCTGTATTGGCAGGATTAGACTGGCCAGCTTCAGCCGCCTGCCCCACCAACAGCAGTGGCAGGATCAGCGCAAGCATCCAAAGTAGTCTAGCGGCCGTATTCATCGCCGCCATCCTACAACAGTTGTGTAGACGATTCAAGCTCTGATCCTTCGCTTTTGCTTAGCCGTCCGTCCCTTTTTTTGGTGCAATCGCCTGCTAATCGCCCGCTAATCGGGTGCAATCGGGCAATTATTGGGGTGGATAATTCGGTATAATCGGGTATATAATCGGGTATGATCAAAACCGATACCATACAAATCACGCCTGAACTCCTGGCTCTGGTTGCTGAGATTGATGAATTCAAGGGCGCCTGGCGCGCGCTTGGTACCCTTGCGCCTGATCGGTTGCGGGCGCTGCGCCATGTTGCCACCATCGAAAGCATCGGATCTTCCACCCGCATTGAGGGCAGCAAGCTGACCGACCGCGAGATTGAGCGCCTGTTGGCCAACCTAGAAATCCAAAGTTTCCGCAGCCGCGATGAGCAGGAAGTTGCCGGCTATGCCGAGGTGATGGAAACCATCTTCCATGCCTGGGCGGACATTCCCGTCACCGAAAACCATATCAAACAGCTGCACCGCGACCTTTTGCGCCACAGCGATAAGGACGAGCGGCACCGCGGCGACTACAAGACCTTGCGCAATGACGTCGGAGCCTTTGACGCCGATGGCAACATGATTGGCATCGTGTTCGAAACCGCCACGCCGTTCGACACGCCGCGCCGCATGACCGAGTTGGTGCAATGGTTAAACGATGCCCGCGAGCTGAAGCGTATTCACCCGCTGCTAATCGTTGCAGTCTTCGTCGTAAGCTTCCTGGAAATCCACCCCTTTCAGGATGGCAACGGCCGCCTAAGCCGTATTCTGACCACCCTGTTGTTATTGCAGGCCGGCTATGCCTATGTGCCTTACAGCTCTCTGGAGAGCGTCATCGAAAACAGCAAAGAAGGCTACTATCTAGCCTTGCGGCAGACGCAAAGCACCATCCGCGGCGATACCCCAAACTGGCAGCCCTGGCTGATGTTTTTCATGCGCGCCTTGCAGCAGCAAAAACACCGCCTGGCCGTGAAGGTCGAGCGCGAAAAGAAAGCCCTTGCCTCCCTATCCGAACTGGCCGTCAAAATCTTAGACTATGTACAGAACCATGGCCGCATCACCACCCGCGACATGGTGCGCGAAACTGGCGCAAGCCCGAACACGCTGAAAGCAACCTTCACATCCCTGGTTGAAAAAGGCCTTCTGGCGCGCCACGGCGGCGGCCGATCCACCTGGTATGCCCTGCCGTGATGATACTCACCTGCGCCGCCAGCTGACAGACCGCCTGCAAATTGCAGAGGTTGGGGTCGCCCCCCCTACCCTAGTACCGATAATGGGCGGCTTTGTAGGGGCCTTCGTGCTGGACACCCAGATAGTCGGCCTGATCATCGGTCAGTTTGGTCAGCTTGACGCCCAGTTGCGATAGGTGGAGGGAGGCGACTTTTTCGTCCAGCTCCTTCGGCAGAACATAGACTTGCTTGTCGTATTTGCCCGTGGTCGTCCAAAGCTCAATCTGCGCCAACACCTGGTTGGTGAAGCTGGCACTCATGACAAAGGCGGGGTGCCCCGTGGCGCAACCCAGGTTGACCAGGCGCCCTTGAGCCAACAGAATCAGGCGTTTGCCGTCGGGGAAGGTGATTTCATCCACCTGCGGCTTGACTTCCTGCCACTTAAAGTTGCGCAGACCCGCCACGTCGATTTCGTTATCAAAATGGCCAATGTTGCACAAAATAGCACGATCCTTCATTTGGCGCATGTGATCCAGGGTGATAATGCCCAGGTTGCCAGTCGCGGTGACAAAGATGTCGGCGCTGGCCGCCACCTCCTCCAACCGAGTCACACGATAGCCCTCCATCGAGGCTTGCAGGGCGCAGATCGGATCAATTTCCGTCACCACCACTTGCGCGCCAAAGCTACGCAGGGCGGCGGCGCAGCCCTTACCCACATCGCCAAAACCGCAAACCACGGCCAGCTTGCCCGCAATCATCACGTCGGTGGCGCGCTTAATACCATCCAGCAGGCTTTCGCGGCAACCATACAGGTTGTCGAATTTTGATTTGGTCACCGAATCGTTGACGTTGATGACGGGGGTCAGCAATTTGCCATCCCGCATCATGTGGTACAGGCGCTTTACCCCCGTGGTGGTTTCCTCAGAAATACCGCGCACCTGACTCATCAGCTCTGGATATTTGTCATGCATCAGGCAGCTAAGGTCGGCGCCATCGTCCAGAATCATGTTGGGCGTCCAACCATCGGGGCCATGAATAGTTTGCTCGATGCACCATTCGTACTCTTCCTCCGTTTCGCCTTTCCAGGCAAACACGGGGATGCCCGCCGCCGCAATAGCTGCCGCCGCCTGATCCACGGTGGAATAGATGTTACAACTGCTCCAACGCACCGACGCGCCCAGCTGTACCAGGGTTTCGATCAGCACGGCGGTTTCGGTGGTCATGTGCAGGCAGCCTGCAATCCGTGCGCCCTTAAGCGGCTGTTTGCCCGCGTATTCGGCACGCAGCGCCATCAGGCCAGGCATCTGGCTTTCGGCCAGGCTGATTTCCCGCCGTCCCCAAGCGGCCAGGGTGATATCGGCAACTTTATAGTCTTGGTTGGCGGCCAGTTGGGCGGCGGTAGCGGCTTGGGTCATCGGTTTAGTCTCCCTGAAGAAAAAAATTAATCTGGCAACAGATGTTGCACAAGACAGCGGCAAAAGAAAGAGGCTAAATCTTTTCCAATTCGATGACAAAGCGGCCACCGATAACAGAGGCATCATCGGTAGCATGGCGATTTTCGGCATAGATTCGCCCGCCAAAGGCCTCAACAATCTGCCGCGAAATGCTAAGCCCCAGGCCAGAATGGCGGCCAAATTTCTCACTGGCGGGGCGTTCGGTGTAAAAACGGTTAAAGATATCCTCAAGATTGGCGGGCGGAATGCCGGGCCCCTCATCACTGATGGCCAGCTGGATGCGGTTGCTATCGGGCAGGTCAATCAGGGTGATGGTGATGGTACCCTCCGGCGGGCTAAAGGACACCGCATTGCCCAGCAGGTTGTGCAACACTTGCAACAGGCGGCCTTCGATACCCTCAATGATACACTGCTCCTCAGCCTCAATTTTCAGCACCAAAAAGGGGCCGTTGGGATAGCTGGCGCTGTGCCGCTCACTTAGTTGTTCCAGCAGGGGCAAAATCTCAACCGGCTCAAAGGCGCGCCGTTGCAGCTCAGCGTCCAGGCGTGAGGAATCGGCAATATCGCTGATCAGGCGATCCAGACGCTTAACATCCTCCATAATAATGTCGGCCAGGCGGCGACGCTTTGTCGGATCCTGTATTTTCTGCAGCGTTTCAAAAGCGCTGCGGATCGAGTTCAGCGGATTTTTCAGCTCATGACTGACATCGGCGGCAAAACGTTCCATCGCGGTAATGCGTTGCCACAGGGCGCTGGTCATCGCTTCGAACACCCGCGCCAAATCGCCAATCTCATCCCCACGTTTCAGCAGGCCGCCCATCATGGTCTGGCGTTGGCCGTGCCGCACCCGTTCAGCGGTCAAAGCCAGGCGGCGAATCGGTTGGGTCAGGGTGCCCGCCAGGTAAAAGGACAACAGCACGCTGATCGCCAGGCTGCCGCCCAGCAGGCGCAACAAATCCTTGCGAATATCATGCAGGGCGCGATCAATCTGTTCCCCGCCAGCAATCAGCACCAGGGTGCCGACCACCTGGTGATAGCGTTGCACGGGCACCGCCACGCTAAGCACCAATTCGCCATCATCGCGCACCCGTACCGCCCGCCCAAATTCCCCCTGCATCGATTGGGCGGCCTCATTAAAATCCTGTAACTTCGGTTGGCTGTGTTCGATATAGCTGTCAAAGTCCTGCCCACCACGAAACAGCCGGTGCATCCACTCTTGAATATCGCTTAGCAGGCTGGCTTCGGTTGGCGCCGATTCGGAATCTGGGGTGGCGGCAGGATCAGAGGATGGGTCAGAGGATGGTTCAGAGGATGATTTAGCGGATGATTTAGCGGACGGGTCAGCGGCGGGATTAGAGGCGGGCATCTTCGCCTGATTCTTAAGCGGGCGCGGCGGCTTAATTTTGGGCAGGGGCATGCGGATAATCCGCCCCATCGCGGCCTCATCCAACAATTCGGTGTCGATCATCATCTGGCCATCTGGCCGAAACAGCATAACGCGCAGGGTGGTGGGGCTAACCAATCGACGCAGCAAGGCCTTGGCCTGCCGCTCACGCAGGCTTTGTTCCCCCTCACTGTTTTCGACCACCGCCCCCTCGCCCAGCGCGCCCGCGAACACCCGCCCCTGAGTGGTCAGCGCCTGCAACTCGGTATCAATCAGGCCGTCTTGGTAATAATCCAGGTAAAACAACGCCGCAACCAGCAGCAGCAGGGGCAACAGGTTGATAGCCAACACCCGACGGGTCAGCGGTGACCAGCGTCGTTTGAACCAGCGTTTGGTACGGATAGGCAGGGGGCTCATAACCCCCCTAACCTAACCGATTCCCCCCGCCGTTGTATAGCACCTGCTGGCGGTGGGGGTTATTTTTGGATGCCCGCCCTGAGAGCAGTAGCAATACTACGCTGTTCAAAACGTTCAGAATATCTTGAAGGTTTAGCCATCGCAGCCCGCTCAATCTCTTCCAAAGCAGAGACCATCTTATCTATATCATATCCCTCAATAACACTAAAGTTCTCACCTTGAGCAAAACGCCTAATATCTTTGGAACTGGGAATTTTGCTCGTATCAATAGGCATACTATTTAAGGATTTTTCATGACGACCATGCTGATCCTCAATTGATCTAAGCAAGACTGCCGTAGCAATAACGACTATTTCGGCAACCTCTCTACAGTTTCTTTTTTCTTCTTTTGTTATTATCGGCCAGCAGTGTCGACCTGCCTCAAGATTTTTACGAGCTTCTCTCAT
>JBILMH010000041.1:0-14707 GCA_044375625.1 Alphaproteobacteria bacterium
AGTAAGTCTTTTTTGCCGTAAAAAAGCAAAAAAAGGGTGAGGAAAGCGGTGATAAGTCTGCGACTTACCAACACTTGCCTCACCCACCACCACCATCACGTCTCACATCTATCTGAACTTGGACAGGGGGATTGATGGGGCGGGGTTGATGGATAGTCTAAGGCTGCTAAAGGGGCGACAAGCGGCGACAAACGCAACGATATATCAGCGCTAGCATAAAGCGGTTTTAGGGCAACGGTTGGGCGTGACTTTTGTTGCCAAAGCGCTTACAACAATGGCTGAATTGACCTTGGCAAGCGTGGAACCCATCATGCAACAACACATTGTGATACGCGGCGCGCGGGAACATAATCTTAAGAATTTGAATGTAGAACTGCCCCGTAACCAGTTGATTGTTATCACGGGGCTTAGCGGTTCGGGCAAATCATCGCTGGCCTTTGATACCATTTATGCTGAGGGGCAACGGCGCTATGTCGAAAGCCTTTCCTCCTACGCGCGGCAATTTTTGGAAATGGTGCATAAGCCCGATGTGGATAGCATTGAGGGGTTGTCGCCCGCCATCGCCATCCAGCAAAAAACCACCAACAACAACCCGCGATCAACGGTTGGGACGGTGACGGAGATTTACGACTATCTGCGCCTGCTGTTCGCGCGGGCGGGCGTGCCGCACTCCCCCACCACGGGTCTGCCTATCGAAAGCCAGACCGTCAGCCAGATGGTCGATGACATCCTGCATCTGCCCATGGGCACCAAACTGTTGCTGATTGCCCCGATTATCAGCGGGCGTAAGGGCGAATACAAAAAGGAGATGCAGGATCTGCGCCGCAAGGGCTATCAACGCCTGCGTATCGATGGCCAAATCTATGCCGATGATGACCCGCTGCCCACCCTGGCCAAAACCAAGGCGCACACCATTGAGGTGGTGGTGGATCGCCTGGTGGTGGCCGATGACCTGGGCAACCGCCTGGCCGACAGCGTGGAAAATGCGTTGAGGCTGTCTGAGGGGCTGTTGCTGGTCGAATCGCCAGATGGCAGCATCAAAAAACGCTATTCCAGCCTGCACGCCTGCCCCGAATCAGGCTTTACCATGCCGGAAATTGAGCCGCGCCTGTTTTCCTTTAACAGCCCCTATGGCGCCTGCACCAACTGCGGCGGCTTGGGGGAGCTGCCTGTTTTCAGTGAGGAGTTGGTGGTGCCCAACCCCGCCCTGTCGTTGCAGGATGGCGCCATCGCCGCCTGGCCGCATGAGGGCAACAACCCCGCCGTTACCTTTTACCGCCAGATTCTGCAGGCGATTTGCCAACAGGCCAGCCAGTCGATGTACACCCCCTGGCAAGACCTGCCCGAATCGCTGCGCCAGCTGATTTTGTATGGCAGCAACGGGGAACCGCTAACCCTGCGTTTTGAGGGGCGGAGTGGTAAGGTGGCCACCGCCAAGCCGTTTGAGGGGGTGATGCCCAACCTGAAACGCCGCTGGCCAGATACCAGTGGCTGGACGCGGGAGGAGTTGTCGCGCTTTATGGTGCCAACCGACTGCCCTGACTGTAGCGGTTACCGCCTGAAGCCTGAGGCCTTATGCGTCAAGCTGGCCAACAACCACATTGGCCAGGTTAGTGAGCTATCGGTTGCCCATGCTATCGACTGGATGCACGGCTTATCTGCCCAGCTGTCACCAAAGCAGCAGGCGATTGCGGAGCGGGTGTTAAAGGAAATTTCTGCCCGCCTGGGCTTTTTGAAGGATGTCGGCCTCAGCTATCTAACCCTGTCACGCGGGGCGGGCACGCTGTCAGGCGGGGAAAGCCAGCGTATCCAGCTGTCCTCACAGATTGGGGCGGGCTTGACGGGCGTTTTGTATGTGCTGGACGAGCCCAGCATCGGGTTGCACCAACATGATAACCAAAAGCTGCTGAACACCTTGCAGCGCCTTAAGGATCTCGGCAACACCGTGATCGTGGTGGAACATGATGAGGATGCGATGCGCCAAGCCGACTATCTGATGGATATGGGGCCAGGCGCGGGCATTCACGGCGGCCAAATCGTGGCAATGGGAACCCCCGAGCAGGTGATGGCCGATCCCAACAGCCTGACCGCCGCCTATCTGACTGGCCGCCAACGGATTGAGCGGTTGCAGGACTTGCGCCTTCCCAACCCGCAACGGCTGCTGACCATCAAAAACGCCCGTGGCCACAATCTTAAGGGGGTTGACGCCACCATCCCGCTGGGTCTGTTCGTTTGCGTCACTGGCCTGTCGGGCAGTGGCAAATCGACCTTGATTTTGGATACGCTGTACAACGGGGTCGCCAAACGCCTGCATGGCAGTCGAGAGGCGGTGGAGGCGCACGACGCCATTACAGGGCTGGAGTATCTGGATAAGGTCATCGATATGGATCAAAGCCCGATTGGCCGCACCCCACGATCCAACCCCGCCACCTATGTGGGGGCGTTTACCCCCATCCGCGATTGGTTTGCGGGACTGCCCGAATCAAAGGCGCGCGGCTATTTGCCTGGCCGTTTTTCCTTCAATGTTAAGGGGGGGCGCTGTGAGGCCTGTCAGGGCGATGGCCTGCTGAAAATCGAAATGCACTTCCTGCCCGATGTGTATGTCGATTGCGATCAGTGCCACGGCAAACGCTACAACCGCGAAACCTTGGAAGTGCTGTACCGCGACAAATCGATCGCCGACGTGCTGGCCATGACGATTGAGGAGGCCGCCGATTTTTTCAGCGCGGTTCCCAACATTCATGAAAAGCTGCAGGTGTTGGTGGATGTCGGCCTGGGCTATGTCAAACTGGGGCAATCGGCCACCACCCTGTCGGGGGGGGAGGCTCAACGAGTGAAATTGGCTAAGGAGCTCAGCCGTCGTGCAACAGGCCGCACCCTGTACATTTTGGATGAGCCAACCACGGGCTTGCATTTTGAGGATATTCGTAAGCTGCTGATCGTGCTGCAACGGCTGGTCAATCAGGGCAACACCGTGGTGGTGATTGAACACAATCTGGATGTAATCAAAACCGCCGACTGGCTAATCGACCTGGGACCCGAAGGGGGGGATGGCGGCGGCCAAATTGTCGCCAGCGGCACGCCAGAGGATGTTGCCAAAGTAAAAGGCAGCTATACGGGGCAATATCTCAAACCGCTACTGGCTACCCGCCCCTGTGCCGCATGACGACTTTGACGATAAGATTTCAGCAACGTTTAAGCGATTTCAATCGCATTTATGAAAAGCTGCAGGCGGTTTTTGCAGAACCCGAATCGGAACTGATCCGTGATGCGGCCATTCAGCGGTTTGAGATAGCCTATGAACTGGCCTGGAAAACCATGAAACTGTGGCTAGCGGGTAAGGATATTGATGTCCGCAATGCCAAAGATACCCTGCGGGCAGCGCTGGAACAGGGCATTATCGACGATGGCAACGCCTGGGCTCGGTTGCATGAAATGCGCAACATGACCAGCCATGTTTATGATGAGGGGGTAGCGCAGCGGGTATTTTTCTTTATGAAAACGGAGGGGCACCAGCTGATTGCCGAAGCCTTGCGCCGACTAAGAACTCTGCCCCCACCATCATGACCCCATTGCCCCCCTATGGATTGGATCCCAAATTGGTGGAAAGGTTGGTCGCATTGGCACAACAAACGGCTAAGGTTGAACGCCTGCTGCTGTATGGTTCCCGCGCCCGTGGAGATTACACCAACCGATCCGATATTGATTTAGCCCTTGATGCCCCCGCAATGGATATTATTGACTTTGCCGACTTTCTGGTTGCCCTGAACAACCTGCCCTGCCTGTTCAAAATTGACCTGCTGCGACTGCAGGATTTGCAAAATCCCGCCCTGCATGCACAAATCGCCAAGGATGCCATCACCCTTTTTTCTAGGCCATCACCATGAGCATGACCCACACCCTGACCCTGACCGCCAGCGAATCGGTGTTGCGTGAATGGATGCCGCGATTGGAGTGGTTGGAGGATGCCCCGCCCTACACCCTGTTCGAAGTGGATGAGCTGTCCGATGTGTGGCAGCTGGTATGCTATGGCAATCATGAGCAAGAGTTGCAGGAGTTGGCCGAGCAGGCTGCCGCCAGCCTGCCGCTGCAGGATCTTCCGCGCATTGAGCCCCTGCCCGCTGTCGATTGGGTGGTAGAAAATCAAAAAGCCTTTCCGCCGCTTAGCCTGGGGCGATTCTATCTGTACAACAGTTATCAGGGCAGCCCGCAGGATAATCGCCTGAACCTAAAGCTTGAGGCGGGCGCGGCCTTTGGCACGGGCGAACATGCCACCACCGCCCTGTGTTTGCAGGCGTTGGAGCAACTGGCCGATGCGGGCATCACCCCCGCCCGCGTGTTGGACTATGGTTGCGGCACGGGGTTGTTGGCGATGGGGGCGGCGCTGCTGTGGCCAGCGGCCAGCGTGACGGCGGCGGACAATGATGCTAGAGCGGTGGAAATCGCTATCGAAAATGTCGAAACCAACGGCCTGGGCAGTCGGATTCAGCCGTATCGCACCGATCTGCCCAACGATCCCGCCATTGCCGCCCATGCACCTTTTGACCTGATTGTCGCCAATATCCTGGCCGAACCGCTGATTGCGATGGCACAACCCCTGGTCAGCCAGTTGGCCAAGGGCGGTCAGCTGATTCTGTCGGGCATTTTAACCAGTTGGGCAGATCGGGTGGCGGCGGCCTATCAGGCGGCAGGGCTAGTGCTGCTGCAAACAACCGTTGATAACCATGGCGCCAATCCAGGCCAATGGGTAGCGTTACGGTTGCAATTCCCGCTATAATGAACGCATGACAACCGCCCCCAACACGCAATCCAACTGGCAGCAATTCTGCGCCAGTCAGCTGGCAAAATCCCTGGCCAGCCGTAGCGCGGAGGATCAAGTCGCCCTGCACCAACTTGCTCTTGGCCTGGCCGCCGCCCCCCCGACCCCGCCGCATTTTGACCTGGCCGCTATCCTGCCCGACTGGTTGGATGATGGCGATCAAGACGCCCTGGTTGGCTGGATATCCATGCAACGGCAACGGTTTGAGGATAGCCTTCGCAACGCTGGCAACGCAGATCATTTGGGGCGGCTGGCGGCGTTGCGCAGCGCGATGGCGGCGGCGGAGGTTAATGTGTGGCTGGTTCCGCGCACCGACCCCTATTTGAACGAATACACCCCCCTGGGGGATGAGCGGCTGTGGTGGCTTAACGGCTTTTCGGGATCCACAGGCATGGCGGTGGTGATGCAGGATCAGGCCGCCCTGTTCGTAGACAGCCGCTATACGCTGCAGGCGGCGCAGCAGGTGGACAGCAACAGCTATCAGATAATCAACAGCGGCAGCCTGACGCCGCGCGATTGGTTAAAGCCCATCCTGGCCAGCGGCGCGGTGATTGGCTTTGACCCCTGGCTGATCAGTGCGACCGCCGCCGATATTTGGGCAGATTTTTGCGCTAAACAGGGCTGGGTTTGGCGGGCGTTGACCCCCAACCCGATTGATGGCCTGTGGGCGGATCAGCCACCCGCGCCGCTGTCGCCCACCATCGCCCTGCCCGTCACGTTCAGCGGCCAACCTGCCAGCGAAAAATTGGCAAAATTGTGCCAGGAATTGCAAAGCGCAGGCGATGCCGCCACCCTGATCAGCACGCCCGACAGCGTCGCCTGGGCTCTTAACCTGCGCGGCGCCGACGTGCCCTGCTGCCCGTTGCCGCTTTCCCGCCTGCTGCTGATGACTGCCCCCACCTCAGGCCAGCCACAGGCCTATTGGCTGGTGGATAGCCGCAAGGTAACGGCGCAGGTGCGGGATAGCCTGCCCCCCGGGGTTGCCATCGCCGACCCTGGCCAGCTGTCCAACCTGTTGGCACAACTGCCGAAACAAGCATCCGTGCAGCTGGATGGTGGGGAGAATCCCTATGCGCTGGTACAGCAGGTCACCGCGGCGGGACTGAGGGTGCGGCAATCCAACAACTTGGTCGCCCTGCCCCGCGCTATCAAAAACAGCACGGAGCTGGACGGTATGCGGCTGGCGCACCGCAAGGACGGGGTGGCGCTGACCAAATTTTTCTGCTGGCTGGCGGAACAAACTGCCAAGCGCCCTGTTGGCGAAATTGAGGCCTCCGACCACCTGTTGGCCTTGCGGGCGATGGATCCAGAGTTTGTCAGCGAGAGCTTTGCCGCCATTTCGGGTGCGGGTGCCAATGGGGCGATAGTCCACTACCGCGCTATGCCAGCGACTGAGGCGATGATTGCGCCCAACATGCTGTATCTGCTGGATTCTGGCGGGCAGTATCGGCACGGCACCACCGATGTCACCCGCACCGTTGCGATTGGCCAGCCCACCGCTGAGCAGCGTCGCCACTTCACCCTGGTGCTGCGCGGGCATATCGCCCTAGCGCGCGCCCAGTTCCCCAACGGTACCAGCGGCGCTCAGCTGGACGCACTGGCGCGGCAACCCCTGTGGCAGGCGGGGTTGGATTTTGAGCATGGCACGGGGCATGGCGTTGGCCATTTTTTGAATGTGCATGAGGGGCCGCAGGGGATTTCCAAGCGGGCGTGGAGCGTGCCACTAAAAATCGGCATGATCCTGTCGAATGAGCCTGGCTTTTACTTAGAGGGCGCCTATGGCATCCGCATCGAAAGCCTGGTCACGGTGCGTGCTGCTGCTACCGCCCCAGACTTTCTGCAATTTGAAACCCTGACCCTGGCCGCCATTGACCGCAACCTGATTGATGCGGAGCTGTTGGGGGTGGAGGGGGTGGCCTGGCTGAACAGCTATCACGCCCGCGTCTATCAGGAAATCTCGCCGTTTCTAACCCCCGCCGAGCAAAGCTGGCTGCAAACCGCCACCGCCGCGCTGTAAATCGCGGAAAAAGGGGGGCGCGCTAATCGGTGTAGCGCGTCAACACCTCACGGAAATCGGCGGCCAGATCCTGACGGTTCAGGGCAAAGGCGACATTGGCCTCCAAAAAGCCGATTTTGTTGCCGCAGTCAAAGCGTTTGCCATCGAACAAAAAGGCGTGGAAGGGCTGTTTGCCCAGCAGGGTTGCCATGGCGTCGGTCAGCTGAATTTCGCCATCCGTCCCCTTAGTCTGCGCGTCTAAGGCCTCAAAAATTTCGGGCTGCAGGATATAGCGGCCAATAATGGCGTAGCGCGACGGCGGGTTGCTGCGCGGTTTTTCCACCAGCCCCTTAACCTCGATCAGCCGCCCATTCTGCACCCCTGGGTCGATAATGCCATAGCGGCTGGTGTGCTCCAACGGCACCTCCATCACCGCCACGATGTTGCCGCCAACCTGTTGATACACCTGCATCATCTGCTTCAGGCAGGGGGTGTCGGCCATCACCAAATCATCGGCCAGCAGCACCGCCACGGCGTTTTGATTGCCGACCAATTCGCGCGCGCACCACACCGCATGCCCCAATCCCATCGGAATCTGTTGGCGGGTATAGGCTACCTGCCCCGGGGTGGGCAGCAGGGGGCGAATCATCTCCAGCAAATCGGTTTTGTGCTTGGTTTCCAGGGTGTGCGACAGCTCATAGCTATAGTCAAAATGATCCTCAATCGTGGTTTTGCCGCGCCCAGTGACAAAAATTTGGTTGGCGATGCCGGCCGCCTGCGCCTCCTCCACCGCGTACTGAATCAACGGCTTATCGACGACGGGCAACATTTCCTTTGGCATTGCCTTAGTCGCGGGCAAAAATCGCGTGCCAAGCCCACCAACGGGAAAAATGGCTTTGGTGACAGGGGCATGAGCGGTGGATTGGGGCATCAGACTTGGGCTTTCGGCGAGGATAAGATGTTTGGCTTGATATCATAACCTACCCCTATCCTGCTAGCACAATATGGCCAAATTATCACGCTAATCCTTTGCGGCTGCATCCAACTTATTGATCAGGGCGATTAGCGGGCAAACCAATGATAGTTGACGCAACTATCAATCTTTGATAACTTTGGGATATGACAACTGCAGGGGGGTCAACCCATCATGCCTTCAAGCTATGTAATTGGTGATCATTTCGAGGGATTCATCAAGCAACAGATTCAACAAGGTCGCTACGCCAGTGCCAGCGAAGTAATCCGCGACGGTCTTCGCGTCCTTGAGGATCAAGAAAAGTTTCGGGATATGAAGCTGGAATGGCTGCGAAACGAAATTCAACAAGGCATAAGTAGTGGCGCTGGCAGACCTATTGAGGCGGTCGCAGACGAATTATTAACCCGCTATCAGCAATGGAGCGCACCAGATAATCCCACAGATGCGCTGTGAAATATCCCCGCTGGCGGAAAAAGACTTGCGCGAAATCGGGGATTATATCGCAAGTGGTAACCCGCAGCGGGCAGTAAGTTTTATTAAAGAACTGCTGAATCATAGCAAGCGGATTGCATCCATACCAGCTGGTTACACCGCCCGCGATGATATTGCCCCTGGACTGCGTTCATGTCCGCACAAAAACTACATCATCTTTTACACGACAACGGATAGCGTGGTGCGGATTGAGCGGATCATTCATGCATCACGCGATGTTACTGGCAATCCTGGCGATTACTTCTAAAAAAGGCGTGAATACCTTAAGCCACGGCCTTTAGCTTGGCCACAATCTGCCCATAAGTTTCGGGCTGGTTGGTTTTTAGACTGGCCAGTTTTTTGATGAACTCCTCCGCCTCATGCACGCTTAAGTCCAGGGGCTTACCCTGTTTGGCTGAGGCAATTTTGGTGGCCATATCGTTGTAGGAATCCAACTTTTCTTGCTGGCTTGGGGTCAGGGTGGCGCCATCCAAATCCTTTTCGATAAGAAGGTTCAGCACGTCCATAATCCGCCCCAGTTGCCGCCCATAACTGGCCACATTGGTGATGATGGTTTTTTCTATCTGCGGATCGCGGGATGCGGTGTAATTGATGTTAATCAGCCCAAATTGGCTAAGGGAGTTGTTCCAAAAGCTCCACGGGTTGATAACCTGATCCAAATTTTGCGGCGCAAAACCGAATGTTGGGAATAAGGATGCGGTTGTCATGATAATTTCCCCCTGTAGTGGTGCCTTATGCTAAGCAATCTGGCCTTGGCTCGCAACGATTGATTTTTCCGCTAGCCTTTTTCCGTAAACTGCTAGGGGCACATGCAGGGCGTCAGGGAGACAAAAATTAGTGGGGGCGAAGCAGGTTTGCCATTTGCCCAACCAAGGCTTCGCCCAAATCGCTGCTGTCGCGGATGGTCAAAGCCTGGGGATAAAATCTATCAACCTGGTGACCGATGCCAATCGCCGCCAATTCCATCGCCCCCTGTTGCTGAATGGCGGCAATCACCGCGCGCAAATGCCGTTCCAAAATGCCTTCGTCATTAGCGGCAATCGTGGCGTCATCAACGGGGGCACCATCGCTGATAACCAACAGAATTTTGCGCCGTTCTGGCCGGGGCAGCAGGCGGCGGGCAGCCCACATCAACGCCTCTCCATCGATATTTTCCTTTAACACCCCCTCCTGCAACAATGCCCCCAGGCTGTTGCGCCGTTGTTGCCAGCGTTGGTTGGCGGTTTTGAACAACAGGTGGCGCAGGTCGTTAAGGCGGCCAGGAAAGGGTGGCTTACCCGCCTCCATCCATTTTTCACGCGCCCGTCCCCCTTTCCAAGACCGGGTGGTGAACCCCAACAGCTCGGTGCTGATATGGCAGCGCTCTAAGGTTTGCAGCAGCACATCGACCGTCAACATGGCCAGGCGGATGGGGCGCCCACGCATCGATCCCGAACAGTCCAGCAACAGGCTGACCACCGTGTCGCGGGTTTGCAGCAGGCTGGGTTGACGAAAAATTGGGGGTTGCAGCGGGCTGGTCACCAGCCGCGCCAACCGCTTGGGATCCAGCGCACCGTCCAGCTGATTGCCTTGCCAATACAATGGCCTTTCGGTACGCAACAGTTTTTCCAGCTTCATCGCTAAGCGCTTAACCAACTGGCGATACTGCGCCGCATCATGATCTTGCAACAGCTCCGAAGTCCACATTTTGGTGGATTGCAACAGGCTGGCGGCGTCCGCCACCTCATCATCCTCACGGCTGTAAACATGATAGCCCACCTGCTGATCAACCATGGCCAACGGGTCAAGACGGGGGGGCAGATCCTGAGATTCCTGGCCATTCTCGTTAACGGTTTTGACTTTGGCCTGGGCATCTTGCATCGGGGATGGTGGCAGGGGCATGGGATCCTGCGGCATGGATGCAGGGGGCGGCTCAGTGCCCGTTTCGGGAGTGAATTGCCCATCATTGGCGCCATCGGCGTTGTCCGCCTGATCCTCCCCCTCATCTTCCGTACCAGCATCGGGTTGCGTGCTGGCGATACCCAACCGTTGCGCCAGATCGCGTATCAGGGTAGCAAAGTCGCGCTGGCTGTAAAGCTGGCTTTGCAATTGGCCAGCCATTTGGTTGACCAACCGAACCAGTTGGGGATTTTCCATCGCCAATTGCTGCATCAACGGTTGGTTGGCGTCACCATCATGCCAACGCATCCACAGCAGGTCGGCTAATGCCTGAGCCTGATCCGTCGCGCTGTTGTTGGCGGTATAGCCAGGCAGGGGGTGTGACCGCCGTTCAGCAGCCTTGGCGGCATAGCGATCGGCAATCGCCCGCAGCTGACTGGTGGCAATACCAGGGTACAGTTTGGCGCCCAGTTCTAGGCAGCGCACCTGCTCCGCCGCAGCCAGCAGGGTGGCGGCATCCCCCTGTTTGGGTTGCAGGCGGCTGTGCAATAGCGGGTCATGAAAGCGGGCAAGGCAGGCCACCGCATCACCGCTGGCGCGGGTTTGGGCGGATAGTGGCGTGGCGGTTGCGGCGGCGGCTAAGGCCGAGGATTTGTTCGGTGCGCCCCCACCTACGCTTGCGTCTGTTGCTATTGGGGTGGGCGCATGATTGCTAAGGGTGCCAGCGGTTGGGGGCGCGGCGGGCGGAATCGCCACCTGCCGCTGTAGGCCAGCCCCCGCAGCGACATCATCGCTGAAGACTGGTTTAACAGGCTGTTGCGCCAGCGCGCTAAGCACCACCTCAATCACATGATGCGGGCTGGTGGCTTCGGGGCGGGGGGGCATGGCCAATTACCTGCGCGGGTTACAGCAACTCAACCCCAAAGCAGCGCTGATAAAACTCGGCCACCATCGGATGATCAACGGGGTCACAGCGGTTCAGGTAACTTAGGCGGAAACTTTCTGCCAAACTTTGCTCAACGGGATCAGCAGGATCGCCGCAGATTAACCAGTTTTCCGCCCAATTTAACAGCGTGCGGGGCGACAGCACCACCGCCAAATCGCCATGAGCAAAAGCCTGACGAATCAGCTCCGCCAGGCGTGTCATGGGCGCCACCTGATCCGCATAGGGCGGCTGCGCCAGGGCGGGCAGCTTGCTCAGCAACAATTCAGCCTCAGCCTGTGGCGACAGATAATTAAGCCGCACAATCAACTGCCAACGATCCAACTGCCCCTGATTCAAAATTTGCGTGCCCTGGTAAATGCCTTGGGCATCGCCCAGACCAACGGTGTTGGCGGTGGCGAACAGGCGAAATTCGGGGTGCGGGGTGATCACCCGATTGGCATCCAGCAAGGTTAGCTTGCCATCCGTTTCCAATAGCCGTTGGATGACGAACATCACATCGGGGCGACCAGCGTCATATTCATCGAAAACCAGGGCAACCCCATGCCGCAATGCCCAGGGCAGCAACCCTTCCTGAAACTCGGTAATCTGCAGGCCGTCTTTCAGCACGATGGCATCGCGCCCCAACAGATCCAATCGGCTGACCTGACTGTCCAAATTGATACGCAGCAATGGCCAGTTTAACCGCGCCGCCACCTGTTCCAGATGGCTGGATTTGCCCGTGCCGTGCAACCCCTGCAACAACACCCGCCGGTTGTGGGCAAAGCCGGCCAGAATGGCCTGTGTCGTGATTGGATCAAAACGATAGGTCGGATCGGCGGCGGGCACCCAATCATTGGCAACCGCAAAGCCCTGAACAGCAAAGGGCACCTTAATACCGAACAAAGCCTGGGTATCAACATAAACCAAATGGTTGTTGCTAAGGTTATGGCTAAGGGCGGCGGGGGCGGCGTCAAGCATGGGCGCGGGCATGGACATGGGATGGCAATCTATCAAGCTGTTGGTAAGGCGCATCGGGATTGAAAACGCCAACAACAGACACCCTAATCACCCCGTCATCATTTGCCAACAGGAATTGGCCGCTGCATGAGCTAAACAGCCAAGGATATTATACGCCCACCCTAAATCGGGGGGTGCGCCCAACCCTTAGGCTGAATCGGCCACGCCTATTTGTTGACGTAGGCCAACAAGCCCAAAAAGCGTGCACGCTTAATGGCCACCGAAAGCGCCCGTTGGCTTTTGGCCGACACACCGGTAATGCGCTTTGGCATAATTTTACCACGCTCGGTCACAAAGCGTTGCAACATGCGAACGTCTTTGTAGTCGATGGCGGGAGCATTAGCGCCAGAAAATGGGCAAGATTTGCGACGACGGCTAAAGGTCTTACGGTTGCCAAAGGCTGATGCGGCGGCAGGCTTTCTATCCGTGCTGTTGGCGTTACGACTGCCTGTACCTGCGGGGCGGCTTGAGGGTTTCATGCTGCAACTTCTTCATCTGGAGTGGTTTTAAGGTCAACAGAAAGGCTTTCAACATCGCCCAATTCATCGTCATTGCTGCTGTTTTCGCGCAGGATGGCCGATGGCCCCTGTTCAAATTCATCAACCGTGACGGTCAAAAAGCGCATGACAGCGTCATTCAGCGGTAACAACCGCTCAAATTCCTTCATAACGGCTGGGGTCGTTTCAATGTGCAGCAAAGCGTAGTAGGCTTTTTTGTGATCATTGATAGGAAACGCTGTGTTGCGCAGCCCCCAAAATTCATTTTTAACAATGGTCGCACCCTGCTTTTTCAAGCTTTCTGCTGCCTCAGCAACAGTGGCCTCCACCTGCGAAGATGAAAGGTCGGGGCGATAAATAATTACAGTTTCGTAGCGTGACATACCAGTCCTTTTTTCGTTTAACACCATCGAACCATCGCTTAAACCACAGTTAGGCCCAATCGGCAAGCCTTTTTTTCACAATGTTTGAATTTTGGGTGCCCGCCATTTCCGCTTCTTTTGATAAGGGGGGCGAAAATCCACCAATCTTCATCCATTGGGGCAACGACTTGGCTTGACGTGTGGGGGGGGACTGCGGTTAATGTTTCGCCTTGTTGCAGGCGGTTACAGCCGCAACATTTCTAAACAACTATGGGGGTTGCAGATGACCACAGCCTTACTATTTCCCGGTCAGGGTTCACAAAAATTGGGCATGGGGCAGGAATTGGCCAACGCCTTTCCCGCCGCCAAAAGCTGGTTTGAGCGTGTGGACGACGCCCTATCCCTGCCGCTGTCGCAATTGATGTGGGGCGATGATGAGGCGGCCTTGACCGATACCGCCATTGCCCAACCCGCCCTGCTGGCCGTCAGTTTGGCGGTGATGGCGGTGTGGCAGCAAGATTTTGGCCTATCCTTATCGCAACCAACCCAGCCATCTCCAACCCAGCAACAGCGCGTCAGCCATGTCGCGGGGCACTCGCTGGGCGAATACAGCGCCCTGGCGGCTGTGGGCTGCCTAGAATGGCTTGACGCCGCGCGGTTGGTGCGGTTGCGCGGGCAGTTGATGCAGCAGGCGGGCGTGAGTAAGCCTGGCGCTATGGCCGCCCTACTGGGTGCCAGCGCTGAGGATGCGGCGCAATTGGTGCAACAGGCCGCAACCGCCGGCATATGCGTGGCGGCCAACGACAACGCCGATGGGCAGTTGGTGTTGAGCGGAGAGGTGGCGGCGCTGGAGCTGGCAGGCAATCTGGCGCGCGCCCTGCCCAAGGTGCGGTGGATGCCGCTGAACGTCAGTGGCGCCTTCCATTCCCCCCTGATGGCGGGGGCGGCGGATCATTTGCAACAGGCCTTAGCCACGGTTACGGCGGCGGATCCCGTGGTGCCGGTCGTCATGAACGTCACTGCCCAGCCCTGCCAATCGGCGGCCGAGGTCAAAACCCTGCTGGTTCAACAGCTTTGCCACCCTGTCCGTTGGCGCGAAACCTTGTTAACCCTGCATCAACAGGGGGTCAAAACGGTGATCGAGGTAGGCAGCGGGCGGGTGTTAAGCGGTCTGGCCAAGCGCAGCGGCCTGGATTGGCAGATGCGATCCGCCGAAACGCCTGAGGAGGTAGCCGCCGTCGCGCAGGAGTTTTTCGGGCGGGGCTAAACACATAGGCATCATGACTGGCCATTATATCGGCACCAAAGCGGGCAAAACCGCCTAAGTCCTGGGCGGCATCTTCATGATCGCCATCGGCGCCAAAATCCTGGCCGAACATACGGGGTATTTTGGTTAGGTCTAATTGCTATAGCGAGCAAGGAAAGCAGAAAAATGTCTGCAACCCTTGCAACTGCAAACCATTTGACAAATTTTTAGGAACCTGAAAACCTATGGCTGTTGTGCGTTTTGCGGCACGTCATCTACGCCGATACCCCCCGCAATCATTTGCAGCATTCTTAACAATTTCTATGGTTAGCCAACGAGATGTCGAAATCAAAGCTAAACTATCTTGCCCTTATTCTAGATAGTGTAGTCATGAGATAGAAAGCATGTTATAAGTTTCCTGTTTTGTTGTTTTTAAGCAGGAGTTTTTGTTATGGATAAGACCCCGATTCACCATCGCCATGATTTATCGGACAAGGTTTGG
>JBILMH010000062.1:0-3803 GCA_044375625.1 Alphaproteobacteria bacterium
AAGGCCTTCATCACTCACGCGGCATTGCTGGATCAGGCTTTCGCCCATTGTCCAATATTCCCCACTGCTGCCTCCCGTAGGAGTCTGGGCCGTGTCTCAGTCCCAGTGTGGCTGATCATCCTCTCAGACCAGCTACTGATCGTCGCCTTGGTAGGCCATTACCCCACCAACAAGCTAATCAGACGCGGGCTGCTCCTAAAGCGGATTACTCCTTTGCCCTCTCGGGATTATGCGGTATTAGCCTTGGTTTCCCAAAGTTATCCCCCACTTTAGGGTACATTCCCACGCGTTACGCACCCGTTTGCCACTAACGTATTGCTACGTCCGTTCGACTTGCATGTGTTAAGCATGCCGCCAGCGTTCGCTCTGAGCCAGGATCAAACTCTCAAGTTAAATCAAGAGCTTGAAACTATTACTATTAAAAAGTTTCTTGACTTGAACGCGCACTCAAAACATCTATCTCCAATTAAGAATAAATAGACTAACGTTTGAATGCCGTTCGATTTGGCCAAACGCCGTCTACCCATCTGTATGGTACTGATTCACATTGTCAAAGAGCCAGAATGCGGGATTAGCGCCCCGATTCATCCGTCCGTTCTTAGCGGCGGAAGGTGAATATGCTGGAAATCATCAGCCTCGTCAAGCCCTAATTTTACTTTTTCTTAAGTCAAATGATTTTAAGCTGTTTCTTGTGATTCTACAGCTGCTTATGGCGGCCAATTGTCCAGAACGCCGTTTTGTTCTAACCATCCATACTTATATATAGCTGCCAAAAATCTTTATCAAAAAACCAATCTCTGCCATCGCTTAGCAGGCTTATGAGCGCCACAAAAACATCACAAAAAATTTTTGTCGGTACCGCCCTTTGACTTTTGCGACGGCTTAGCGTATCAAGATACCCATCATGCAGTTTCCTCTGATGGCCATTGCCAACAAATCCCACATTGCCTGCGCCAGTATGTCGTTGCGACAGCTGAAGGCTGTTTCTTGTCTGCTGCTGGGCTTGTCGGTGTTTGCGCATCCAAAAATGGCTCAGGCTAACAGCCTGTCAGGGTTAGAGTCGGCGGTGAGCAAGGGGCAACAGATTCCAGTGGCCACCAACCCCGCTGATGTGATACCTGGCCTGAACAAATCGCCTTTTACCTTGGCGCAGCAAATTGGCCTTAGTGGTTCGCAATTTGCCGAGTTTCTGACCGCCCTGGATTCGGCCAAACCGTTGACCGCTAAGCGGGGCGAAAACTTGGCCGACATGCTGCAACGGGTTGGGGTTGATCGGGCAACGGCACGCGACCTGGTATCCTCAGTGTCCAAAAACTATGACGTGAAAAATTTGCGCGCGGGGCAGCAGGTTCATCTGCTGATGACGCCCTCCGCTGGCCCCAACAAAGGCAACTTTATGGGGCTGTTGATTCCTGCTAGTCTGGAACGCAATGTTATGGTGGTGCGCCAACCCGATGATCATTTTCAGGTGCTGGATCTGAAGCGTCCGGTTAGCCGCAACCTGCGCCTGGCCACCATTACCATCAACGATAGCCTTTATGAGGATGGGGCGGAGGCGAAGGTGCCCGCCAACATCCTGACAGAGCTTGTTAAGACTCTTAGCTATGACATTGACTTTCAACGCGATATTCATGAGGGGGATCGTTTTGATTTGCTGTATGAGGAGCAGGTCAATGACGAAGGGCGGCTGGTTCGCAACGGCGGCCTGCAGTATGTTTCCTATACCATCGATGGCGAAACCAAGCGGATTTATCGATTCAACGATGGCGATCGTGCCGAATTTTACTTGGAAAATGGTGAGGCCTTGCGCCGATCCCTGATGCGGACGCCGATTGATGGTGCCCGCCTAAGCTCTGGCTTTGGCATGCGTTTTCACCCCGTGTTGGGCTATTCGCGGATGCACCGTGGTGTTGACTTTGCGGCGCCTGTCGGCACGCCAATCTATGCCGCAGGGGATGGAACCGTCGCCTTTGCCGGTCGCTTTAGCGGCTATGGCAACTATGTCAAGATTAAGCATGACAGCGCCTATCAGACCGCCTATGGCCATATGAATGCCTTTGCCAACAACATTCGCGTTGGCGCCAAGGTGCGGCAAGGCCAGGTTATTGGGTATGTTGGGCGCACGGGCATCGCAACGGGGCCCCATTTGCACTATGAAATTTATGTTAAGAATGAACAAGTTAATCCTCTTAGCGTTAAGGCGGTCGGTAATGCTAAGCTGAGCGGTAATAAGCTGACCCTGTTCAGAGGCCAACAAAAGGATCTCGCCCGCACCCTGGCGGAGCTGAAGAAATTGCCTGGCCAGCGGTTGGCTTTGGCCAAGTAGTTAGTACGCCCCTGGATCCGCCGCATGAATCCCCCGCCTGCGCGGAGGATGACGAGGAGAACACCGAATATCTGACGCTAACCCGCTCGTTGCCAATCGCTTTGCAGATGGGGAAACAGCTGTTGATAAACCTGATGCAGGCTGGCCAACTGCGGCGGCGACAACTGCCCAACCGCCGCCAGAGCGGACTCCACCAACCTGCCATGCACGGCCAAATCGGCCAGCTTGTACAGCGGCTGACCACTTTGCCGCAATCCCAACATGTCGCCCGCCCCGCGTAGTTTCAGGTCGGCCTCTGCCAGGGCAAAACCATCCTGGCAGGATCGCATCATTTCCAACCGCTGTTTGGCCACAGGGCTAAGGCGGTGACCATACAGCAACATACAGCTGCCCGCCGCGGTGCCGCGCCCCACCCGCCCGCGCAACTGGTGCAGTTGGGACAGGCCAAATCGTTCGGCGCTTTCCACCACCATGATGGTGGCCGCGGGCACATCAACCCCCACCTCAATCACCGTGGTCGCCACCAACAACCGATACTGCCCATCGCGAAAAGCCTTAAGAATTGCCTGTTTTTCTGCAGGTTTCTGGCGCCCATGCACCATCCCGACCTGATTGCCAAAGCGTTCCTGCATCACCGCAAAACGCGCCTCAGCCGCCGCCAAATCGGATTTTTCCGACTCACTGACCAGAGGGCAAACCCAATAGGCCTGCGATCCCGCCGCTATGACACGCCCCAAGCCGTCCAACACCTCTGACAGACGGCTAAGGCTGAACAAACGGGTGCTGATGGGCTGGCGGCCAGGCGGCTTATCGGTCAGCCGCGTCACCTCCATATCGCCATAAAAAGTCAGCGCCAGGCTGCGCGGAATCGGCGTGGCGGACATTACCAGCAGGTCAATCGCCTGGCGGTTATCGGCATCGGCATCCGCATCCGTATCGGTATCCGCCTCCTGCGCTACATTCCCCTGCGCTATCATCCCATCACTGGCCGCCCCCTTGCTTAACAAATTTAGGCGCTGTTTAACGCCAAATCGTTGCTGCTCATCAATTACCACCAGCTGCAGCTTGGCAAAGCGCACATCGTCCTCCAGCAGGGCATGGGTGCCAATCGCCAGCTGCACGCCCCCGTCTGCCAGCGCCGTTAGCATCGCCTGATCCCGCTTGCCCCCCTGGAACAGGCCGACTTGATAGCCCAAAGCCGCCGCCAAGGGGCGCAGGGTTTCCGCATGTTGCGCCGCCAATATGGTGGTTGGCGCCAACATCGCCACCTGACCGCCCGCCTGAAGCACGGGCAAACTGCCCAAAAAAGCCACCACGGTCTTGCCACTACCCACATCGCCCTGCAACAGGCGGTTCATCAGGCGCGGGCTGGCCAAATCCTGATGCAACTGATCCACCGCCGCCCGCTGACCTGGGGTAAGGGCAAAGGGCAACAACGCCAAGGCCTGTTGCAGCGTATCGGGCGATAGGGTCATCG
>JBILMH010000042.1:0-14112 GCA_044375625.1 Alphaproteobacteria bacterium
ACTGGGTGTGCTCATCGACATCGATGTTAAAACTGCGCCAATCGATGACCGCCCGATCACTGGCCTGATGCACGTCCAGCTTTTTGCCAGCCTCACTGATGGTCGCGCTGCCCGCCGCCACCACCCCGTCAGCGGGGTTGGCATGGGCGGATTCAGCGGTTATTCCTGCAAAGAATATAGCGGTCAGTATCGCAGCGCTTAGTTGTAAAACTAGGGCACTGCGCCCAAAATCAGCGGATAAGTATCGCGCCTTTTGCATCGTCCGTTACATCCTGCAACCAAAATAATAGAGGAATAGACCGCCTGTATATATTTATAAGATAAATCAAAAAGTCTAATCAGTTGTAAACCACCAAAGTAATTTGCTGTAAATTTGATGTTTTTTTGAGGCAATTGCTGGCGTGATTGGGTATACCCCCCTCAAACCCCAACACATTAGACCTTCACCAACATCACTTACCAAATCACCATCACCCTTACAAACCACTCTGACCAAATCATCCTTCCCATACAAAGGTATGATAGTATGGTTAACGTTTTATTAGCGATAACCAGAATCGCAACGCAGCCGCATTCTTTCGTCAGGCTGCAGCCCTTAGGATGCTCAGGCCAGCCCCCTAATTCAACAGCGGGCTGGTGATGATCAGCTTGCCGCCGCCGTTGGCGTCAAGGGTGGGATCGAGATCGACGGTGACCACCTGCTCATCCCGAATGTCGCCGCTCAGCAGCTTTTCGGCCAGCGGATTTTGCAGCATGCGTTGGATTACCCGTTTCAGCGGCCGCGCGCCATAGAGGGGCTCATAGCCCTGCTCCGCCAGCCAGGCTTTGGCGGCAGGCGACACCTCCAACGTGATGCGGCGGGCTGTTAGCAGCTGGTTGAGGTGCCCCAGCTGGATATCGACAATATGCGTCATCTCCGCCGGTTGCAGGCGGTTAAACAGCAAAATTTCGTCCAATCGGTTCAAAAATTCCGGGCGGAAGGTGCGGCGCACCGCCCCCATCACCGATTCGCGCACCGATTCCACCGATGCCCCATCCGCCAGCTGGCTAAGGAACTCACTGCCCAAATTGCTGGTCAGCACGATCAGGCTGTTGCGAAAATCCACCGTTCGCCCCTGGCTGTCGGTCAGGCGGCCATCGTCTAACACCTGCAACAGGATGTTGAACACGTCGGGATGCGCCTTTTCCACCTCATCAAACAAAATCACGCAATAGGGGTGGCGGCGAACCGCCTCCGTCAGTGTCCCGCCCTCCTCATAGCCGACATAGCCTGGCGGCGCGCCCACCAGGCGGGCAACCGCATGTTTTTCCATATATTCCGACATATCGATGCGCACCATCGCCGTTTCGCTGTCAAACAAAAAGGCGGCCAGGGCTTTGCACAGCTCGGTCTTGCCAACGCCCGTGGGGCCCAGGAACAGAAAGCTGCCCAGCGGCCGATTGGGATCCTGCAACCCTGCCCGCGCCCGCCGAACCGCCTGCGCCACGGCCGCCACCGCGGCGGGTTGCCCCACCACTCGTTGTTGCAGCGTGCTTTCCATCGCCAACAGCTTTTCTTTTTCCCCGCCCAGCAGTTTTTCCATCGGGATACCCGTCCAGCGCGCCACGATACTGGCGATATGGTCGGGCGTCACCGCCTCCTGCAACAGGGCGCTTTTCTGCTCCCCCTCCGCGGCGTTCAGCCGTTTTTCCAGATCGGGAATGACGCCATAGGTCAATTCGCCCGCCCGTGCCAGCTGGCCAGAGCGTTGCGCCCCCTCCAACTCTGCCCGCGCCTGATCCAGCTTTTGCTTCAGCTCCCGCGCGACCATCAGCTTGCCGCGCTCCGACTGCCATTGCGCCGACAGGGTTGCCTGCTTCTCCTCCAACTCGCCCAGCTCCTTCGCCAGTTTTTCCAGGCGTTCCACGCTGGCGGGGTCGGTTTCTTTGCGCATCGCCTCCCGCTCAATTTTCAGCTGCATCACCCGCCGATCCAGCTCATCAATCTCTTCCGGCTTGGAATCCACCTGCATCCGCAGGCGGCTGCCCGCCTCATCAACCAAATCAATCGCCTTATCGGGCAAAAAGCGGTCGGTGATGTAGCGGTTGGCCAGGGTTGCCGCCGCCACCAGCGCGCTGTCGGTAATCCGCACGCCGTGATGCAGCTCGTATTTCTCCTTCAACCCACGCAGGATTGAAATGCTATCCTCAACCGTTGGCTCGTTGACCATCACGGGCTGAAAACGGCGCGCCAGGGCGGCATCTTTTTCGATATGCTTGCGGTATTCGTCCAGGGTGGTTGCCCCCACGCAGTGCAGCTCCCCCCGCGCCAGGGCAGGCTTTAGCATGTTGGAGGCATCCATCGCCCCCTCCGCCGCGCCAGCACCCACCAGGGTGTGCAATTCGTCGATAAACAGAATAATTTCCCCCGCCGCGCTGGTAATTTCGCCCAGCACCGCCTTTAGCCGATCTTCAAACTCGCCGCGATACTTCGCGCCCGCCACCATCGCTCCCAAATCCAGTGCCATCAGCTTAACGTTGCGCAACGATTCGGGTACGTCGCGGTTGATAATGCGGTTAGCTAAGCCCTCCACAATCGCGGTTTTGCCGACGCCAGGCTCACCAATCAGCACGGGGTTGTTTTTGGTACGGCGCGCCAAGACCTGAATGGTGCGGCGAATTTCCTCATCCCGCCCAATCACGGGATCCAGCTTGCCTTCCGCCGCCAGCGCGGTCAGATCGCGGGCATAGCGTTTCAGCGCGTCATACTGCCCCTCCGCCGTTGCGCTATCCGCCGTCCGCCCCTTACGCATCGCGTCGATAGCGCTGGCCAGTTTGGTGCTGCTGACGCCCGCTTTTTTCAGTATCTCCGCCGCCGCCGTGCCGCTGACCCGCACCATCGCCTGCAACAACCGCTCCACCGTGATAAAGCGATCGTTGGCCTCATCCGCCGCCTGCCCCGCCGCCGCCAGCACCCGTGCCAGCTCTGGGCTAAGGCTGACATCGCCTGCGCCCGACCCCTCCACCCGGGGCAGCTTGGCCACCGCCTTCTCCGTCTCCTCCAGCGCTTGCTTCACATCGCCGCCAGCGGTGGTAATCAGATTGGCGCACAACCCCTCCTCATCCGCCAACAGCGCGTGCAGCACATGTTCGGGCAGCAGGCGTTGATGACCCAGTTGTAGGGCTCTGAACTGCGCACTCTGCAAAAAGCCTTTGGCGCGATCGGTTAGGCGTTCCATCGTCATGGCAGAATATCCAAAAGTTAGGGGTTGGAAATCAGGGGAAAAAGATTGGCTGTAGCAAACATGTATTCACGGGCTAAGCCAGATTCAAGAGGTTGGCTTAAGAGGGGCTGGTTACCGCCTTTCTTGAATCCCCATCACACGCCGCAACCACAGAACCAACAACAGATACAGCCAGGGGATACGCGATGGCGTCACTACAAAAATAACAGCCCCCAGCGCCATATTCACCGCCCAGGACGGGGCCCGCAGCACCCACAGCACGGCAGGATCCAACAGCCATGCTGGCCATTTCGCTATCCAAATCAGCAATTGCGGCCAATGGGCATGGATGACCAGCCCCCAGGACGGGGTGGGCGTGGCGGAACCAACCCAGGCCATCATGCTATAGACCCCCACCATCGCCAGCTGCCATGCGCCCCAGAAAAACAGGGCGACGCCCAACAATTTGCCCGCCACCTGCAACAGCCGCCCCACCAGGCGCAACAGGGCTATCACCCCCCGCCACAGCCAAAAGCGGCGCCAGTTGCGATGCCCGCCACCAGGCGACCGATGATAGGCCATGGGCGTGACGGCATAGGAATCAACCGCCTCAACATCAATAACGTCGCCCGCCAAATGCCCAACCGCGGTGCGATCACCGCGGCCAGCATGGGGTGCGTTATTCGCATCCGACTCTTGATAAGGGGGGGTTATCGTATCCATATCCTTTACTCTTTGCTGTCAGCATCCACTATAGATTTTCGAGTTTCTGGTGAAAGCTTTAGTTGGGCAAATTCTGATGATTGTGGGGATAGCCAGAAAAAAGCCTGATGCTCTTGGGGGTTCAATTTGATCGTATCTTTGTGGCATTGTACCAGGAAATTCAGCTGGCGGGTTTTTTTGCTGGACGATGACTTATAGTCAAAACTGTTGCAAAAGCTAAGGATATTAAGAATCTTCAGGCCAGTTTCCTCATAAACCTCACGACGAAGCCCATCCATTATTGACTCGTTAGGTTCGACATGCCCACTTGGAATTTCATCAAAGCCAGGCAAAAACGATTCGGTGGCGCTTCGGCGTAGAATGAGATAGCAACCTTCATGCTTAATGAGAGCGCCAACCACAACGCGCTCAATATCATCGGCAACAATCGCCTGTTCAAGATCTGCTATGTTCATGAGTACAAACCGTCTTAAATGGGTGGCTGAAAAATTGGGTTATCGTATCCATCTATTGTTTTTACCCGATTCCCACCCCGCATCATAGCCCCCGCATCAGCCCGCAAGCACAAAAACCAACCCGACAAAGCTTGATGCTTGATTTTGCCATGATTCCATCGTGATAGTAAAAGTTCCTGCAAAAACCCAACTGCCAAGGTTGCTTTTCATGACGTTATCGCCCGTGTATTTATCCCGCCTATTCCCATCATCGTTAGGGACGATTCAACGGCTTGGCGCCCTGATATTCACGGGTTTTGTGGCGGCAATGCTGGCGGCAAGCCCCGCCCTGGCCTTAGATTTATCCGCCGCGGATCAGGCGTCGCTATCCCGCATTGACAACTACCTCAACAGCCTTAACAGCTTGCAAGCCGATTTTCAGCAGTTGCAGCCCAGCGTGAACAGCAATGACAAATCCAGCATTGCGGAGGGGGTGTTGTATTTGTCCAGACCTGGACGGTTGCGGGTGGATTATACCAAAGGCGCATCGCTGCAGATTATCAGCGACGGCACCTATCTGGTTTATCGTGATTTAGAGGCCGATCAAAGTTCGACCACCAAGCTGGCCGATACCGCCCTATCCGCCCTGGTCAAAAAGGATGTGAATTTGGCGCGGGACTTTAAGGTGGTGGGCTTTGTGCGTTCGGCCGCGGCGGCGGGTTCATCATCCAATCCCTCCGCTAAAGCTGCTGCTGCCACCCTATCGGTCAGCGTGATGCCAAGGGCTGAAGAAAATCGCGATATGTTAATCCTGTTTTTTAAGGATGCGGCGGAAAGCCCTGAATTATTAGGATGGAGCCTGCGAAACGCTGAGGGCGAAACCGCCACCCTAAACTTTCGCAACCTGCAACCCAATGCCCCGCTAGCATCCGATTTGTTTAATTTAAAAACAAAAAACTTAGGAAAATCAGGCAAAAAAGCTGGCGAGTTAAGCAACAGTGGTGGCTTTTCGGCTGAGGGGGCAGCCACCGATCGCCAGGATCAGGTGCGTACCAGCCCTGTCGCCAAACAGCCCCTAAAAGATTAGGCCATTTTTTGGCTTGATGCCCGCGCCTAATCATCCATCAGGGTTATGGTGGTTCCATCCAAAATTAATGGCGTCATAAAGGGCTTAAGCTTGGTCACTTTAAGCTCTAGTTTAGCATCGGCGGGGATTAACCCCTTCAGCAGATTAAAGCTTTCCGACGCCAAGGTTTCCAACAAAAACCAATGCTGGCCGCTAACCAACCCATGCAGGGCATCGTACAAATCGTGATAGCCAATGGTGTCGGTCAGTTCCAGCGTCTTAAAGGCGGCGGGCAGGCTACCCAGGCGGATCGCCACGTCAAAGCGAATCGGTTGCGCGGCGCGCGTCCGTTCCTCATCCCCCAAGCCTTTACAACCAATATGAAGATGCACAACCATATTGTTGATATTCATTAACATTTTCATTTTTTTATCTCCATTTTTCGATGATTGGGGTTTTGGGGCTAGCAAGAACCGACGACTGCTTTTGGGACATCGCCCTTTTATCCATTAGGCCACATTGCGGTTGTCATCCTGCTGCATCCATGTGCCATTGGATTGCTGCAAAAATACTTTAGGATTAAGGTTTAGAGCATTGTAATTCAATATCTTGTTATCCATATGCTCTAGCTGCTCATAATCCAAAATTTCTACCACGCGGTCAAAACCGGCGGCACGCACCGCATCCAACTGCTGACTCAGCTCCTGCCCGTCGGCCAGCACCAACAAATTGGCCGCCTTAGAGGTGGACAGAGGGCTGGATACAGGGCTGGATGCAGGGCTGGATGCATCCGTGTTGGGCAACTGGGTCGCCAACCAAATAGATGCCTCCGCCGCCATCGGATCGTCGATCAGGGTGTGGGGCAGAAAGCTGGCGGTGGAGAATGTCCACAGCTGGCGATCCAACACCGCCGCCCGCTCCGCCGAACTGACCAGCACCAGCACCCGATCGCCCGCGCTGTACAGTTTTTCTAACAGGCGTGGCAACATTTGCTCCAACGGCTGGGTGCGCAGCTGGTACAATCGCAAATCCATGGGTTATACTGCCACTTGGTTTGAAAGAGGATGCCGCCCGACACCACCTGTCATCCTACCCCTTGTGGGTAGGATCTCCATCCGGTGTTGCAATTCCACCAATGTTTCAAGGTGTAACCGTATATCAGCGTGACGTGCATGGGTTAGATTTTGCCCCAGAACCGATAGGACTGTATCTTGCCCAAGCTGCCTTGAGATCCTACCCACAAGGGGTAGGATGACATTGTGAAGCGGAAACAGACCAACACATCCAGAATAATCCTGAATTTCCTGTTCCAATCTCATGACGTCACCCCAAGAATTTTAGGATAAAGATCGATCCATGCTGGGTTAAACCCATTGATTAAGTTAATTTTCCACTGACGCGGATACGTCTTAAGCGATTTTTCCCGCTGAATTACTGAAAACACATCCGTCCCTTCTTCATAGTAAACCAGCGTTTTTAAGCGATACTGTTTAGAAAACCCATCAACAATGCCTGTTCTATGTTGCATAACACGCCTTATCAGATCAGAGGTAACCCCGATGTACAATGCTCCATCCTTTCTGTTGGTCATAATATAAACCCAGTAGGATTTTTGCCCGAACATCGTGTCGTTGCGAACCCAATTATCATTCAATAACCAGCAGCAACGCCATCTATCGCCCTAACCCTCGTGGTTGTCGGCGATCCACTGATCCAACAGCCGCACGCCAAAGCCTACCGCGCCCTTAGGGGTCACACCCTGATCTTTGTTGGCCCAGGCTGTGCCCGCAATATCCAAATGCGCCCATTCCGTCCCTGGCTTGATAAATTTGCGCAAAAAGGCTGCTCCATGAGAACTTCCGCCGCCACGAGCATCACTAATGTTTTTGATATCGGCCACATCCGACTCGATTTCTTTTTCATACGCACTGTCCAGAGGCATTTGCCACAGCCGTTCACCAGTAGCCTTACCAGCAGCCAAAAGTTGGTTAGCCAACGATTGATTGGTAGCGTAAAGGCCAGCAAAATGAGCCCCGAAGGTTACCACCATGGCTCCCGTCAAAGTGGCCAGATCCACCACCACCTTTGGCTTAAACTTATCCTGGGCGTACCACAGCGCATCGGCCAGAATCAATCGCCCTTCAGCATCGGTGTTCAGCACCTCAACCGTTTGACCAGACATCGAGGTCACGATGTCACCAGGCCTTAAGGCCTTACCATCGGGCATATTCTCCACACAGGCAATCACCCCAAACACCGTTGCCTTGGCCTTACGACCCGCCAGCGCCATCATGGTGCCCAGCACGGCACCCGCGCCGCCCATATCGTATTTCATATCCCACATATTAGCGGCAGGCTTAATCGAAATACCGCCGGTATCAAAGGTCACGCCCTTACCAACCAATACCACGGGATCCCCCGCCTTGGTTTTGCCCTGGCCATAGTATTTCATCACCACCAGCTTGGATTCTTTCTCACTGCCCTGCCCGACCGCCAACAGGGTATTCATGCCCAGCTTTTTCATCTCGGCCTCACCCAACACCTCAACCTCAACGCCCAAGTCGGCCAGCTGGCTGCGGGCGGCATCGGCCATGGTGGCGGGATACAGCACATTGGGGGGCTCGCTGACCAAATCGCGGGTAAAGAACACCCCATCGGCGACCTTTTCCAATCGGCCATACAAAGCCAATGCCTCTTTCGCGACGGGGGTGGCAATCGCCAACCGCTCCGCCGTCGGCTTATCCTCTGGCTTTAACGTGGTGCGGTATTTGTCAAAACGATAACTTTTCAGGCAGGTGCCAAACCCGATATTGGCCGCCAAGGCCTCCTCGCTCAGGGCTACCCCCTCCGCGCTATCCGCCACCAGCAGCGCCGATTTTTCGCCCAGGCTGTTGATCAGGCCAACCAGCCCCGCCCCCAATTCTTGCGCGGCCAGGGTATCCAGCTTAGCGGGATCGCCCATGCCCAACAGCACGATGTGTGACAACATGCTGCCCGCGGGGCTAATCAGGGTCATGACCTCACCCTTTTTTCCCTTAAAGCGGTTGGCATTTTCCAACGTGTTGGCCAACAAGCCATCCAGCTTTTTATCATGTTCCAGCGCGGTTTTGCCCAGCTTTTTGCCATCATAAACCGCAAAAATCACCACCCCCTTTTTGGGCAGTTGCAGATCGGTAAAGGAAACTTTGATAGGCATAAGCGCGCACCCTTAAGAAAAAATTGAACCATGCAGATGATCGAATGATCGTTTGATGGCGCTTAGACTGCCAGCTACGCCCAACAAAGTAAAGATGGGCGAATGCTACAGAAGCACGAAAAGCCCCTAAAAACTGCTGCGTGCCTGGATGGCGGTGGTTAGCGTGCCATCGTCCAGATAATCCAGCTCCCCCCCCAGCGGCACGCCAAAGGCTAAGCGGGTCATGCGTATCCCCGTCGGCTTAAGCTGTTCGGTGACGTAAAAGGCGGTGGTTTGCCCCTCAACCGTGGCATTGGTGGCCAACAGCACCTCACGCACCGCGCCCGCCACCACCCGTTCCAGCAGTTCAGCAATCCGCAAATCGCCTGGCCCCACGCCATCCAGCGCTGACAAATGCCCGCCCAGCACGTGATACAGGCCGCGATAGCCGCCGCTGCGCTCGATCGCCCACAAATCCGCCACCTCCTCCACCACGCACAGCAGTTGCGGGTCGCGGTTATCATCCTGGCAAATGGCACAAATCGGCGCGGTGTCGAGATTGCCGCAGCGGTCACAGCTTTGCACCTCAGCCTCCACCGTTGCCAACGCCTGCAACAGCGGTTGCATCAGCGTTTCCCGCTTTTTGATTAGGTGCAATGCCATGCGGCGCGCGCTGCGCTGGCCAAGGCCAGGCATCTTGCTTAACAGCTTAATCAGCTGCTCCAACGCGCCGGGGGTGGGGGATATCATGGTTGGTCAGAAACGGGGAGATTGGCGGGGAATCGATTGGCGGGGAATCGACAGCTTAAAACGGCATTTTAAAGCCAGGGGGCAACGGCATGCCGCCCGTAATTTTGGCCATTTCATCGGCCGTTTGCTTATCCAACTTGGCCTTGGCATCGTTAAAGGCGGCGATAATCAAATCCTCCAACACCTCAACCTCGGCGGGATCCAACAACGATTTGTCCAGCTTAATCGCCGTCAATTCATTTTTGCCGTTCAGGGTCAGTTGTACCAGGCCGCCGCCCGCCACGCCATCGACCAAGACATCGCCGGCCTTCGCCTGCATCTCCTGCATCCGGCTTTGCATTTGTTGCGCCTGACGCATCAGGTTGTTGAGTTGTTTCATGGGGGGGCACTCCTGTTGGTTTGGATGGCCGCATTATTGGCCGACTTCGCCCATTTTGGAAGCCCCTTGTGCAGATAGCCCAAGCTATCTTCCGGCCACTTGCTCAAGTATGGCCTGCGCCTGCAGTTCTTTAAGTGCCGGAGCGACAAGAAGGGTTCTTTCAGGAAGAATTCTTATTACATTAACCTGATCCTCAGTAAGAGGTTGGCGATTAGCAAGACTACCCTTAATGTCGTTCCATAATTTATCGCCAAATTGTTCTTTAAACCAATTATTGATAGCGTCAATCTTACATGCTTCAATGACCATTTCATGAAAGTTTATCTCTCTATTTATATCATCATTATAACATCCAATTCTTCGCTTTAAAAAATTTCCTATTTCTTTTTCATATTCAGTTTCACCAGATAAAAGCGTTAAAGTTGTTAAGGCATTAATGGCACGAATCAGCAATTTATCATCATCTGAAATAACATTTGCAGCACTGCCCAAACCGTCCCTAACAGGCCTTGCCCGTTCTGTATATAATAATGCTTGCAGTGATGAAGAACTATTACTAGTAAAATCAAATACAGTTTTTAATGTTTTTTTAAATTCATAATATAAACCATCTAATGATCTATTAGTACCTGTTTGATTGCAAAAATCATAATACAAACCAACAAATTTTGCTGCTTCAGATCCATTTATTAATCCGTTCGGTCGGACTGTGTTGTCTAGTATTTTTTTATTTAAAGTCCCAAAAGTTTTTCGCTTATAAAATTGACCCAAAGCTGCTCCTGAAACTAACCCAAATAAACCTCCTCTATAAGCTAAATCTTTAGCATCGTATAGCCAATGATAGTTTTTATCAGGAAACTTTATTGGATTTATATCGCAATCTCTATTGAGGCTATTAGAATAATAATATCGATCAACAGTATTATTTATAGCTTCAAGCTTATCAGAGTTTGTTGTGTTTCCACCCAAAATTTCTTCTATTTTTTCTAACTTAAATTTTTCTTTTCCATCATTTACTTCTTTTTCACATTTTTCTCGCGCTTGAGTATTGACAGGGTTGTCATTAACCCATCCAGTTTTATAGATATTAAATCCAATATCAACTACGCCAATAGTTATTATCGTGATAGCTCCGCCCCAACCCAGGCATTGCTCCAGAACTTTAGTTGCCCACAAAGCTCGTCGTTCGGTTGAACCATGGGCAAGATAAGCACCAACGATTGGCCTTGCTTGTGGATTTTTTAACATTTTAATTCTCCTAAAAAATTTTAATGAAGACACTTTTAACCAAAAATAAACTTTTGTCAACTGTTAAAATATTATTTTTTAAAATTTTAATAAATAACGTTGTAGTAATGGCAATTTTCTTCATTATGTCGTCATCCCCGCGCAGGCGGGGATCCATAAGGTGGAAAAGCCAGGGTGTGCGGTGGCAGTTGATGGATTCCCACCTTCGTGGGAATGACAAGGCTTTTTCCTGCGTCAACCCACCCAGATTTGCGTTTTGCAACTCCCCCGTCTTTCATAACCTTGCCGCAGTTTTTCTTGAACCCGCCCCGCCCTAATCCCATCCCACCATCAGCCTTCAGAAATTAAAGTGGGAAAACAACCCCCTTGTCGGGCACAGCCGAATCAGCGAAAATCCAACCCTATCAACCTTTATCCATCGCCCCCCTTCCCTGGCCTGACAAGTTTTTTCCATGAACCGACAACCGCTAATCGCCCTGACCGCTGATTTTGAGGAGCCCTCAGGTCTAGCGGGCGCCTTTTCCGCCTATCCCTACTATGCCCTGCGCACCAATTACGCGGGCAGCCTGGCGCAGGCGGGGGCTGTCCCCCTGATGCTGCCCCACCTGCTTGACCAGGTGCAACGCTACGCCGACATGATCGACGGGTTGGTGGTAACGGGCGGCGATTTTGACATTCCGCCCGCGCTGTATGGGCAAGGCGAGCAGCACAGCAGCGTGATCACCAAACCGCTGCGCACCGAATTTGAATGGGCACTGACGGAGGCGGTGTTGCGGCAGAACAAACCCGTGCTGGGCATCTGCGCGGGCGAACAGCTGTTGGCCGTGATCTTTAAGGGCGGCAGCCTGATTCAGCATATCCCCGATGAAGTCCCCAACGCGCTGACCCATAAACAGTCGGAGCGGCATTTGTCGGCGCACAGCGTCGATATTGTCCCCAACACGCTGCTGCACCGATTGGTAGGGTGCAACCAGATGCAGGTTAACAGCCACCATCATCAGGCTGTGCAGCGGGTGGCGGGCGGATTGATCGTCAACGCCATCGCCCCCGATGGGGTGATTGAGGGGGTGGAGCATCCCGATTACCGCTTTTGCCTAGGCGTGCAGTGGCATCCCGAATTTGCCATTACCCCCAGTGATAAGGCGATTATTCAAGCCTTTGTGAGGGCGTGCGCTGAATCCGCCTAATCCCCCATCCGCCGCCGTTGACGCGCCGCAGCGTATCGCCAAATTCCTGGCGCGGGCGGGCGTGGCGTCGCGCCGTGAGATTGAGCGTTGGATTGCCGAGGGGCGGGTGAAGCTGAATGGGCAGCTGCTGACCACCCCCGCCACCCTGGTCACGGCGCAGGATAGCATCGTCGTCGATGGTCGCCCGGTGCAGGCGGCGGAATCCACCCGCCTGTGGCGTTATCACAAGCCCTTAGGGCTGCTGGTCACCCGCTTTGATCCCGAAGGGCGCCCCACCATTTATGATCAGCTGCCGCCCGCCATGGCCAACCTTATTACCGTTGGCCGCCTGGATCTGAACAGTGAGGGGCTGTTGCTGCTGACCAACGATGGCGCGTTGGCACGGCATTTGGAACATCCCGACAGCGGCTATAAGCGTGTGTATCGGGTGCGTGCCTTTGGCCTGTTGGATCCGTCCGCCCTGGCCGAGCTGGAACGGGGGGCGGTGGTTGATGGCATCGCCTATGCCCCCGCGATGGTGGATGTGTTGCGGGGCGCGCCAGGTTGGCAACAGGGGGGGATAGGCAACCACTGGCTGCAAATCACCCTGACCGAGGGCAAAAACCGCGAAGTTCGACGCCTACTGGCCGCCTGTGGCCTGGCGGTTAACCGCCTTATCCGCACCCACTATGGTTCTTACAGCCTCGACAACCTGCCCATTGGCGCGGTTGAGGAGATTGGTTATAGTCGTTTCAATTTATAAAAATTAATGAGGTTGGCAATAAAATGATCGTTCATATAAATGGTATGCCCGGAGTTGGAAAGTTCACTGTCGCAAAAATCCTGGCAAGAACTCTTCCAGCCCGGCTTATTGACAATCATCTGATCATCGACCTTGTCGTCAATACCTGCGGTCGGGGAAAGCCAGCGTACATTCCTATGATTCATGAAATCACAGAAATAGTTCACAAAACTTTGATCGCATGCTCCGCTAGTGAAACTATCATTTTTACAAACGCACTTGCCAAAGACATCCCTGAGGATGAGGCGCGGCTTGATGCTGTACGACAGCTTGCCCAGAAGATGAAAAAGCCTTTTATCCCCATACTCCTTCATTGTAGCGAGGGAGAGAATACGGTTCGGCTGCTTAATCCAGAAAGACAGAACAAGGGGAAGCTCATGGATCAGGAGGATCTCAAAAATTTGATTGCGAATTATAAAATAGCCCACCCCGAAGAGCACAAAAACGCATTGGTTATAGATACCACAAAACTTAACCCCGAAGAGACTGCTGATCGCATTGCTCGCCACATAACATCTTGCACATTTGTGGAGATTTAAGCGGCGATCAAAAGCTTAAATTGAGGTTAGATCCTAAATTGGAATGACTATAGCAGGGGTTAGGGCGGCATGGTTAGCCGCCCCATTTCCCTTACGGATTTTCAATCAGCCGCTGCCACCAGCCGCGCCGTTCCCGTTTATCACCGCTGGTCACCAACACTTCCTCAATTTTTTCACCGCCACCAAAGGGTGAGCTTGGCGCGTCGGCTTTGGGCGTTTCCACTTTTGCGGCTTCGGCAACTTCCGCTTTTTCGACCAGGCTTACCACCGGCTTAACGGCTTTTGGCTCTGCAACGTCGGCCTGCCTAGATGACGGCTCCGTTGATGGCTCGGCAACCGATTCGGGCGCGGCCTTTTTTCTGGCGGCGGCACGATCCCTGGACACAGGGGTTGCTTTGGCTGGAACGGCGGTCTCACCCTCAACGCTTGCGGCGCTCAGCTCAACAGCTTCTACACCCTCATCCGCTTTGGGTGCCTGCTTACGCGTGCGGCCTTTGGCGGGCGATGAAGCCTGAGGTTTAGCCTCATCCGTCTTGGCCTCATCCGTCTTAGCATCGTCTGATTGTCTCGTCTGCTCCTCCGTCGAAGCTGCCGAAGCCACCTTGCCTGCGCCGCGACGGCGACGCC
>JBILMH010000043.1:0-13933 GCA_044375625.1 Alphaproteobacteria bacterium
TTCCCCTCCGCAGAAGAAATAATCGATAGCCAGACGACCTTGTCATTTTTTTCGCCCGCGTATTTCTTTTGCAACGCCTGCATGTTCCCACCTTTGTAGTGTTTTTTGACAAAGGGGCACAGGTGATTGGTCCATTCCAACACCACAATCTTCCCCTTATATTCCGACAGGGTGCGAATTTCATTGTTGCTGTCCGACAGGGTAAAGTCGGGGGCGGGTTCATTGATCCGCACCTGCGCCGCCACGGGGCTGCAAAGCGTTGCAAGGATAATGGCGGTCAGGGCAAACAGACGGTACATCGGGGACTCCAGCAGGGTAAAATAAGGCTAAGGTTTATAGGAAAGCGCGGCCAACAACAAGTCGGGCGTTAACAATTGCGGCAACAGCTGCGGCGCTTGGCCTGGCCAAAACAGGATATACAGCGGCACCCCCGTGCGCTGATACTTGGCCAACTCGGCGGCAATCACCGCATCACGATTCGTCCAATCGGCCACCAGATAGGTAACGCCGCGATCCCGCAACGCCTGCTGCACGCTGTCACGGCTAAGGGTGCTGGCCTCATTCACCTTGCAGGTTAAACACCAGTCCGCGGTGAAATTCACCAGCACGGGTTTGCCCGCGGCCTGCAAGGCGGCAAGCTTTTCGGGGCTAAAGGCTTGGGGATCGCCTGACTGCTCACGAACGGCAGATGGTTGGGGATTCTCTGATGCAGCAGGCGCAAACAGGGGCAAGGCCGCAAGCAGGCTTAGCAGCAGCAGAAGGCATCGCCACCACCGACCAACCCGCCCCCATGCCCACAGGGTGAATCCGGCCAGCAACAGCCAGGCCAGCACCTGAAACACCGCCGCCATCCCCTGTTGCCGTCCCAGTACCCACAGCAACCACAGGGCGCTGGCCAACAGGGGAAAGCCCAACAACTGCTTAAAATGCTCCATCCACGCGCCAGGGCGGGGCAGGCGTTGCAGCAGCGCTGGCCAGCTGGATAGCACCACGACGGGCAGGGCGAGGCCAGCCCCCAGTGCGGCAAAAATCAGCAGGGTGAGCAGGGGAGGCATGCTGAGCGCTAGCCCCAGGGCGATGGCCATAAACGGCCCCGTGCAGGGTGTCGCCACCAGGGTTGCCAAGACCCCCGTGGCAAAGGCGGTGCTGCTGCCATGATGGCGGGAAAAACGGTTGGCCAGCCCACTCAGTTTTTGCCCCCACTCCACAAAGCCAAACAGGGAAAAGCTGATAAGGGTGAACAGCAACACCATCGCGGTGACAAAACCTGGCGATTGCAGCTGAAAGCCCCAGCCTAAGCGTTGCCCCGCCAGTTGAAGCAGGATGAGCAGGGCGGCCAGCACCAACATGCTGCTGATAACCCCCGCACTGTACCACAGGGCGTGTCGCCGTGGGCTGGTCGTTATCGGCGCCAATGGGGAGGTAGGGTAGGGATGATGGTGCGATGCCTTAACAAAGCCCAAAACTTTAAGAGCCAGCACGGGAAACACGCATGGCATCAAATTCAGCACCATGCCGCCGAGTAGGGCAAGCAAGAGGGCGCGCGCCGCCAGCCCCCAGGATAGGGCGCCCTGTTGCCAATAGCGGTTAATGCTGGTCTCCCCATCAGTTGTCACTTGAATGTCAAAGGCCTGCGTTGTTTTGCGATTATCCCGAAACAGCAACACACCCAACCATTGTGGAGGCAGATCTTTTTCCTTCAACTCCTGCGCGGCGGGCAGGGTAATGGTCAGGCTGTGCCCAACCCGTTCAAAGGTCGGCGGGGGTGAATTGGCCGCCAGCGATGGGTCGGCTGGAAAGAAATCGAGGGGGGTCAGTTGGCCATTGCCAACATCGCTTAAGTGAACTTGCACCACCCATTGGCCATCACGAAGGCTGGCTTTGGCCGACCAGTTCGGCTTTGGCTGCGGCAGCAGGGCGCGCGCCCGCGCAAAAGCCTCTGCATGTTCGGGGTTGGCCGTCGCGCTGGCCGCCACGGGCAGGGTGAGTGACAATTCGGCCTGCTCAGGCACACAAATGTCCTTACAAACCAACCAATCCGCCTGCAGTTTTATGGTCTGATGCGATCCCACGGCGATGGTTGGCGGCACCATCAACTCAGTCAGCAGGGCTGTTTCGCCCGAATAGCCATAATTGACCAGCGGTGGGGTGTTGATACGTTCGGGATACGGCCATTGTGGCTCACCCGCCGTCAAGCCATCGGGCAGGTTCCAGCTTAATTGGGTTGCCAAGCCCGAATCGCCAGGGTTGCGCCAATAGCTGTGCCACCCATCCTGCACCGTCAGCAGTAGCATTAGGGATGCGGGCTTGCCAGGAACCAGGGCGGTATCCTCAGCAACCAGCTGTACTTTTGCATAGTCGGTGCGCTGGGATGATGCGGGTGATGGGGCTTCGACAGCCCAAACACTTTGCACGCTGGTCAATGTCAACAGGCCGAATCCCATTAGGGTCAAAAACCATCGCTGGAATGGCGGCCAGCCTGTTTTGCCCATACGATTCCTATGATCTGCTTGCATAGCGTGCCTCACGTGATTTTTATCAATCAATGATCGGTTGATCGGGTCACGCGATCCAGATAGGCCAACAAAATGGCGGAGACCACAAACACGACGTGAATCGTCACATACCAAAACAATTTTTCGTTGGTGTATTGATCCAGCGTCATAAAAATTTTCAACAAATGAACGCCAGAAATCGTCACAATAGAGGTGGAAAGCTTAATCTTTAACGTGCCGGTGTCCAGCTTGCCTAACCAGCGTATTCTTTTTGCGGTGTCGCCAACCGACATGCGGGAAACGGAATTTTCATAGCCACCGATCAAAACCATGATAACCAGGTTAGCCATCATAATTTTGTCAACCAGTTCAAGAATTTGAACCAGGAATGGCACGCTGTCGATGGTCAAAATATCTAAGGAAAGCAGAAAAACTTGCTTAAGAAATTTGATGGAAAACAGCGCCAATACCACGATAAGGCCGATATACAGGGGCACCAACAGCCAACGGCTTTGAAAGACCAACTGCTCAATAAAATATTCGATTTTGTTGGCAGGTTTTTCAACGGATGGGCGCGCCATGGCAATCCCCCTTTTGGCTGAACAGTGGTTGATACATTGCCCTTACCCTATACAATTTTCCCCGATGTGCCAAGGGGCGACCAGGGTTCTGTATAAGTTCAGTTCGGGGGTAATCAGGCGCTGCGTGCCACCCGTGCAATGGTCAGCACCCGCACCTCTGCCGCGCCCGCCCGCAACAAAACCTGGCTACAGGCGCGGGCGGTTGCCCCTGTGGTAAAAACATCGTCAATCAGCACAACGGTTTTGCCAGCCAGCTGTGCCTTTGACTTGGGCGGCACCTGAAAGGCGTGGGCAACATTGCGTTGACGCGCCGCCATCCCCAACCCACCCTGGCTTTTGGTGGCTTTGCGCCGTTTCAGCAGGCGATGGCCAACCGCCACCCCGCTAAACCCACCGACCCTTTTGGCCAGCTCAGCCGCCTGGTTATAGCGCCGCCGCCATTGCCGCGTCCAATGCAGGGGCACGGGGATAATCCAATCCGCATTCATTAACAGCTTTTGGCCACCCACTTGCCATAGCAGGCGGGCAAACCACGGGGCATAGTCCAGGCGGTCACCATGCTTAAAGGCCATGACATGCTGGGCACTGATGTCATCATACAGCAACGCGGCGCAGGTCAGGCGAAAGGGCGGCGGATTGGTCAGGCAATTGCCGCAAAGCAAATCCCCCGCCCCGCCGGCCAGTTCTGGCGCCATCGGCAGCGCACAACGTTGGCAGCATAGGGTTAGCGGGGTCAGCTGTTGCCAACAGTCTGGGCAAAGGCCATTGTCTTGCAGGGTTTGTTGACGACAATTTAGGCAGCGGGGCGGCAGCAGAAAATTGCCGATGCCGCCAATGACTTTCTGTAGCATGCTGGACAGGGGTTTGATCAGCGCCTGAAAAAAATTGGTCATTGCTGCTATACCATCATAAAATCGCCGACTTGGCTGCTGGCTTGGCTGTCGACTTGGCCGTCAATTTAGCCCCCAATCGCTCAAGATTCGTCTATGCCTGCCTACAGATAAATCGTCCACCAAAACCCTGGTGGGTTCAGCCATTATGCACAAAGCCCGCGCATCGTTGCAAACGGTTTGTTAATGGTAACTAATGGATCATCATCAGGATAACCCGCCAAAGGCCGATACAGTATCATGACAACAGCGCCGATTATTTTTGATCCCCTGGCTTTGCGCTTTGGTCGGTGGCGTGCCAACCCCAAGGTGTTATCCAACCACCCCCTGTTGCAGGAGGTGGCCTCCGCGTTGGCCATGCGGTTGCAGGCGGTTCGCCGCCCCCTTCCCAAGTTGTTGGATTTGGGCAGCCCCAGCCCGCTGCTAAGTCAGGCTATCTCCAACTCTACGCGCCAGGTCTGTCATCTGATACCAGCTGGCCTGTCCATAGCGGGCGCCTATCGCGGCTATCCCAATATCTTGCCGGTTATCGCGGAAGATTGGTTGCAATTGCCGCTGGCGGATCACAGTATTGATGCCTGCGTCAGCATGTTCAGCCTGCACACCGTTAACGACGTGTTGGGGTGTTTGCAGGAAATCAAAAGGGTGTTGCGCCCCGATGGCCTATTGCTGGCCAGTTTTTATGGCGAAGATAACCTAAATGAACTAAGGCACTGTTTGTTGCAGGCGGATCTTAGGGTTTCAGGGGGAATCTATCCCCGCATGCATCCCGTGACCGCGATCAAGGATGTTGGTCAAATGTTACAAACCGCTGGCTTTGCCCTGCCGGTAGCGGACGTTACGCATTTGGAAATGCTGTACCCCGATATGCGAAGCCTGCTTAAGGATTTGCAAGATCTAGGCGAACGCAACAGCACCGTTATTCGCCCGCGCCATCCCACCCGCCGTGGCGTTTTTGAACAGGCCGGCCAATTCTATCAACAGCAATTCGGCCGTGAGGATGGGTTGATCCCCGCCACCATCAATCTGATGACCATCACCGCTTGGTCACCCGATCCATCCAATCAACCCCAAGCCCTTAAGCGCGGCAGTGGCCAAGTCAGCCTGCATCAAGCCCTCAACACCCCCAAGCTTTAGGATGATGGGGAAATCCCGAGAGCGTTTTCGCTTTAGTTCTACACTAGGAAGGCAAGGCGAGCCGCGCGGAGCGTATATGGACATACGTGAGCACGGCGAGCCCGCCAGCCTGACGACGTGTAGGGCTAAATGGGAAATGCTCTAATGCAGGGTTTTGGGCTGGCTAGGGATATCCAGGGGGAAGGCGGGAATCTCCACATCAAATTTTTCACCCCTGCTGGTCACCATGCTGTAGCAACCGACCATGATGCCCGATGGTGTCGTTAGGGGTGTTCCGCTGGTGTACTCAAAGCTTTGGCCAGGATCCAACTCTGGTTGTTCTCCCACCACGCCAGCCCCCCGTACCTCCTGCACTTGGCCAAAAGCGTTGGTGATCCGCCAATAACGGCTTAACAGCTGAACAGTCTCATCGCCCAGATTTTCTATCAGCACCCGATACGCCCACAAAAAATGCCGCTCGGTGGGGGCAGATTGGTCGGCTAGATAATGAGGCTCCACAGAAATCCTTACGCTGCGCGTGACCTTGCTAAAAGGCGTGTTCGATTCGGAAGTTTTCGGTTTTTTGCGATTAAAAAACATTGGCACCTCTTTTCACGAATAGGGTGGGCAGATAGGGCATGATACCATGACCGTTTATTTCCCCGCGACCATCATGTGATCAACCCGGATGGTTGGGGCATCAACCCCATAGGCAAAAACCAGATCGTTGGCGGGGGTGGCGGTAGCCAGCATGTCTTGCAACTTGCCCGCAATCGTCACCTCACTAATCGGATCAGTGATGCGGCCATTATCGATTAAATAGCCGCTTGCCCCCTGGCTATAATCCCCCGTAATCAGGTTGACGCCCATGCCCATCAAATCGGTGACGTAAAAGCCATAGGAAATATCGGCCATCAGCTGGTCAGGGCTTTGGGATCCGCCCTCAATCCACACATTGCTGGCGCTGGCACCTGGTGTACCCGCCATGGCGCGGGCAGCATGGCCAGTTGGTGTCATGTTAAGCTGGCGGGCGCTGGCCAAGTCCAGCAAATAGCTTTGCAGCACCCCAGCGGTTATCAGCGGTCGTGCCACGGTCGCCAGCCCTTCGGCATCAAAGGGGCGGCTGCGAAGGCCGCGCAAACGATGGGGATCCTCCTGCAACGTGATGGCGCTGCTGGCCACCTGTTGCCCCAGTTTATCCAACAAAAAGCTGGCGCGGCGGGTAATGGATGAACCGCTGATGGCACTAAGGATTTGGCCAATCAAATCACGCGCAACCCGCGGGGCAAAAATCACCGGCATGGTGGCGGTGTTCAGCTTATGGGGATTCAGGCGTTTTACGGCATGCTGGCCGGCGCGATTGCCCAGCTGTTCAGCCTGCGGCAAATCGGAACGAAAGCGCGCCAGGGCGTATTCATAATCCTGCTCCATACTGCCGTCGCTGGCCTGGGCGATAGCGGTAATCGAAAGCGCCGAGGTGCTGGCCTGATAGCCGCCGACAAAACCGTTGGTGGTAGCAAAAAAGCTGCGTCCCGCATGCCAATCGGCGGCAGCGTTTTCGGTGTTGCATACCCCCTTATTCTGCAAGGCGGCCTGCTCCATCGCTTCGACCTGTTCGCGCAAATCTTGGGCACTGACCTCCGTCGGGTCAAACAAATCCAGCTCTGGCCAAGTCTTGGCCAACAGCGCCGCATCGGCTAGCCCCGCATAGGCATCGGGCGGACTGACCCTGGCCATGGCCAGGGCACGGTTGGCCAGCTCTGGCAAATCCTGTGGCTGTAGGCGGCTGGTGCTAACGCTGGCAACCTTACGCCCCTTGGCATGATCCACAAACACCCGCACCCCAACCTCACGCGATTCGGCGCGTTCCAACTTTTCTAATGTTCCCAACCGCATGCCCAGGGTCAGGGCTTGCGATTCGGCCACCACCACTTCGGCGGCATCAGCGCCCGCCTTTTTGGCTTCGTCTAACAGGCGGGTTGCCAAATCGGGAATGTCAGAATCAGCAAAAAGGTTGGTCATCGTGAAAAAGTTCCAATGTTCGGGGGGGGCAAGATTTAGGGATTATGCAACCATCGATACCATACCCCGTCGTTCTCCTGCTATAGGCAAACTTAATTTTTATTGAGTTTTTATGTCGGGTTTTTTATGGGATTTATCAATCTTTGCAAACAGGCGATTCGGCTGTATGGTCAAGTTATATGGCTTTATGTCACGTTTTAGCTTTGGAGTTTCCGCATGATACCGCGTCGCGTTCGTCGGGTTAGGGTGCAAAGGGTAGCCCCCAATTTTCGGGAATCACCAGCAAACACCACCCCCCTGCAGGAGGCATCCCCAGCAGCACAAGAACACGCAGCACAAGAACAGGCAGTCCAAGAAACGGTGAACCCCTTTGATAAGATTGAGGGATTGCGGGAAACCACGGCGCCCTTGCCCACTTTAACGCCCAATTCAACGCTTCCATCAACGCCCCTGCCAACGCCGCCGCAGGCTTCCCCGCCGATGATGGAACAGGAGCAGAGCCAGCTAGCCGAATCCCTATCCGCCCTGCAACAGCTGGTGCAGCAGCTGCAGGCTGAGGCCGCCAGTATCAGCCAATCCATCCTGCAAACCGATCAGCAAATTGAGGAGGCTACCGCCATTCTGGCACAGGGTTGTCAGGCCTTGGACAATGCCGCCGCGCTGGCCGCCAATTTTGATGGCGCGCTGGATGGCTTTAACCAGCTGGCCAACCAGTCTATGGCGGCATCGCAACAAACGCTTGAGCGCTGTCAGCGGGCGGATCATGCCGTTAAAGATTTAACCCATGACGCCCAAAAAATTGGCGAACAGCTGTTTGTGATTCGTGATGTGGTCGGGCGGGTCTATCTGTTGTCGTTGAATGCCGCGATTGAGGCGGCAAAGGCGGGGGAGGCTGGCATTGGTTTTACGGTCATTGCCAATGAGCTGAAAACGCTGGCCAGTCAGGCAACCATGGCAACCGAACAGATTATGATGCCCATGCAGTCTATCCAAAAATTTGTGCCGGATGCGGGTGCCGCCCTGCATGCCTTGGTGCAAACGGTTGAGACGGGTATCGGCCAGGATAATCAGCTGGCCTTTGCCATTGCTGGCCAGGCTGCCAGCGCCGCCCAAATTCGCCAAGCGGTTGAGGAAACGTCATCCTTCACCCAATCGATGCAGGCGGCAACCCAACAAATGGGCGCTATCAATCATCAATTGGCGCAACAGGGCAAAGATTTGCGGGCAAAGCTGCAGGCTGTGGAGAATTGCGGCGCGGCGATATCGGCAACCGTTGCCATGATGTTGCATCCCGCCCTACAAACCGAACAATTTGCTGAGGATCCGCCAACAGAGCAGCCAACAGAACAGCCAGCCGAACAGCTAGCAGCAGAATTGTTGGCCACCGCTATCCGCCAACCAAGCCCTCTTCTGCCCGTCGATAATCATCTTGAAGGCGGGGATCAGGCGCCGATTATCCTGAATGACGCGATTGAGGATGTGGGGCAGGCTGCGGGAGAAGCGGGGAAAGATTTAACCATTGATTTGAATGGTCAATCGGTTGAAATGCACCTGCATGCCGCCCGCGATGGCGGCACCGACCTGATGCCACCCGCCAACCAAATGGCCATGGATGCGATTCGCTTTGCCCAGGATGACATTGATGTGCTGTTGGCCAATGCCAGCAACAGTGATTTGGACAATTTGCCTTTTGGGGTGGTCAAGTTGGACGCCAATGCCAAAATTTTGGCCTACAACCGCTATCAATCGATGCTAAGCCATCGTGACCCCGACAAAGTGCTTGGCAAAAACTTTTTTAAGGATGTGGCGATTTGCGCCGATACCCCAACTTTTGCCGATCGATTTTTTGCCGGGGTTGATGGGGGACACCTGAACGCTATGTTTGATTACAATCTTAGCTACAAAATGCCCCAAACCAAGGTGCGGGTACATCTGAAAAAGGGCAAGGCAACCGACGGCGCACAACCCACAGCCAGCAATGGTGGCCAGGATGTTTACTGGGTCTTTATCAAAAGACTTTAGTGTCCTGATGGGCGATTCCGTGGCTTCGTGCCCGCTTATCACCCCCTCCATAAAAGCCCAGGCTACAAATCCTTTTTAAGATCTTGAATGACCAGATTCATCAACTCCTGCAACCCCTGTCCCGTCATGCTGGATAACAGATGCACGGGTTGCTGGGTGGCGCGTTTCAATTTGGCCTGTTGCCGTTTGACGGTGGCAGGATCGACGGTATCGATGCGGCTTAGCACCACCAGTTCAGGTTTGTTGGCCAGCTCTGGGCTATAGGCCGCCAACTCCTTACGCACCATGCGATAGGCCTTTACCACGCTTTCCTGCTCAACATCCACCAGGTGGATTAGGCGTTGGCATCGTTCGATATGCCCCAAAAAGCGGGTGCCCAGGCCTATTCCCTGATGCGCCCCCGCCACCAAGCCAGGAATATCGGCCAGGATGATCATGCGATCATCGGTCGCAATCGCCCCCAATTGTGGGGTCAGGGTGGTAAAGGGGTAATTGGCAATTTTTGGGCGAGCGCGGCTGACCGCCGCCAACAGGCTGGATTTGCCCGCGTTGGGCATGCCCACCAACCCGACATCGGCAATCAATTTTAGCCGCAGCCAAATATATTTTTCGACCGAATCGCCGCCTGGGGTGGTGCGTCGCGGCGCCTGATTGGTAGAGGATTTAAAGCGGGTATTGCCCAACCCCCCTTTGCCGCCCTTGGCCAACACCACCTCCTGCCCCTCCTCAGTCAGGTCGGCCAGCAAGGTTTCATAGTCTTCGTCATAAATTTGGGTGCCAACTGGTAGGGGCAGGATGACATCCGCGCCGTTGGCGCCATGGCGATTCTTACCCATGCCATGACCGCCGGTTTTGCCCTTGTAATGTTGGCGATAACCGTAATCAATCAGGGTGTTGGCATTGTTAACGGCGCGCGCGATCACATCGCCGCCCTTACCGCCATCGCCGCCATCGGGGCCACCAAATTCAATAAATTTTTCCCGCCGAAAGCTAAGGCATCCCGCCCCGCCCTTACCGCTTTGGATAAATATCTTTGCCTGATCCAGAAATTTCATTGGTGTTCCATCTAAACTTTTATCTTATGCCATTTATATAAGCATTCATCTGTATTTCGCAAAGCGCCTGCCGTCGGTTGCGCCAGATTGCCTTAAACATAGGGGGGCTTGTGCCACCCTTTAGGGGATTCGGTAAAAATCTCAACCCCTGTTTCGGTCACGCCCAGGCTGTGTTCAAATTGCGCGGACAGGCCGTGGTCGCGGGTAACAGCCGTCCATCCATCGGACAATATCTTGGTAGCCCAGCCGCCGGTGTTAATCATCGGCTCAACGGTAAAGAACATGCCGGCCTTAAGCTCTAACCCCTCACCAGGCTTGCCATAATGCAGCACGTTGGGCTCATCATGAAAGACTTGCCCCAAGCCGTGTCCGCAAAAATCGCGCACCACCGAAAATTTATAGCCCTCAGCGACCTGTTGAATGGCATGGCCAATATCGCCTAGGGTCGCCCCAGGCTTTATGACGCGGATGCCCGCCATCATCGCCTCATAGGTTGCATCAACCAGCCGCCGCCCCTTAATCCCCACATCCCCCAGGTAATACATACGGCTGGTATCACCATGCCAACCATTGACAATAACCGTCACATCAATGTTCAGAATGTCGCCAGTCACCAGTTTTTTGGCGCCTGGAATGCCGTGGCACACCACATGATTGACGCTGGTACAAATGGATTTGGGAAAGCCGCGATAGTTTAGGGGCGCGGGTATCGCCCCATGCTGGACGATATAATCATGACACAGCTGATTCAGGCGATCGGTGGTCACCCCCGGCACGACATAGGGAGTAATATAGTCTAAGGTTTCCGCCGCCAGCTGCCCCGCCGCCCGCATGCCCGCAAAGCCAGCGGCATCGTGAATTTTGATCGATCGTTTCAGCATGGTTATCGGGGCAAAGTTTGGGAGATTGGCGGTATCATCCGGCCACTATAGTACCTTTTACCGCCTAAGGAACAGTAGGAAATAGGGGGGGGCAGCAATGTGACGCACCGATAATTCGCTGACCATTCTGTCCTGCCTTTTTCTGCATGCTGCCATCTAATTGCATACAATATGATGCAAAATCAGCCAATACGAAATTTAATTTTCTATATCCACTTGGAAATTAAAATAATATTTGTTGTAGACCGTGCAAAAAGCGCTTGTATTGACGTAAAAAATGTTATAAGACTTGCTCTGCAAGCGTATTTCGACTGTGGCCTTAGCAAAAGGTTTTGGTTGCAATGCTACAGCCGTCGCCCTAACAAGCGGCGATTTCTTTTGTACACCTTCAACCCTATACCATCCTATATCATCAAATGACAGGCGGTGTTATTATTGACAAAAACTGAATTGCCGCGTATAAGACTTAATATAATTCCTCATAATGCGGCGCAGAAGGATGTTTTCAACAAAATAAAAAAATTTTTTAACGAATTAGTAACAATTTTTATGGCTCATAAGGGCGTCTCTTTTTTAAACTTCTTATCACCTTAGTGAGGAAAACAACATTATGATTTCAACCAACAGCAAAATTTATCTAGCTGGCCACCGCGGCCTTTTGGGCGCGGCCATCAACAAAAAACTGCAGGCCAGCGGCTATCAAAACGTCGTCACCCGTACCCGTGCCGAAACCGATTTGCGCAACCAGGCGTTGGTGGAGCAGCTTTTTGCCCGCGAACGGCCAGAGGCAGTGATTCTGTCGGCCGCGCGCGTTGCGGGGCAGCAGGCGGTCAGCAGTCAGTGTGGCGATTACCTGCAAGCCAATCTGGCCATTGGTCTGAATGTCATTGATGCCGCCCGCCGCTGGGGCGTTAAGAAACTGGTTTATGTTGCCAGCCCACAGGCTTTTCAAACCGATTTTAACCAGTTTAATGACAAAGACTTTTCTTCGGTAAAAGGTATTGTTGCCGCCAACATGGCCATGGCCATGGCGAAACGCAGCATCGCCACCCTGTGTCAGGCCTATGCCGCGCAACATGGTTTTGATGTAACCATCGCGGTTCCCAGCTATCTGTATGGTTCAGGCGAAAGCATTGAGCCAAGCGTTGCCCAAATCGTGCCGAACCTGTTCAACATCATCGAAAATGCCCGCGAACGGGGCGTGCAAAGCGTTGAGCTGCCTGGTCAAGCCATGGAGCAACAGGATTTGCTGTTTGTTGATGATGCTGCCAGCGCCCTGGTGAAATTGCTGTCTGCCGAAACCGATGCGACGCCCGTGGCGATTACCAGTGGTCAGCTAACCCGCTTTGATCAATTGGCCGCCAACATTGCCCAGTTGTTGCGTTTTGAAGGGGAATTGGCCTTTTCTGAAGATGAACAGGCCTTTATGCCTTACAGTGAGGTTGATACCAGCGTGATGAGCAGCTTGGGATGGAAAGCCCAAACCAGCCTGAGCGATGGTCTGCAACAAGCCTATCATTGGTGGGTTGAGCAGCGCAGAAAGCCCGTTGGCTTTGCTGGCCGCGCCGCCGCCTAAACGCGGACGTCTGCACACAAGCTTTGCGGTTATGGGCGGGCTTGCCAATCGACTGTTGGTTCGGTTATGCCGCCAGCTGTCTAAGGTAGCCCGCCTGTGCCGTCAGTTTTACAAAGCATCGGGGCGATGCAGGAGCCTTGCCTGCGGGCTGATTGCCCTGTGCGGATTTTTCCTAGGCATCCTGATGGTATCATCCAGCAGTTTGGCCAATCCCGCCACCCCCGCTACCAGCATGCAAACCCTGCCCCCCGCCCCGCGGGGTGCGGATTGGCGTACATCCGACAGCCTTACCCCAACCACCCCTGGCGCCAAAACGGCGGCAACTGCCGCGCCAGCCATGGTGGCTAGCCCTCAATCAGCGCGGGCATCCCTGGCCAACCCTGTTCCTGCGGCCACCAGCATTTCCTATGGCTATGGCTGGCGGCGCGATCCCATTAACGGCCAGCCCGATTTTCATAACGGTATCGATATCATTGCCCCGATGGGCAGCACGGTGCAGGCCTGGGCGGGCGGCGTGGTGCAACAGGTACCCGTCGATAACGCCTGCGGCCTGGGGGTGGTGGTGGCCAGCGGCGCCTGGCGCCAAGTTTACTGCCACCTGGCCAGTGTGCAGGTGCGCCCGCAACAGCCTGTGACGGCGGGGCAACCCCTGGGCACGGTGGGCAGCACGGGTCATTCCAACGGCCCCCATCTGCATTGGACGCTGCTGTGGAATGGTCGCCTGGTCAATCCACAATTGGTGTTGCAAAAAATGCGAGTCGCCCTGCCATTGCAGCGGCAACAGCCGCAAAATGTTGTCGTGCAGGATGCGATACCCCCAACCATACGTCAGGCCGACAAACGGTTTTAGCCCCTGTGGCGGGTGATTGTTATTTCTCGCCCCCCCCCTTGACCCCCCACCGGATCGCTGTCCGCGATCCGACTCCCCCGCAGGTGGGGAGTGTATTCCCCCGTTATCCCTGCTGGTTAGGTTTTTTAGCGCTGAAGGGCAGGATAACCATATTGGCTATAAGGATCGATATTGCCACCATCCAACGAAAGATCCTGTTGATCCGATGGCGATGCTGCCGTGTTTGGTAAACTATCGGTTGCCGTGACTGCTGATCCTGCTAATTTTTCAACCAAAATTGATATAGCTTCTGCCCCCAAAACAGGGGCGGCCTGCTGGATAGCCTTTTTTGCATTCTCCTCTCTGCATTTTCCCAGATGTTCGGTTAATGCCTTCTCAGCAGCCGTAATGGTCGCCTCATTATTCGAGACTAAGGCCTCTCGATAGGCATTCTGCAATTTTTTGG
>JBILMH010000044.1:0-13603 GCA_044375625.1 Alphaproteobacteria bacterium
GCACTATAGGATCAATCACTCCAAAATATTTGCAGATAAACACAATCATATAAACGGTATTGAGAATTTTTGGAACCAGGCCAAGCGTCATATGAGAAGATTTAATGGTGTACCAAAGACACATTTTGAGCTATTTTTAAAGGAGTGCGAATGGCGTTTTAACAACCCATCGCCAAAGTCACAATTAGATAAGCTAAAACAATTGGTTATTGGACGCTTAACATAGTTATCTGGTACAGCCCCTTTGTTTTTTGGCGCAACAGCATCAGTCTTTTTCTGTTAACGCCAATCCTATTGGCGCAGGGCGGCAAGGCGATGTTAAAAACCAAAAGGCCGATGGATCACCTATGGCGTGGGATTGTTGGTACGATTGGAATGGGTTTATCGTTTTTCAGCTATCATCATTTGTCGTTGGGAACAGCCCTGGCTTTGATCATGACTTATCCGCTGTTTGTCGCCCTGTGCAGCAAATGGTATTTGAATGAGCCGATGCCGCGCCAATTCTGGCTTTATCTATTGCTGGGCTTTGCGGGCGTCGTCCTTATCAGCAAGCCAAGCATGGAGGGCGATTGGTGGGCTATCGGCCTTGGTCTGCTGTGCGCCTTTTTTTGGGCATTATCACGCATGACCACCCGCAGCCTGACGCGAACAGAAAATTCCCTTACTGTCGTCTTTTACTATTTCTTGTTTGGAACCTTGGTGGTGGCAGCCCCACTGTTGTTTCTTGAAGGGCAATGGCGACCGCTGCAGCAGTCTGATTGGGCGGGATTGCTGGCCATGGGAAGTTTAGGAGCAATTTCACAACTACTCCTGACACGCGCCTTGGCCTTGGCACCAGCCTGGCGGGTGGCGCCGTTGGAATACAGCCTGTTGCTGTGGGCGATTGGCTTTGACTGGCTGTGGTGGGATAAGCTGCCCGCCTTTGCCTCATTGGTTGGGGCGGCTCTTATCGCCGTGGTCGGCGTATCCCTGCTGGGTCGGCGGGCAAGGCAGGCCCCTATTCCTGTTCAAACCGAACTGGTTTAGGGTGGTGGCATGATTGCTGGCCGCGCACTGCTTAAGGATTATCCGTTTTACCGCCTCAACCGATTGTTGGCGGGGTTGGCGGCTGGCGCACCTTCGCCCGCGATGCAGGCAGCCGGTATTCATGAGCCGTTGATGATGTCGCTGGGTGAGCCGCAGAATGGCCCCCCGCCTTTATTCGCGCCATCATTGACCAATCATTCGACCTGTGGGGGCGCTATCCGCCCAGCAATGGCAGCATCGAATTGCGCCAGGCCATCGTTGACAACCTCAACCGCCGCTATCACCTGCCGACGGGCTGGTTGGGGGAGCGGCAAAACATCCTGCCCATGCCTGGCATTCGGGAGGGGTTGTTCCTGATCGCGCTGGCAGCGGTGGAGGGGGTGGATGCTGCCGAGGCGCCCTATGTGCTGATTCCCAACCCCTTTTACCAACCCTATGGCGCGGGGGCGGTTTACGCGGGGGCGCGCGGGGTGTTTCTGTCGGCCAGCCCCGCCAACGGCTTTTTGCCCGACTATACGGGTCTGGATCCCGCCATCCTGCGCCGCACCCAATTGGCCTATGTCTGCAACCCTGGCAACCCGCATGGGGCGGTGGCGCCGCGCGCCTATCTGCATCAGCTGTTGGAGCTGGCCATCCACTATAACTTCCTGCTGGTGGTGGATGAATGCTATGCGGAGATTTATCCCGATCAGCCGCCCATCAGCATGCTGCAAATCTGTGCCGAACGTGGCGATGAAAGCCTGAATCAGGTGGCGGTGTTCCAAACCCTGTCGAAACGATCCAGCGTGCCAGGCCTTCGTTCTGGCTTTATGGCGGCGGGGCAGGCCATAACGCAGGAGATGGTGCGGCTGATTAGCCATGGCGGCAACTATGTGCAGGGGCCCGTGGCGGCGGCCTCCATCCTGTTGTGGCAGGATGAGGGGCATGTTGAGGCCAATCGGGCGCTGTATCGGGAAAATCTGGCGATCGCGGCCGAAATCTTTGCGGGCTATGCCGGGTTTCACCCCATACAGGCGGGCTTTTTCCTGTGGCTGGCCGTTGGCGACGATGAAGATTTTGCCCGCAGGCTGTGGCAGGAGGCGGGGATCAAAGTGCTGCCCGGGCGCTATTTGGGGCGCAGCGATAGCGATCCCCTAACGGGACAGGATTTGCCCAACCCTGGCGAAGGCTTTATCCGCATCGCCCTGGTTCACCCGCCGTCCATCACCCGCCCCGCCCTGCACCGCACTGCCGAGTTGATCAGGGGTTAACAAAGCCAGCAGGCAGGGTCAGGTGGGGCTTATAAATAGCATGTGTCAACATGTTTTAAAGCTTTTATGGTTGCCGGGTCGTTTAAGTCGATCCTATCCTGTCTTATCTCACGTGCAGCATCTTGCAGTGGGGGCAATAACTCCGTTCTTCTTGTTATTGTCGCTGCACTCATTGATAGCAAAACCACGCCAGCGCCAAAAGCTGCTGGTGCCACTCCTTGCACAAACGCTGAAACACATAAACCCGTGCCGACAGTTGCTAGTATTTTTGTTTGATTATCTAAACCTTCATGTCTTTCTGCTGCAACAACAAAGTTCTTGTTAGTAATGTTTATATCCCCATCTTTATCAAGGATCCCCAATTTTTTATCTTGACACGATTGGTTCACTCCTTTTGTATAACCAGCAAACGCTGCCACAAGGAGTAGCGCAGTCGAATTTGCCGCTACGCCAACAGGGTCTTTTGCCTTGGCTATCTGATGACTTCCATACCCACCCAAAACCACAAGACCTGCAGCAAAGGCTGGCCATAAAAATTGAGATGCACCTTGTTGTAGTTTTTCGATTTGCTTGAACATAATTCCCTCCATCTGGACAGTCAATTTTTTCTTAATAATTTACAATAACGGCAGCGTCAAGTCTTTTTTGTTTATATTGTGCATTTTTGTTGAAATGGGGACAACAGAAAACATTTTTGGCAGAATCCCCCGCATCAAGCCTAGGCCGCCGCGACGGTACGGCTGAACAGGCGGTGGAAATTGGCGGTGGTGGTGGTGGCCACCTCGGCCAAGCTGCACCCTTTAAGCTGCGCGACCATTTCGGCGGTGTGGCGCACAAAGCCAGGCTCATTGGCCTTACCCCGATGGGGCACAGGCGCCAAAAAGGGTGAATCGGTTTCCACCAACAACCTATCCAGCGGCACAATATCCCGCACCACTTGGCGCAGGGGTTCGGCATTCTTAAAGGTCACCACCCCCGCGATGGAGATCATAAAGTCCATCGGCAACACCTGCTCCGCCAACCACGCGCTGCCCGTAAAGCAATGAATAACGCCGCGCAGGTTGGGAAAACGCTGTTTGGCGGCCTGCAACTGGGTCACCGTATCCTGCTCCGCGGCGCGGGTGTGGACAATGACGGGCAGGTTGGTGGCCGCCGCCGCCTGTAAATGATCGGCAAAGCTTTGCGCCTGCAACGCCGCCGATTCCGCTCCGCGATAATAATCCAGCCCCGTTTCACCAAAGCCAACCATGCGGGGATCCTCCGCCAGCGCCATCAGGCGATCAACCCCGACCAACCCCACCGCCGCCACCTCATCCGGGTGCACCCCCGAGGTATAGTAAATCTGGGGATAGCGTGCCGCCAGGCGCCGATTACTTTCCCACTCCGCCGGGTTGGTGCCGATGGTCAGCATGGTTTGCACCCCCGCCGCCTCTGCCCGCGCCAAAATACCCGCCAGATCCGCCGACAGCTCAGGGAAATCCAGATGGCAATGGCTGTCAACCAGATGAATGGGGGCGGTGGCAACGGCGGTGTCGGCATTTGTAGAGGGGGGCATCATGGTCTTTCGCGGAACTTTTTTCTGGGGCAAGCTATCGTCGTTTCAATTTAGAAAGACACAGCCTGCAAAAATGGCATGAGGTTGTGAAACGGAGTGGCCTGTACCCAGAAGTACATAAGCACCGTATCGCAAAGGTCAACGCATTGGCAGCACTGTATGTTCTTAAAGGGGAATGACTATAGGCATGGCCACAAGATAAATGGTACATTGCCCCTAAGCAATCCCGCTTTTTCAAATTTTCCCATCGATTGAGCCGACCGCTATGCCAGGACTGACCACCAACGAAGCCATGCAGCGCCTAAGCCGTGTCGGCTATAACGAACTGCCCAGGACGGAGAGGCGCAGCGCCCTTAGCATTGTTTGGAACGTGCTGCATGAGCCGATGTTCGCCCTGCTGCTGGCCGCTACCGCGATTTATTTTGTTTTGGGGGAATTTTGGGACGCCCTGATCCTGTCGGTGTTCATGACCTTGTCGGTGGTGGTAACGATTGTGCAGGAAATTCGCAGCGAGCATGTGTTGGATAGCCTGCGCCAGCTGACCAGCCCGCGCGCGCTGGTCATCCGCGACAACCAAACCATCCGCATCCCGAACCGTGAGGTGGTGCCAGGCGATTGGATCGTGCTGATGGAGGGGGATCGCGTGCCCGCCGATGCCTTGGTGACCGAAGACAACGGCCTGATGTGCGACGAATCGCTGCTAACGGGTGAGGCGGTGCCCGTCAGCAAGCGGATCGCCCAACCCGATGAGGGGATGGGGCGGGCGGGCGGCGATCACCAGCCCTTTGTCTTTTCTGGATCGTTAATCGTGCGGGGGCAGGGTAAGGCGGTGGTGCAGGCAACGGGACGCCACAGTGAGATTGGCAAGATCGGCGCCGCCCTTGGCACCATCAGCGCAGAGACTCCACGGCTTAGGCAGCAAACGCGATCCCTGGTGCGGATGATTGGCTTGTTGGCGATAGTTATCAGCGCTGGCGCCGTGCTGCTGCTGGGTCTGTTGCGCGGTTCCTGGCTGGATGGGATGCTGAACGGCATTGCCATCAGCATGTCGATGATCCCTGAAGAATTCCCCCTGGTGCTGACCGTCTTTATGGTGATGGGTGCCTGGCGCATTTCCAAAGCCAAGGTGTTGACGCGGCACGCAACCGCCATCGAAACCCTGGGATCGGCTACCATCCTTTGCACCGACAAAACCGGCACCCTGACCGAAAATCGCATGACGATTTGCCAGTTGCTGAGTCAGGATGATCACTGGATTGCGGATCAATCGGCGCCAACGGACGGCGGCACCCTGCCCCCCGCTTTAGAGAATCTGTTGCTCAACGGCGGGCTGGCGTGCAGCGTGGAGCCCTTTGACCCGATGGAAAAAGCCTTTCACGACCTTATCCACGCGCATGAGGGCTTGGCGGGCGGGCTGTATCAGGGCAAAACCCTGAAAAAACACTATGGCCTAACCCCTGAGCTGCTGGCGGTAACCCAAGTCTGGCAACAGGATAACGCCGCCGACCTGTTGGTGGCCTGTAAGGGCGCGCCCGAAGCCATTGCGGGGCTTTGCGCCATGACCGATGACCAGCGTGAACAGATGCACGACAATGTCCGCCAAATGGCGGCACAGGGGGTACGGGTGCTGGCGGTGGCAACGGCCAGCTTTACGCCGCAACCGCCAAAACCAACGCCAACGTCCAGCCTGCCCGATTCCTTGCCCGATTCCCCACGCGCCTTTGCCTTTCGGTTTTTGGGGCTAATCGGCCTGGCCGATCCCCTGCGCGCTGAGGCTAGGGATGCGGTGGCCGAATGCCACTCCGCCGGTATTCGGGTCATCATGATCACAGGCGATTACCCCGAAACCGCCCGCGCCATTGCCCGCCAGGTCGGCATCAACCATGCCCAGGTCATGACGGGGGATCAGATGGGGCAACTTGATGATGACGCGCTGGCGCACCAGCTGAAAACAACCGATGTGTTTGCCCGCATCATGCCCGAACAAAAACTGCGCCTGGTCAACAGCCTTAAGGCCGCGGGGCAGGTGGTGGCCATGACCGGCGATGGGGTGAACGATGCCCCCTCACTCAAAGCGGCGCACATTGGTATCGCGATGGGGCAGCGTGGCACGGATGTGGCGCGCGAAGCCGCCGATATTGTCTTGTTAAACGATGATTTTGGCTCGATCGTTACCACCATTCGCCTTGGCCGCCGCATTTACGACAATCTGCGCAAGGCCATCAGCTTTATTCTAGCGGTTCATATTCCCATTGCTGGCCTGGCCATCATTCCGCTGCTATTCGGCATGCCACTGCTGCTGACCCCCCTGTTGATTGCCTTTATCGAAATGGTGATTGACCCCATCTGCTCAATCGTGCTTGAGGCGGAGAGGGAGGAGGCCACCGTCATGCAACGCCCGCCCCGATCGCCCACCAGCGTGCTGTTCAGCCGTCAATTGGTCGCCTGGAGCCTGTTGCAGGGCGGCATCATGCTGGCGGTCAACATGGCGGTTTTCACCATCGCCTTGCAACGCGGCCTGCCCGTGCCAGAGGTGCGCGCCCTAAGCTTTCTGTGCCTGGTGATGAGCACCATCGTGCTGGTGCTGGTCAATCGTTCCTTTGCCAGCTCGCTGCGCCAAGCCTTTGTCAGCGCCAACCGCATGCTGTGGTGGGTGTTGGGGGCGGTTGGAACGCTGCTGCTGGCGGTGCTTAACCTGCCCATGCTGCAGACCATTTTCCGCTTTGGCGCCGTGCATGCCCATGATTGGCTGTTGTGCCTGGGCATCAGCGCCCTATTGCTGCTGATCCTGGAACAGCTTAAGCCGCTGTGGGGCAAACAACTGGTCGCTTAGCCTTGGCGCCCTAGGGGTCACCCGCCAGTGCCCCCTCCTCCCCGCTAATACAGCAGCCGCACGGCCAGGCCTTTGCTGTATTCGCTGATGGCAAAGCTCCAGAATCGCCAATCCGCATGGCCATAGGGGTCGGCAATCGGATAGGGGGTGATGACAATCTGGTCAGGCAGGCTTTGCCTTAGCAGATACAGCGCCCGCGGCATGTGCAATCGGTGCGTTACCAGGTACAGATGGGCAACGGGCGGATCCTGCCTTTGCACCCAATCCGCCACCTCCGCCGCGTTTTCGATGGTGTCGCGGGCGTGATAGCCAAGGGTGACGCAACAGTCCAGCCACCGTCGTTTCGCCTCCCCCGCGCCCTTGGCCTTAGCCATTTGTTGCGCATCAACCTTTTTGTGAACGCCGCTGATAAACAGGCGCGGCGCCAGGCCATCGGCCAGCAGGCTAAAGCCGCGATTAATCCGCCCCACCCCACCGGTCAGCACCACAATCGCGTCGGCGGGAACCAGGTTGGGGGGTACCAGGTTGGGCGGCAAGTTGGAATGCACCGCCACCGCATCGGTCATCACGGGGGGCAGGCTAAACAGCCACCAGCCAAAGCCCGCCAACCATAGCAGCAGGCAGCCGCCAACCACCCGCATCAGCAGGCGGCGGTTACACCATGTCAGGGAACGGATTAGGCGACGCACAACGGCCACGATCATCATAACAGAAAATTGCTGCGTCCAGCTTAGCGGATTGCCCATGCCTTAACCAGCCCAAAGCGGGCGGGGCTTGAATGACAACACTGGAAACGACCTCTCAGGCTGTCATCCCCGCGTAGGCGGGGATCCATGCGGCGGAACGGATGGGGTGCGGTGGCGGTTGATGGATTCCCACCTTCGTGGGAATGACAATGGTAGGGCGGGGGTGACCAGGCGACTTCGCAACCAACACACCCCCTTCCCCCTCCGCGTTAAGCCATGTATGCTCGCGTCGTTTGTGCGGGTGCTACCAGATCGCTTCGGGAACCCCGCCACCCCAGATTGTAAAGATAAGAGAGCCCCCTATGCCCAAACGTACCGACCTTCGTTCCATCCTGATTATCGGCGCGGGGCCGATTGTGATTGGCCAGGCCTGTGAGTTTGATTATTCAGGGGTGCAGGCGATTAAGGCCTTAAAGGCTGAGGGGTATCGCATCATCCTGGTCAATTCCAACCCCGCCACCATCATGACCGACCCCGAATTTGCCGATGCGACCTATATTGAGCCGATTACCCCCGCCTTTGTCCGACGGGTGATTGCGGCGGAGCGTCCCGATGCCCTGCTGCCCACCATGGGTGGCCAAACCGCGCTGAACACCGCCATGGCGTTGCATGAGGATGGCACACTGGCCGAGTTTGGGGTTGAGCTGATTGGCGCGCGCGCTGAGGCGATTAATAAGGCTGAGGATCGGCAACTGTTCCGTGAAGTGCTGGCCGAAATCGGGCTGGAATCACCGAAAAGCCAGGTGGTGCATACCGCTGCGGAGGCTGAGGCGGCATTGGCCAACATCGGCCTGCCCGCCATCATCCGCCCCTCCTTTACCCTGGGGGGAGAGGGGGGTGGAACAGCCTTTAACCTGGCCGAATTCCGCCAGATCGTCGAACATGGCCTGCGCCTGTCGCCCGTGGGATCGGTGCTGATTGAGGAATCGGTGTTGGGGTGGAAGGAATATGAGTTGGAGGTGGTGCGGGATCAGGCCGACAACTGCATCATCATTTGCAGCATCGAAAATATCGACCCGATGGGCATTCATACTGGCGACAGCATCACCGTCGCCCCCGCCATGACCCTGAGCGATAAAGAGTATCAACAGATGCGCCGCGCGGCCTTTCAGATTCTGCGTGCCATTGGGGTGGACACGGGCGGATCGAACGTCCAATTCGCGGTTGACCCCAAAACTGGCCGCCAGCTGGTCATCGAAATGAACCCGCGGGTATCACGCAGCAGCGCGCTGGCCAGCAAGGCAACCGGCTTTCCGATTGCCAAAATTGCCGCCCTGCTGTCGGTTGGCTACACATTGGATGAGCTGAAAAACGACATTACCCAGACGACACCCGCCGCCTTTGAGCCGACCATCGACTATGTGGTCACCAAAATCCCCCGCTTTTCCTTTGCCAAGTTCCCAGGGGCTGAGGCGGTGTTGGGCACCAGCATGAAATCGGTTGGTGAGGTCATGGCGGTTGGCCGCTGCTTTGCCGAATCGTTGCAAAAAGCCCTGCGCGGGTTAGAGGTTGGCCTGCACGGTTTGGAACTGCCCGCCAGCCTGGCCGCGCTGCAATCCCCCCAAACGCCTGAGGCCTGGTTGGCCATCCTGACCAAGCCCCAGCCCGAACGCCTGCTGATTGTCGCGCAGGCCTTGCGGCAGGGGGTGGCGGCCGACACCATCAGCCAGGCCACTGGTATTGACCCCTGGTTCGTTGCCCAGCTGGCCGAGCTGGTGGCGACGGAGCAATTGTTGCAGCAAAAGGGTCTGCCGCAAGATCCGCTGGCGCTGCGCCGCCTCAAAAGCCAGGGGTTCAGCGATGCCCGCCTGGCCGCTCTTATCACCACCTCCGCCGCCAACACCACCGCCGCCGATATTGCCAGCCTGCGCGCCCAGCATGGCATCACCCCCAGCTTTCGCCGCATCGACAGCTGCGCGGGTGAGCTGCGCGCCCACACCTCCTACTTCTACGGCAGCTATGAACCGCTTCCCCCCGTGCTACCGGTGACGGAGGCGACTGCCTCCACGCGCGACAAGGTGGTCATTATCGGCAGTGGCCCCAACCGCATCGGCCAGGGGATTGAGTTCGACTACAGCTGTGTGCAGGCGGTGTTTGCGCTGAAAGCCATGAATATCGAAACCATCATGATCAACTGCAACCCCGAAACCGTTTCGACCGACTATGACACCGCCGACCGCCTGTATTTTGAGCCGATTACGGTTGAGGATGTGTTGGCGGTGATTGCCAATGAGCAAAGCAGCGGCCGCCTGTTGGGCGTGATTGTGCAGCTGGGCGGCCAAACCCCGCTGAAGCTGACCGCGGGGCTACAGGCGGCGGGCATTCCGATACTGGGGACACCGCCCGATGCCATTGATGTTGCCGAAGATCGTGACCGATTCCGCATCCTGCTGGACAGCCTGAACCTGCAACAACCGCCCAGCGCGATTGCCCATACCGCCGCCGAGGTGCGCCGCGCGGTGCAGGAGCTGGGCTATCCCGTGCTGCTGCGCCCCTCCTATGTCCTGGGGGGGCAGGCGATGCGGATTGTGCAGCATGACAGCGAGCTGGAAGACTACCTACTGAAACATGCCAGCGAGTTTGCCGACAAACCGCTGTTAATCGACCGTTTCCTGCGCGACGCGATTGAGGTGGATGTGGATGTGTTGGCCGATGGGCAATCCGCCCATGTCGCGGCGGTGATGGAGCATATTGAGGAGGCCGGCATCCATTCGGGCGATTCCTGTTGCGCCCTGCCCGCCTTTTCCCTAAGCCAGGATCTGCAAGATGAGTTGGCGGAGCAGGCCAAACGCCTGGCCATCGCCCTGGGGGTTAAGGGGCTGATGAACGTACAGTTTGCGATCCAGTTCCCTCACGACGCCGCGACCACCACCCCCCCGACCATTTATGTGTTGGAGGCCAACCCGCGTGCCAGCCGCACCATGCCCTTTGTCGCCAAAGCCACGGGCGTCCCGCTGATCCAACATGCCACCCGCCTGATGATGGGGGCGCGCCTGGCCGACCTCGGCGACCTGCACCCCAAGCATCAACACAGCGCGGTGAAGGAGGCGGTGTTCCCCTATCACCGTTTCCCTGGCGTGGATGTGTTGGCGGGGCCCGAAATGCGCTCAACAGGCGAGGTGATGGGAATCGACCGCGACTTCCCCCGTGCCTTTGCTAAGGCGCAATTGGCGGCTGGCCTGGGGCTGCCGATCGCGGGCACGGTGTTTTTGTCGGTGAAGGATAGCGATAAGGCGGGGCTGGTACCGTTGGCCAGCCGCCTGTTGGAGCTGGGCTTTGACCTGGTCGCTACCAGCGGCACCGCCGCCTACCTCAGCCAGCAGGGTTTGGCGGTGGCCAAAGTCAACAAGGTGTTGGAGGGGCGGCCGCACATCGTGGACAGCCTGATCAACGGCACCATCGCCCTGGTCATCAACACCACCGAAAGCGCGCAGGCAATCGCCGACAGCTTCAGCATTCGCCGCACCGCCCTGATGCTGAAAATCCCGCACTACACCACCCTAGCCGAAACCCGCGCCGTGGTTGCCGCCATCGCCGCCATGCAGCAGGACAACTTCCAAGTCCTTCCCCTGCAACAGTATTTGGCGGGTTAGGGAGATAGCACTAAAACAGTTATTTTTTAGAGAAGACAGCCTCAATGTTATGACCATCTGGGTCAATTACAAAAGCGGCATAGTAACCGTCTTCGTATTCTGGCCTAAAACCTGGCTTCCCATTACATGAAGCACCATTTTTAAGCGCAATATCATAAAAGTCATCGACAATTTTTTTACTGGAGGCATTAAAGGCTATATGTACATGCCGTGATAATGGTGCATTTGCATCAAATTGTCTTATTTCAAAAATATCATGAACATCGGTTCCGTAACCAATGACTACATTTTCTTCATCCAGAACAACTTGGTATCCCAAAATTTTCATAACCGCATCATAAAAATTACGACTAGTATTTAGATCATTAACTTTTATTTGAACATGATTAAATAATTTCATGATCACAACCTCGTATACCACTGATTTTCCCTGTGCCAATTAGACACAGAGAGACTCAGCAGGCTACACCCGCATCGGCATCAGGACGTAGAGGGTGTTGGTGTTGGCGGGGTCGCGCACGATGGTTGGGCTGGCGCCATCGGCCAACACAAACTCCGCGCCGTCGCCCTCAATCTGCTGGGTAATGTCCAACAAATAGCGGAAGTTAAAGCCGATTTCGATTGGGTCAGAGCCATAGGACACCTCCATCTCCTCCTGCGCGTTGCCCTGTTCGGGGCTGGACGCGGTCAGGGTCAGGCTGTCAGTCTTCAGGATCAGTTTCACCGCGCGGGTTTTTTCTGAAGAAATGGTCGCCACGCGATCCACCGCCTCTGTAAAGGCGCGGGTTGGCACCGTCAGCACCTTGTTGTTGTTAATCGGCACCACCCGCTCATAGTCGGGGAAGCTGCCGTCAATCAGCTTGCTGGTCATTTTGACCTTATCAAATCGAAACTGCACCTTATTGCTGGACAGTTGCACGCTGACATCGGCGGTGGAATCGGCCAACAGCTTACGCAGCTCATTAACCGTTTTCTTCGGAATAATGATGCCAGGAATCGATTCTGCCCCAATCGGCACGGTAATTTCGCAACGCGCCAGGCGGTGCCCATCGGTCGCCACCGCCCGCATCACCGACACCTTATCGTCCTCAGCGGGGGTAACATGCATGTAAATGCCATTCAGGTAATAGCGGGTATCATCGTTGGAAATGGCAAAGCGGGTGCGATCCACCATGAAGCGCAAATCGGTGGCGCTAAGGCTGAAACGGTGGGGCAAATCGCCCGCCGACAGGGTCGGAAAATCCTCAGCGGTCAGGGTCGCCAGGGTAAAGCGCGAACGCCCCGCCTTAACAATCAGTTTGGACGGATCGGCGGTATTATCCAACTGCACGCTGGTAGCATTTTCCATCTTGCGGACAATATCGTGGAACAAATGGGCGGACACGGTGGTTGCCCCCCCCTCCTGCACATCGGCCGACACCTCCTCATCAATTTCCAATTCCAGGTCGGTGGCCACCACCTTAAGGATATTGTCGGACGCCCGCAGCATGACATTGGCCAGCACGGGCAGGGTGTTGCGCCGTTCCACCACGCTTTGCATGTGGCTTAGAACGTCCAGCAGTTCTTTACGGGGAATGGTCAGTTTCATCGCGGCAATCCTTACTTTCAAGCTATGCTGGCCGCACTATAGCGTGCCCCGCCCGCCTTCACAAGCCTGGCAATAGCCTTGTGACAATCGCCGCTATCCCCTAAAAAAAATCCTCAAATGTCCTTTTTAGCCAATAGGGGCTTGAGCTTGCCAACGGCTTTGGCTAAAGTGCAAGGCTGATTTGCGGCGGCGTAGCTCAGTGGTAGAGCAGTGGACTCATAAGCCATTGGTCATAGGTTCAAATCCTATCGCCGCCACCATTCTGCGGAATTTTTCCCCGCGGGAGGCTCCCCGCCCCCTGCCTATAATCTTTCAGCTTGCACCTGCATAAACGCTACAGCAGCATCAGTATCGCCATCGCCGCCATGCCCAAATCTTCGACCAACGTCACACTGGACATGGGCAGCTTAAGGGCGGTGCCCAGGCAGGCACAACGGATCCGACGCCCCCGCCGCAACGCCACAAACACCCCCAAACCGCTGACAAGCATCAGCAGCAGGGATAACCATAGGGCGGGTTGAACAGCCAGTTCAAACAAAAAAGTCAGCCCCAGGGTCAATTGCACAAAGGGATAGGCCAGGCCATAAACCGGCCAACGCAGAGCCAACAAATCATATTCGGCATAGGCCTGATGAAATCCACGCAAATCCAAAAGCTTAAATGCCCCAAAAACCAGGAAAAAACCCGCCATAAAATGCAGCATCCAATCGTGCAGGCTGCCCGCCCCGCGCAAGGATACCACCGCGATCAAGCCAATGATGTCAGCAGGGGGGCATAGGTTGACCACCCCCCTGGCACCGTTGTGGCGTCGGCGGCCAATTCGGCATTTGGTGGCGCGGGCGGTGATTCGGGCGTCACCTCTTCGGGCATCGGATCCAGGCGATAGGCGCCGGCCGCATGAGGGTGAACTTTGCAATGGGTGGCATCGATAATTAACCATTCAAAATCAGGATCATCAATCAAGGTTCCAAGAATTTTCTCCCAAACCCCATTGTCACGCCAACGGCAAAAA
>JBILMH010000012.1:0-41405 GCA_044375625.1 Alphaproteobacteria bacterium
AGGTGCACAATTTATTATGCAAGCACTGCGCACAGACATATTGCTGTGCGTCATAACATTTACCTGTAAATTGGATTTTCAAAACAAACATTTTAAAAGCATCTGGTGGATGCCTTGGCAGAAAGAGGCGATGAAGGACGTGACAGGCTGCGATAAGCCTCGGGGAGCCGCCAATAGGCTTTGATCCGAGGATTTCCGAATGGGGAAACCCAGACCGTAAGGTCTATCTTATCCTGAATATATAGGGATAAGAAGCGAACCCGGGGAACTGAAACATCTAAGTACCCGGAGGAAAGGACATCAACCGAGACTCCGTTAGTAGTGGCGAGCGAACGCGGACCAGGCCAGTGGCCTATTGTTAAGAATCAGAAGCTGTTGGAAATCAGCGCCATAGTGGGTGATAGCCCCGTATGAGTAGAAAGACAATAGGTCCTTGAGTAGGGCGGAACACGTGAAATTCTGTCTGAACATGGGGGGACCATCCTCCAAGCCTAAGTACTCCTTTCTGACCGATAGTGAACCAGTACCGTGAGGGAAAGGCGAAAAGAACCCCGACAAGGGGAGTGAAATAGATCCTGAAACCGGATGCTTACAAGCAGTCGGAGCCGTCTTTATGGCGGTGACGGCGTACCTTTTGCATAATGAGTCAGCGAGTTTATGTCAGTAGCAAGCTTAAGCCGATAGGTGGAGGCGCAGCGAAAGCGAGTCCGAATAGGGCGTTTAGTTACTGGTATAAGACCCGAAACCGGGTGAGCTAGCCATGGACAGGTTGAAGGTGAGGTAAAACTCACTGAAGGACCGAACCATTCACTGTTGCAAAAGTGCTGGATGATCTGTGGCTAGGGGTGAAAGGCCAATCAAACCCGGAAATAGCTGGTTCTCCGCGAAAACTATTGAGGTAGTGCGTCGCGTGTTGACCTTGGGGGGTAGAGCACTGATTGGGCTAGGGGGGCGCGAGCCTTACCAAACCTTGTCAAACTCCGAATACCCAAGAGTTTAGCGCGGCAGACAGACTATGGGTGCTAAGGTCCGTAGTCGAGAGGGGAAGAGCCCAGATCGCAAGTTAAGGTCCCTAAATCACGGCTAAGTGTGAAAGGAGGTGGGACGGCCATGACAACCAGGAGGTTGGCTTAGAAGCAGCCATCCTTTAAAGAAAGCGTAACAGCTCACTGGTCTAATCAAGCTATCCTGCGCCGACAATGTAACGGGGCTAAAGCCGTGTACCGAAACTGCGGGTGTGTCTTTTTGACACGCAGTAGCGGAGTGTTCCCTAAGCCTGTGAAGGTTAACCGTGAGGTTGGCTGGAGGTATGGGAAGTAAGAATGCTGACATGAGTAGCGACCAACCAGGTGAGAAACCTGGTCGCCGAAAATCCAAGGGTTCCTGCGCAAGGTTAATCCGCGCAGGGTGAGCCGGCACCTAAGACGAGGCCGAAAGGCGTAGCCGATGGAAACCAAGTTAATATTCTTGGGCCTGCTGGGAAGTGACGAATGGGATAGATTGTCTTCCGTTAACGGATTCGTGAAGGCAGTTAGTCCTGTTCCAGGAAATAGCCCCAGCTTATAGACCGTACCCTAAACCGACACAGGTGGATTGGTAGAGAATACCTAGGTGCTTGAGAGAACGATGCTGAAGGAACTAGGCAATCTGCTCGCGTAACTTCGGGATAAGCGAGACCTGCCCGGCGCAAGCTGGTGTCAGGTGGCACAGAGCAGGGGGTTGCGACTGTTTAACTAAAACACAGGGCTCTGCAAAGTCGAAAGACGAGGTATAGGGCCTGACGCCTGCCCGGTGCTGGAAGGTTAAGAGGAGGTGTGCAAGCACTGAATTGAAGCCCCAGTAAACGGCGGCCGTAACTATAACGGTCCTAAGGTAGCGAAATTCCTTGTCGGGTAAGTTCCGACCCGCACGAATGGCGTAACGACATCCCCGCTGTCTCCAGCATCGACTCAGCGAAATTGAATTCGCGGTGAAAATGCCGTGTACCCGCGGTTAGACGGAAAGACCCCGTGAACCTTTACTATAGCTTTGCAGTGGTGCTTGGGTTGTTTTGTGTAGGATAGGTGGGAGCCAATGAAGCTTGGGCGCTAGCCCAGGTGGAGGCAACCTTGAAATACCACCCTGAACAACTTAGGCATCTAACCAGAACCCGTGAATCCGGGTTTGGGACCCTGCATGGTGGGTAGTTTGACTGGGGCGGTCGCCTCCCAAAGAGTAACGGAGGCGCGCGATGGTGGGCTCAAACCGGTCGGAAATCGGTTGTTGAGTGCAATGGCATAAGCCCGCCTGACTGTGAGACGTACATGTCGAGCAGAGACGAAAGTCGGTCATAGTGATCCGGTGGTCCCGCATGGAAGGGCCATCGCTCAACGGATAAAAGGTACTCCGGGGATAACAGGCTGATGATGCCCAAGCGTTCACAGCGACGGCATCGTTTGGCACCTCGATGTCGACTCATCACATCCTGGGGCTGAAGCAGGTCCCAAGGGTTTGGCTGTTCGCCAATTAAAGTGGTACGTGAGTTGGGTTCAGAACGTCGTGAGACAGTTCGGTCCCTATCTGCCGTGGGTGTTCGAAACTTGAGAAGACCTGTCCCTAGTACGAGAGGACCGGGATGGACGTACCTCTGGTGTATCAGTTGTCACGCCAGTGGCAGCGCTGAGTAGCTATGTACGGAAGAGATAACCGCTGAAAGCATCTAAGCGGGAAGCTTGCTTCAAAACGAGGTTTCGCCATTAGAGCTGTGGAAGACTACCACGTTGATAGGCTGGATGTGGAAGTAGGGTAACCTATGGAGCTAACCAGTACTAATTGCTCGATTGGTTTGTTTTTTCAATAGAATTCAATTTTTCAGTGTAAATGTTATGCGCACGGCTATATGCCTGTGCTGTTAAGCGTGACTGTATAAGCAGCTGATTGCATAATAAAAAAAGAATTAGGCCACCATTTGGCGGCTTGGTTAAACGTCCTGGTGGTTATAGCGGAGGTGGCACCACCCGTTCCCATCCCGAACACGACCGTGAAACCCTCCAGCGCCGATGATACTTTGTCTTAAGGCACGGGAAAGTAGGACACTGCCAGGACTTTTAACCAAGCAGCGTTATGGTGACTTAATAAAATTAGCGATTTATCGAGCTAAGCAATCTTACCTGGGTAACAGCTATATTATCCCATTGCTGACTATTACCGCTTAGTCCAGACCACGGCTATGGTTTGTTCAATTCTCCCCAGTCACGGCCATAATCATTCCAGCGACTTTGGATTGTGTTTGTTGAGATCAAGGATAGGCCGAAAACTGGTTTTGTATTTGGCCTGTTGTTCATCATTCAGAATGAAATGATCAATCACAAAGGCACGGACAATCAGCTTGATAAGCATTGAGCTGAAGATGTACACCGCAACCGCAATCAGAACAAAATAAAAGGCCGCGCGGATCATCTCCACCTGTTCAGGTTCTAAAGCAAAGGGATTGACATCTTCCATCCAAGCTTGACTTTTTTGTTGAAAAAGTCAATATTTTACCATAACCAATGATTGTTTCATTATTAAGGCAGGTCTAGGGAGGCTAAGGGCGCATTGAGGGTGCGTAGAGGGTTGCCGACCCAAGGATTTCTTAGCTGTTTTGCTTGCGGGAAACAGCAGGGGGAGGCGTAGAATTCTTTGGCTGGCTTGCATGACAGGATCTTTTTCACGATTGAACGCGCAGGCTGGTACTAGAGCCAACCAATTCAATCAAACAGTATTGATGCTACCGCTCCGACCAAAGCGGCAGTTTAGTTTGGTCTGTAGCTGACCCTGTCCTGGTCATTCCCTGTCCTGGTCATTGCCTGAAAAACTGTTGCTAGAAAATAACGCGGACACAATTTTAATGGCCAATATGCTGGCGATATACACCGCTATCGCTGCTATAAAAAACCAAAAAAATCCCCCAATCATTTCCAATTGCGCGGGATCAAGGGCAAAGGGGTTGACGTCTTCCATGTGGGGATCTCTTTCACTCAGCAAAAGCGTTATAAGTCATATATATGACTATGGCAGGCATTTTACAATGACGGCAGCATTTTTCCCAGAGTTTTGCCGCCTAACAAATGAACGTGAAAGTGCGGCACCTCCTGCCCGCCATTGCTGCCACAATTGCTGATTAGGCGAAAGCCCTGGTGATCCAATTCTAACTGCTGCGCCACCTCACGCACCAATTGCCAAAACTCTACCACCTCAACCGCACTAGCCGATTGGGTAAAGCTGAGCAGGTCGCAATAGGGCCCCCTCGGAATGACCAGCACATGGACAGGCGCCAGCGGGTTAATGTCATGAAAGGCCAGGGCATGACCATTCTGTGCCACCAGTTTCGCCGGAATCTCCCCGCGCAAAATGCGGGCGAAAATGTTATCGGAATCGTAAGGCTGGGGTAGGGGGGTATTGGTCATAGGTATCCTTTCATGATGGGCAAAGTTGGGTGATAAGGTCGCTAGGAATTGTGAAAATCTTCCTGACTGGCCGCCAACAGCTGCTGATAGGCCAGGTTGCAGGCGGCCAATTCGGTAGGGGTGCCTAGGCCAACAATGCGTCCCCCCTGCAGGATCATGACTTGATCGGCGGCCTCAGCATGTTTCAGATTATGGCTGATGGTGATCATGGTGCAACCAGGAAGGTTGTGGCGCAAAGCCAGTTGCACGGCCGCATCATTGACGGCGTCCAGGGCAGAACCTGGCTCATCCATCAGCAAAATAGGGGATCGGCGCAGCACGGCGCGGGCAATTGCCAACCGCTGGCGCTGGCCAGCCGACAGCTGCATCCCCTTTGATCCCAATTGGGTGTCAAAGCCTTCGGGCAATTGGGCGATAAAATCTAAGCCGGCAATGCTGGCGGCCTGATCCAACTCAAGCTGGCTAGCGGTGGGCGCAACCAGCAACAGGTTGTCCCGCACGCTGCCACTTAAAATTGGCGGCTCCTGCGGCAGCCAGGTAATCAGACGGCGAAGGTTGGCCAACGGCCAATCCTGCAACTCTTGATCGCCGATCCAGATGCGTCCCGCGCTGGGTTGGTAAAATCCTAACAGCAACATGGCCAGGGTGGTTTTGCCCGCGCCCGATTGCCCGACAATCGCCAGGTTGCTGCCCGGTGCAATGGTAAAGCTTAGGTTGTCCAGCACCAGGGCGGGGCGCTGCTCATAACGAAAATCGACTTGGTCAAAGCGAATGGTCGGCGGGCTGATAGGATTGAAATGATCGGCCTCGGCCGATGAAGGCGCGCTGGCTACGGTGCCAGGGATCGCGACATTGGCCGCGATGGACAGGCCGTCAGATCCTGCATCGGCGGGTGACAGAGCGGGGGCGCCTAAGTGGGCAGCAATCCGCTCAATACTACCCGTTATTTTGCCCAGCTCGCTGTAACATTCGCCCAGCCCAGCGGCCGCCCCCGCCAGCATCAGGGCGTAAAAGATAAAGGCGGTTAGGTCGCCGTTGGTCAGGGTTTGCGCCGAAACCTGCTGGGTGCCCAGCCATAGCACGCCAACAATTAAGGCCGCCACCAACGCCATGACCACCAGCACCAACAGGGCGCGGTACAGCACCATGCGGTTAATCAGCTGCTGGCGCAGCCGTTGTAGATCATCAAAATGGCGCACCACCGCCGCGGTGCAATCATAGGCTTGCAACATGCGAATGGCGAACAAGCTTTCCTCCGCCAGCCCCTGCAGGCGCCCCAGCTGATCCTGCGCCTGGCGTGATAAGCGTTTCAGCGGCCGCCCCAACAGCACCAGCGGCAACAACAAAATCGGCAGCAGGCAAGCAACCAGCAGGGTTAGTTGCAGGCTGGTCAGCAACAACATGCCGCCACTGACCGCCAGCACCAGAACGTGGCGCAGGGCAAAGGGCAGGTTTTGGGTGCATCCTGTTTGCACCTCCGCCACATCGCTGCTCAGGCGGCTTAGCCAGTCGCCCGCGCTGGCCGATGTCTGATCCGCGGCCTGGCTGTTTAAAAAGCCGGTCATCAATCGGCTACGCAGGGCAATCGCCAGCTGTTCCCCCGCCCTGCCCATCAGATAAATGCGGCTGAAACTGGCCAAGGCCATCACCAGGCTGGCCAGTAGTAGCCCCAGCAGGCTTCGGTGCGCCGACGCCATGTCGTTGGGATGAATGCCGTTGTCCACCATGGTTTTCAGGGTGTGGCCGATGCCCACCGTTGCGCCCGCCACCGCCAACATGGCCAGCGCCGATCCGATCCAGGCTGCCCGTAGTGGCCACAACCAGTTAATCAACAGCCGCCAGCTATCCGACGATCTGTCTTGGTTTTTTGCCATGGGGGGCGGGGTTGGGTTAGCCATGTTGGGACGGGGCGGGGGATAGGTTCAGGTCAGGTAGCTCAGCCAGCAACAGCGCCAACAATTCCTGGCTGGTGCGGGTCGATTGCCAGCTGGCCGATCCCGCGTCCCAGGCAAAATGCCAACCGCCACTGATGGGGGAGGACACCCAGATTTGCTGGCTGGCGCGGTGTTTGTTGATGACATACTGACGGCCGTTGGGCAGGGTTAGGGTCAACACATCATGCCCCCAATCGACCTCATAATCGCCCGCCGCCCCCGCCTGCTGATGCCTGTCCGCCATCGCCTCCAACCCTGTCAACAACAGCTGCAAGGTCTGCTCCGCCTGCGCTTCGAAATTGATGGGGACGGCGGCCTCTGCTGCGGATGGGGTAGAAGGCGCGCTGTTGCCTGGTGTAGTGGTGGGCAGGGGATTGTTGCTGGTGGTCACGGCCTAAACAGTCTGCAATGGTTTGTCGATAACCAATATAGAAGACTGCCGCTCACTAGGCAATTTGTTCCATTGGGGGAGATATATGGATTGTTCCTAATTTTTATGTGATGTGTCGAATTTATGAATTTACGCATATTCCTGATTTTAGGGCTGTGCGGATGTTCCTGATTTTTATAGGATATGTCTAATTTTAGAATTCCAATTTAGATTGACTGCATAAAAAATTTGTATATTTCACCTATATTTTTCATATGTTTTTCCTTTGACACACGCATTTCTTGCGTGCTAAATTAAGAATGTCAGCAACAGAGATGATGTCGCTATGTTCCAATAAGGAGTTTTGAGATCAGAATTGTTTTAAAATTAGAATAATATAAAAGAAAAAATTTGAAAAAATGCTGGGTGCCCTTGTGGAGGGGGCAGCAAAAATTCGGGATATTTCCCCTTTTGGAAGGGGGAAACCGCTGTCCAGGCTATTCGAATTTTTAAACCAGCACTGCAAGGGTAGAGCTGGTCAATACTTATGTCAAGCGCGACAGGCTATTCGAATCATTATTTCGCCGAATGTGCTCTTACGGGGTGAAATAGCTAGTAGCGATTCGATAGAACCCTATCCCCCCTATTCATCCCCCAGGCAGATTCCCAGGCCGCGGGCGGTGGTGAACTCAATACCATTGGGGTCGGCGGCGCGGGTTTTGCCTAAAACTTAACTAAGGGGTAGATCAATTTAGGTTGCAGATTGGGCTTGGTTATGTCACCACCTTGGGCTTAAGCCTATAGGGGTTCACTCTTCATCTAGATCAGCGATTATTTGCTGTTCATCAATGTCGAATGGGAATGTTCGTTGCGTATCTTCAGGCGGAAGATCAAGTTCATGTACTCCGATAGCTTTGATGTTCTTGCTAAGTGCCAATTTTTTAAGATTTTCATCGTTGGTATAGATGGCGTTAGCATTATGAACTACTGCTATAGCGACAATCTGTCTGTCATATTTTACCTTTGTCCAAGGGGCATCAATACCATCTTTTTTGCCACGTCCCCCCGTTTGTGCTGCCGCTGTCATCAAAGCTACCTCTATAGCAGCCACGGTGTCAAAGGGCTCAATTTTAAATGCAGCAGATTTGTTAAATTTTGTTACATAGTCAGGTGCTGCTGCACCAGCTCTTACAAGAATTTCTGATAACACAGGTGTTGGAATGACTATCTTATTTTTTGATTTTCTTAGCTCTGATACCAAATAGGCAATGCGCTTTTCACAGTCAGTAACAGGCTGTCCTGTCGCAGGGTCTTGCGGTGCTGGTAGATTTTCTTGCAGGAGGAAAAGGAGGAAGTTTGAGTCGAAGACGACCATCAATCATCTCCGCGGATTTGTTGCAATTCTTTCCAAGGGTCAGATAGGGTTTCCCATCCACTACCTTTTATAGCGCGTAAGTTTGCGACCGCCTCATCCAAAGGCTGATGATCAAGCTGCTCATAAGATGTGATGGTAAATTTCTTCAAAATCCATTCGCCATCTTCGTCGCGAATCCAATGTCCAACTCCAGCAACTCTTATCTCCGCGCCAAAAAGATAATGTGCAAGTTCTTGAGCCAAAGGTCGTGTTGCGTCGCACGACACTGTAATTCCATCGCGTGTTTCTAGCGTTACGCGTACGGTTTCATTCTTCCCACCCACACGGATTATAACTCCATCAAGTGTACTGCTCTGGGTTACAGGGCCAAAAATGGGTGTTTGAACTTGGTTGACACCAGGAAAGTCTAGGATTTTAGCTCTATTTTCCTGTAGCTCACCATCACCGTTGTCATCTTTTAGGAGTTTGTTCATAGATTTAATTGCTTTTTGTGCTTCAGGGTCGCCACTGTTGTTATAAGCTTCGTGAACTCTTTTGCGAACCTTCGGGGCTGCTTCTGATTGGACGCGGGCAGCAATTACCGTGCTCCCAGGTTTCAAGCCAACGAAATGAACGCTGTCTTTTTCTCCCAGAAGTGCGGCAAATGGTGCCATGTACTCCGCCAGACGTGCCATAGGAATCGTCTCAGGAGAGTAGGCATTGATTTTAAATTCAAATTCGCTCTCGTTTTTAGTCATAACGATTACATCCTAAGGTTTGTGAGAACCCGTATGGCTTGTTAATATCACAAAATCGTTAACGATCCAATCTCAATCACAGGAGATTAGACACCCCTATTCATCCCCCAGGCAGATTCCCAGGCCGCGGGCGGTGGTGACCTCAATACCATTGGGGTCGGCGGCGCGGGTTTTGCCCGCCACATCGGCCATCGGCACGTCGATAACCGTACCGCCTGACCAGGCCACCATGCGGTTAAACTTACCCTGATGTATTAGATCGACGGCGCGCACGCCAAAGGCTGAGGCGATTAGGCGGTCTTGCGGGCTGGGCTGCCCCCCGCGCTGCACATGCCCCAAAACGGTTACGCGGGTTTCGGCGCCGGTCATTTCCATCAACTTATGACCCAGATAATGACCAATACCGCCATAGCGGGATTCGCCGCCGTGATGCTGCATCATCATGGATTCGCCGCTTTCGCTCTTCACCGCCTCCGCCACCACCAGTAGAGAGAAGTTGCGGCCACGTTGGCGAATTTGCTCAATCTTTGCAGCAATATGGGCGAGTTTGTACGGAATCTCAGGGATCAGAATAATGTCTGCCCCGCCCGCAATGCCCGCCGCCAGGGCGATTCGGCCAGCATCCCGCCCCATCACCTCCAAAATCATCAGGCGGCTATGGCTGGCCGCTGTCGGTTGCAGGCGATCCAAGGCCTCGGTCGCCACCTGCACCGCGGTGTCAAAGCCGATGGAGGTTTCGGTCAGCACCATATCGTTGTCGATGGTTTTGGGAATCGCCACCATCGGAATGTTGCCCTGAGTCGTCAGCCGTTGCAACAACGCCAGGCTGCCATCGCCGCCAATGCCGATAACGCCATGCAGACCAAGCTTATGGTAATTGGCAATCACCTCAGCCGACCGATCAACCCGGGTGCCATCGGGCAGGGGAAAGTGATAAGGGTTGCGGTTGTTAATCGCGCCCAGGATGGTTCCCCCCTCCCGCAGCAGGTGCGCCGACATTTTTTCGGTGGACAGCTCAATCAACTGCGGGGTTTCACTCATCAGCCCCTGGGTGGCGTTTTTGATGCCGACCACTTCCCAACCATAGCTGTGTTCGGCATGCAGGACGGCCGCGCGAATAGCGGCGTTTAAGCCTGCACAGTCGCCGCCGCTGGTCATAATTCCGATGCGTGGTTTGGTGGTCATGGTCTATGTTCCTTCTTCTTTAGCGATTCATGGCTGACTGGGCTTGGTATGCCGCCCCGTTCTTGCAAGATGTTGTCATCCAGTCGGGGGAGGCGACCGCGCAGGGTCTGTGAAAAATCTATGGTAATTTAGCAACAGCTTGGCCGCGATGCAATCCAAGCTGCACCGATAATGACAACCTTTTTTTTTACAGCTGGAGGTTCGACGCCCACAGCCAGGCTGCCCCCCGTACCCCGCTGGCGTCGCCATGACGGGGCGGGCGCAGCTTTGTCTTAATCTTGCTTTTGCTGTAAACCCATTCGCCCCATAGTTTTGGCACGTTGTCGTACAGGCGGCTGACGTTGGACATGCCACCCCCCAGCACGATAACCTCAGGATCCAGCAGGTTGATGACCCAGGCAAAGGCCTTGGCCATACGGCGCTCATAGCGATCGATGGAGGCCATGGCATAGGGATCGCCATCCTCCGCCGCCGCAATAATGTCGTGGGTGGACAGTTGCTGCCCCGAGGTGTGGTTGTGATCGCGGCGCAGGCTGGGGCCCGACAGATAGGTTTCGATGCAGCCGCGCTTGCCACAATAACAGTCGGGCAGGGGCAAATCCTCCTCCTCAACCCAGGGCAGGCCGTTGTGCCCCCATTCGCCTGCAATCAAATTGGCGCCAGGCCAAACCTGGCCATCAAAGACTAACCCGCCGCCGCATCCTGTGCCGATAATGACGCCAAAGACGGTGCGTGCCCCCTTGCCCGCGCCATCGACGGCTTCGGACAGGGCAAAACAGTTGGCATCATTGGCCAGGCGGACTTCCCGCGCCAACCGTTCCCCCAAATCCTGGACAAAGGGCTTGCCGACCAGCAGCCCAACATTGCCAGCGTGCATCACTAGCCCGCTGTCGGGGTCGGCCGCGCCCGGAATACCGATGCCCAACGTCCCCCTGCCGCCCAATACGCCCTCAGCCTGCTCAATCAGATCGCCAATGCTGCCCACCAACGCCTCATAGGACTGGTTAGGGGTGGGAATACGCTGCCGATACACTTCTTTGCCATTAAAGCCGTGCAGGCCGACACACTCAATTTTGGTGCCGCCGACGTCGAGGCCGAAAGCTAAGGGGAAATCTAAGGGCGACATGGCACGCTCCAACGTTGCAAAAAACCAGCGGCCACTATCGCAAATTTCTGCCCCATTGGATTGAGGATTATTTTGCGACTGCGAAATGGGGGGGCTTCTCTGCGGAGGTTCACTTAATGTCTATTTACGAGCGAGAATACGCTAAGACTCTTTCGTAGAATCTGAGGTAATTCTCTGCCATTACCTTGCTACTGAAGCGGTTTTCGGCATTTTCGCGTACCCCTCTACGATCAATCTGTGGGATATAATAGATATTTTGAATGAGTTGATCCATGGTATCGGCCTTGTATCCGTTAATATTATCTTTGATAATTTCTTCAACAGAACTTCCTGGATGATTGAGGGCTATTACTGGTGTGCCAGCAAGCATGGCCTCCACCATCACCAATCCAAAGGGTTCTTTCCATTGTATAGGAAAAAGAAGGGCTTTTGCCTCTCTCAACAAACGAGATTTACTGGACAAACCATTTGTATCTAACACATCGTTCACTTCACCAACATATTCAATCTGCTCTGGGTTCGCCTGAATCAAAGGCAGAACCTTACGTTCATAGTATGCACGATGCTCCTCCTCGATAGGGCCAGCAATCTTCAACCTGTTATTTGTTTTTAGTGCAGCCTGTATAGCTTCGGATGGTCCTTTATTGGGGTGCATTCGACCTATAAATACCAGTGGGGCATCTGAAACAGTTTGGTAATTAGGCAAAAAAAGTTTTGGATCAATGCCATTGTAAATTACTTCTGAGCAATCAAAGCGCTGATAATTTGCTGCCGTTGCTTGAGCGCGAGAAATGAATACCATCGGAGCATCTAAGTGATACTGATAAGTAAAATCCTTAGGTAGGTTGTGCACGGTGGTGACGACGCGTCGCTGCACACCCACTGTGTGTGCAATCGGCAAATGGTCATCTTCTACATGGGCATGAGCAATGGTATTGGGATTTTCCTTAAGTTGCTCCATAACTTCATAAAGAGCTCTTTTTAATGATCTTTCTGCATCCCAGGACTTTGTTTTTACTCCACAAGCCGTGGCTACATACGGGATTAAATTAATATTGAGTTGCGTATCCTGATGGCATATTGCACGCTGGCTATCCCCAGTAGCGTAAAGCGAAACTGGTATTGTTGAGGCTAGTTGTTGCTTCAAAAGTCCAAGCAAAACTCGCTCACTTCCCCCATAGCCTATCTCAGTAGAAACTGCTACATAGGGAGGGGCAACATGGATGATGCGTTCTAAAGCAGAATCGGGTGTGGACATTACAACAACCTTTTTAAATATGGATTATTCCTCATATGAACAATATTTTTAAAAACCTGTCAATAAAAAATGGAAATATGTTTCTTGTTACAGACACTGCAGGGACGATCGATGCATCAAGTTTGCAGACTGCGGGATTATATTTCGCTGACACAAGGTTGATAAAGCTGCTGAGTTGGTGGATCGCTAATAAGGTTAAGTCATTGACATGGGAAATTACGCAATATCGTCCAGCTACGTTGGAGATGACCGCAAAAGATCACGGTCAAACACTCAATCTTGTTATGTTATTGAAGGACGAGGCTTTACAGCTGAAGCTGCAAGCTGATGTTCCTTTAAATAACGTTGCACTGACACTAGTCCCTGCAGCTGATGATATGTTTGAGGTTAGAGAAATGTTGTCGCCATTGGAGCGTAGTTTGATCGTCGAACAAACTGCTCCTACTAAGTTGTATTGGGAATATGCTGGTCGGGATGGTTGGGTGCGTGGGGTCGAGTTGGAATCCTCGCAGCCGTTTGTTTGGAAGGAAGGGGAACTTTTTTGGTCAAGCGATGTTTCTGTTCTAGAATTGATGCTGCGTCCTTATGCAGGCACGACTAAATCTACTGCTGTTAGAGATACGCAAGATACATGGAAAGTTGAGCGGCAGACTGCCAAACTTAGCAGCAATAATCCTAGGGTGCTACCATGGTTGCATCACGCTGCTGGTGAAATTGCTCAGTTGCAGGGAAGCATTCGAAATGGCTACCCTTGTATTCACGCTGGTGTACCATGGTTCAGCACTCTATTTGGGCGTGACAGCCTGATTGCTGCTGAGCAGGCATTGGAGGCACTTCCAATTATTGCACGCGATACCTTGCGAACTCTAACACTGTTGCAGGCCAAAGCAGAGGATCCATCCGTAGATGCACAGCCAGGAAAAATCGTTCATGAGTATCGATCAAGCGAACGCAGTCATTTGCGGGATGTTCCCTTTGGTTGTTATTATGGCACAGTTGATGCTACCCCGTTGTATGTATCTCTGGCCGCTAAGTATTTTCGATCACAGCAAGATGATGCGCTTTGGAATGAAATTGGTGCGGGTGTAGAGGCGGCGATTTCATTGATCAAAAGAGAGCTTCAGCATCAAGATTTTTTAACTTATCGAGCAAATTTTGAAGCTGAAGGCTCTTTAGCTTTAAAAGAAAAGGGTTGGAAAGACGGTGCACCCGTAATTGACGCAAATGGTCAAAAAGCACCACATCCAATTGCGCTTTGTGAGGTGCAGGGCTACGCCCATCGGGCATTGCTGGACGGTTCGTGGTTAATGGAAAAGTTTGAGTTTGGAGATGCCCAGCAGGCTTTTGATCTGCGTCAGCGTGCGGCCAAATTGGCCGAAGACTTTGAACAACACTTTTGGCTTCCAGAGATCAATTTTTATGCGATGGCGATCGCTGGTGATGGCACGCCCTGCGCGATTGTTAGCTCCAATCCTGGACATTTGTTGCGCACCGACATCATTCAGCATCCTGAGCGCATGAAGGCGATTGCCGACGCAATGGTGGATACAGCACACCTTAACAGCGGCTGGGGCATCCGGACGCTTAGCATTGCTGATACGTCTTTTGATCCAGAGTCTTATCAGTTGGGCGGAGTTTGGCCGCATGATACTTGCGAAATTATTCGCGGGCTTTTTGAGCGCAACTTTACGGCAGAAGGGCAGTTACTGCTAGATCAGCTGTTGGATTTAGCAGAGCAGTTGCACTACAAGTTACCTGAGTTGTTAACTGGTTATGCGCGTCAGCTGGGTCAACCGCCGATTGCTTATGCGGATAGTTGTTACCCGCAGGCATGGGCGGCAACCATTCCATTTTCGTTTCTAAGCACACGCTCCAACGTTGCAAAAAACCAACGGCCACTATCGCAAATTTCTGCCTCATTGGATTGAGGATTATTTTGCGACTGCGAAGGGCATCCCTGCGCGATCCCCCGTTGACCCGTGCGGCGCAGTTCGCTAAAGCATAGGGAGGCCTGTTGCGTGGCTGGTTAATTCGGCGCGGCGGGGCTTTTTCTATTTCAAATAAGGATTCCGTATGTCTTCCACTGTTTCTGGCGTACAGCCGCTTCGCCGCGATCGTTTTAGCAAAATTCTGGCCACCCTGGGGCCGGCCAGCGGCACGGCGGAGGTGATTGAGGCCTTGGCGCGGGCGGGGGCGGATGTCTTCCGTCTGAATTTCAGCCATGGTAGTCATGATGATCATAAGGCGCGCCTGGATATCATCCGCGCGGTAGAGCAAAAGATTCAGCGGCCGATTGGGGTGCTGTTGGATTTGCAGGGGCCTAAACTACGGGTCGCGACCTTTAAGGCTGGCAAAATCGCCCTGACGGTGGGGCAGAAATTTCGTCTGCACCTGAATCCTGTTGAGGGGGATGAGCAGGGGGTAACGCTGCCCCATCCCGAAGTGTTCGCGGTGATGAAACCTGGGTTGGAGCTGCTGTTGGATGATGGCAAGGTGCGGCTGACGGTTGAGTCGCACGGCGCGGACTATGCCGACACGGTGGTAACGGCTGGCAGCGAGCTGTCGAACCGCAAGGGGCTGAACGTGCCGGGGGCGATCCTGCCCCTGCCCGCTATTACCAAGAAGGATCGGGAAGATTTGGCTTTTGGCCTAACCCTGGACATCGACTGGGTCGCGTTATCCTTTGTCCAGCGGCCAGAAGATGTGATTGAGGCACGCCAACTGGCGGGTGATAAGGTTAAACTGATGGTGAAGCTGGAAAAGCCATCGGCGATGGATTGTTTGGATGAGCTGATCGCGCTGGCCGATGGGGTGATGGTGGCGCGCGGTGATTTGGGGGTGGAGTTACCGCCTGAACAGGTGCCTGGCCTGCAAAAACGGATCGTGCGCGCCTGTCGCCAGGCGGGCAAGCCGGTGGTGGTTGCGACCCAAATGTTGGACTCGATGGTTAGCAACCCTGCGCCCACCCGCGCTGAAGCCTCAGACGTCGCGACGGCCATTTTTGATGGGGCAGACGCCGTGATGCTGTCGGCTGAAAGCGCCAGCGGGCAATTCCCCGTCGAATCGGTGGCGATGATGAACCGCATTATCGAAACGGTGGAGCGTGATGTGCTGTATCGTCCGATTCTGGATGCGGTGCATGGTGAGCCTGAGCCCAACGTGATGGATGCCATTACCGTGGCGGCCTGCAAAGCCGCCCAAACCGTGGCCGCGCAGGTGATCGTGTGTTTCAGCAGCAGCGGCAAAACCGCGCTTAGTGTTGCCCGCGAACGCCCCTATGCCCCCATCCTGGGGCTGACCCCCAAGAAGTTAACGGCGCGCCAACTGGCCATTGTTTGGGGCATTCACCCGCAGGTGACTGAGGATATTCACAATTTTGATGAAATGGTGGTGAAGGCCAAAAAATGTGCGGTTGCCAATCAATTCGCTGATCAGGGCGACACCATCGTTATCACCGCCGGCGTACCCTTTGGCCAATCCGGCGCGACCAACGTGCTGCGCATCGTTAAGATTGACTAGCGGTTGTCTTGACACGCAATGCGGTAAGCGCCCCCTTGATTTTTACACATTTGTTGTGTATTATTAAGTCATGAACAGTTTGGAAATTATTAAGCTGTTGCAAAAGCACGGTTGGGTGCATGCACGCACCAGCGGCAGTCATTGGCACTTTAAGCATCCCGCAAAACAGGGGATTGTGACGGTGCCGCATCCCAAACGGGATCTGCCAAAGGGAACGTTGATCAGTATTTTGAAACAGGCAGGCTTAAAATAGGAGGGGGGCAATGACCAATTATCTTGCGGTGATTCATAAAGAGAAACAATCGGATTTTGGGGTCAGTTTCCCCGATTTCCCTGGCTGCATCACCGCGGGCAGAACGGTGGATGAGGCAAAGGATATGGCGCAGGAAGCGTTGCAGGGGCATGTGGCCATGATGGTGGAGGCGGGGTTGGCCTTGCCCGCGCCCAGTGGGTTGGAGGAGGTTTTGAACAATCCCGACCACACAGACGCCGCCGCCTATTTTGTTGTGGGGGTTAAGCTGCCGAAGAAAGAGCCTGTCCGCTTTAACGCCAGTATCGACCCTGAATTGTTGTCCCTGATTGATGAAAAAGCCAAACAGTTTGGCATGACCCGATCAGGCTTTATCGCCGAAGCCGCCAGGAAAGAGTTGGGTCTGCGGGGGTAGGTTTGGTGGTGCCCACTGCGCGGAGAAATTTCGAGCAGGTATTGGTTTGATCAAAGTGATGCGAGGTTTTATAGCCTCAAATAATCTAACACTGTTCAAGTTTCTTTTTAGCCCGTTCTAATTCCCAACGTTCCTCTTCTTCTTTATCTCCCTGTAAATTTTGGAGTTCTAGAAATTTTTTATCAATATAATCCAATACGTGTTTTTTTACATCAGAGTCATAAGGACTAAGTTTCCACGCAGACTTGCCATGCCATATGATTACTTTCTCAAATATATTTTCGCGTGACATTTTATGAGGCTCAACTATACATGTGAATTTATTGTATGACCATTCTGTACTGATAATTTTTCCAGTATAAAATTCTCTAGAATCTACATATTCACAATCAAAAACATCAGAATTTTGGCTGGTTTCTGAGGGCGTTACATCTCCACTAACCTCTAAACCTATAAATGGAGGAAATGGTAATTTATAGGAAACTTCAAAGCGGGCTAACTCATCGTCGCTATCCGCTGCAATTATTTTTTTCTTAAATACACAGGGATAAAGTTTATCCTTATTAATTTTTTCGATATATTTATATGCATAGTAGGTTAAACATATAATCAAAGCATAGATGCCCAAGAGCATCCTGATCTCAACATTTTGACTATTTATACATAATAAAGCAACAAATACGGCTGCATATGGCGCGAGCTTCAGAGCGAATTTTATTTTGGTCATTATTTTTTACCTCTTTTTTTGATTGATACTAAATATCACCATTGCGCCGTAAATTGGGTACCAATCAATCCCCAAAATTCAGAGCCAGGCCAAGTCTCGCTCCTGCGCGGAATTGAACCGCTTTTATATAAACTACTTCGTAAAAAGTGGTGCCCACTGCCGGACTTGAACCGGCACGGCCGTTAAGCCGAGGGATTTTAAGTCCCTTGCGTCTACCTATTCCGCCAAGCGGGCACAGTTATGATTGATAGCAGATTCATCCGCCTTGCTCAAAGCAATTTCTCATGTGTGTATAAGTTTGGGGTGGGGCGGGAGGAAAGCTCTGTCATCCTACCACCAAGAAATTGAAATGTTGGGTAGGATCTCAAATCCTAACCGCTCCACAAGCGTTACCGCCGCTTAGATCCTACCCACAGGGGGTAGGATGACGACGGATTGGTTGGAATTCTAACAAAGCCATTGGGGGCAATTATCCCCTTTTCGACTTGTCCATAATGGGCAAGCTACAATTATGAACCGCGCGCTCGTAAAGCAAGAATGTAAGCGGCCATCCTGTCTTTAAGAATTTTTTTAGCAGCCAGGATTTCGGCTTGTTTAGGATACATATACACACCAAACCCTGTTTCGTTCGGGTTATAATAAACAAGTTTTGTTCGTGTTGGCTCAACCGAAGCTGGATCAATTCTTGGCACAAGATCCATTTACAAAATTTTCCGCAAATAAATTAATTATCAAAAATAAAATTTATATTTTTTGACGCTTTTGTCAAGATTTTTGTGATATTCCCCCTAATGCGCTTGTCCCCAGGTGGTGCCGATTTTGGCTTCAACCACCAACGGGACTTGCAGGGTGATGGCGGGGGTGGCGGCGGTGGCCATGGTCTGGCAAATCTGGCTCATAAAGCTGTTTAACTCATCCTCTGGCCCTTCCAGCAGCAGTTCATCATGCACCTGCAACAACAGGCGGCTTTGATGCCCCCCCGATTGCAACAGGTGATCCACCCGCGCCATGGCGCGTTTGACCAGATCGGCGGCCGTCCCCTGCAGCGGCGCGTTAATGGCGGCGCGTTCGGCAAACTGGCGGCGGGCGGGGTTGCTGCTGGCAATTTCGGGCACCGCCACGCGGCGGCCAAACAGGGTGGTGACATAGCCATGGTCGCGGGCAAAGTCGCGCATCGATTCCATATAGGCGGGAATGCCAGGATAGCGGGCAAAATAGTGATTAATAATCTCGTTGGCCTCACCGGCGGTAATGCCCAATTGGGCGGCCAGGCCATAGGCGCTGATACCATAAATAATGCCGAAATTGATGGCTTTAGCGCTGCGTCGCAGTTGGCTGTCCACCTCCGCCAACGGTTTGTGAAACACCTCCGCCGCGGTCTGCACATGAATGTCGATGCCATCGGCAAAGGCCTGACGCAGGGTGGGGACGTCGGCCAAATGCGCCAACAGCCGCAACTCAATCTGGCTGTAGTCGGCGGATAGCAGCTGCCAGCCAGGCTCAGCGATAAAGGCGGTGCGCAGCTCCCGCCCCTCAGTCGTGCGGATCGGAATGTTTTGCAGATTGGGATCAATCGAGCTGAATCGCCCCGTGCTGGTCTGCGCCAACAAAAAGGTGGTGTGGACGCGCGCCGTGGCGGGCTTGGCCAGCCGCGATAAAGCCTCAACATAGGTGGATTGCAGCTTAGCAATTTGTCGCCAGGCCAACACCTTTTCGGCGATGACATGGCCGGCGGCGGCCAGCGGTTCCAGAACGTCAACCCCCGTTTCATAGGCGCCCGATTTGCCGCGTTTTGGGGTCGGCAACCCCAAATCCTCAAACAGTACCACCCCCAATTGCTTGGGCGATCCGATGGTGAAGCGTTTGCCGTTGGCCAGCTGATAAACCTGCTCCTCCAACTCCAACAGGCGGGCGGCAAAGCGTTGATTCAGCTGGCGTAGGAAGTCGAGATCCAGCCGTACCCCCGCCCGTTCCATCCGCGCCACCACCGCGGGCAGCGGGCGATCGACATGCTGATACAGCGCCAATCCCGCCACCTGATGCAGCCGTTGTTGCAGCAGCGGGAATAGATAAAGCGCGGTGGCGGCGGGTGCCTGACTCACCCACGCTTCGGTCAGATCAAAGCGGGCGGCGATGGCCGGCAAATCATGCGCGCCCCGCCCCCCCGTGCCGCTGCCCCCCTCCGCGACATAGCTCATCAGCTGCAGGTCATCGAGGGCGTCATCCATCAACGGCAATTCGGGATAGCCAACCCATAACGCCTTCCAATCCAGGCCGATTTTGGCGATGCTGCTATCCTGCAACAGGGGGGTCAGCAGGGTGGCGACGGCGGCAGGGGGCAGGGCGCTGCCACCATCGTCTGCACCAGCTGGCGGGCTAAGCAAATCGGTCGGCGCGTTGTTGACCAGTGTTACCACCACCTGCTCCGTCGGCTGACAGGCCAGGGCGAGTTGGCGGTGACCCGCCGCCGTCTGCACCCCGATGATCGCCAGCTGACCCGTTTGGTTGGCGTTGTCTAGCCAGCGGCGAAGATCCTCCAGGCTGGCCAGGGAGCGGCTGAGGGGGATGTTGGGTGGGATGTTGGGTAGCGCAGAATGGGAGGGAATGGTGGCAGGGTTAGGATTGGGCGCAGGGTTAGGCGTGGCCGTGCTGGCTATATGCGCTGCATTCGCTGCATCCGATGCACCCTCCCCCATGCGATTCAGCAGTTGCCGAAAGCCCTGCTCAGCAAAAAATTCGCGCAGGCTGGTGGGCAGCTGGTGGATGGATTGAATGTTAGCTAATGGCAGCGGGCAGGGGGCATTGGGTTCCAGCAGCACCAGGGCGCGGGAGATTCTGGCCATCTCCGCATGAGTTTGAAGGGTTTCGCGCCTTTTGGGCTGGCTAATCTGATCCAAATTGGCCAGCAAATTTTCGATGCTGCCGAACCGCTGAATCAGCTCGGCGGCGGTTTTGATACCTATTCCTGGAACGCCGGGCACGTTATCGCTGCTGTCGCCCGCTAAGGCCTGCACCTCCACCACCTGTTCGGGCGGCACCCCAAATTTGGCCAACACCTCCGCCGCGCCAATCGGGGTGTTTTTCAGCGGATCCAGCAGGCCGACTTGCGGGCGAATCAACTGCATCAAATCCTTATCGCTGGACACAATGGTGACGCTTTGACCCGCCTGCACCGCGGCGGCGGCATAGCTGGCCAACAGGTCGTCGGCTTCATAGCCGGCCATCTCCACCTGCGGCAGGCCGAATGCCTGGGTAGCAGCCCTAACCAGCGCGAATTGCGGAATCAGATCCTCTGGCGGCTCTGGGCGGTTGGCCTTATAGGCAGGATAGATGTCGTGCCGAAAATTCTTGCGCCCCGCATCAAACACCACCAACAGCGGCGCACCAGGATAGTTTTTCAACAGCCGCAACAGCATGTTGCAATAGCCGTAAACCGCCCCCACCGGTACCCCCGCAGGGTTGGTCAGCGGGGGTAGGGCGTGGTAAGCGCGAAACAGAAAGCCCGATGCATCCAGCAGCAACAGGGGATGGGCGTCGCCCACATTTAGGGGGGGGGATTCGCCTGGAGTGGGGGGGGGATTCGCCACCCGCAAAAACTATGGTTTCGGTTGAGGCTCTGTCGCCCCCTCCTCAGCAGTTTTGTTGGCAGATTTTTCTGATGATTGCAAAGGCTTGCCTTCCAGGTCAAAACGCTCAATTTTGGCGTTTTTGCGAAGATCCTCTAACACGGCTTGCACCGCCTCACCGCTTAGTTTTTGTTTCAGCTCTTCTTTGCTGTCTTCAAAGCTGGGGGCTTCGGATTGCTTGCGTCCCTCAACCTTAATCAAATGCCAACCAAATTGGGTTTGGACGGGCGCCTTGCTAACCTCACCCTGTTTCAGGGCAAAGGCCGCCTCAGCAAAGGGTTTAACCATCTGATCGTGGCTAAAGAATCCTAAGTCGCCACCATCGGCCGCTGACCCATCCTTGGAGGCCTCTTTCGCTAGGGCGGCAAAATCCTCACCCTTATTAACCCGCGCCAACAGCTTGTCGGCCTCATCTTTGCTGGCGACCAGGATATGGCGAGCCCGCACCTGTTCTTCGGGATTATAGCCTTTGATTTCATCCTGATAAGATTGTTTCAACAGGTCATCAGTCAATTTCTTGTCGACCTGACGACGAATCCATGCCTGCGTCACGATGCTGTTTTGCGCTTCGGTAATTTGACGACGAACATCCTCATCATTCTCAATGCCCTCGGCCTTGGCCTTTATCAGCATCAATTTGTTGTCAATAAGCCGGTTGACCAGCTTTGGGTACAACGCTTCAGTCGGTTGTTGGCGGACAAAGGGTGGCAGCTGCGCCTTAAAGCTTTCCAGATCAGCGCGGGTAATACCCACCCCATCAACCTTGGCGACCAGGGGATCTGAGGATTGCGAAGCCGTTTGCTGACTAAACCACAGGGCGCCGCCAACCACGGCGATAACCCCTGCAGCCAACAACCATTTGCGCTGAAAAATCGTTGACGGCGGGGTCAGTTTGGGGGTGGCCATGGTCAAAAGCTCCTTAAAGAAAAAAACAGGGCAAGAAAAATTTGGAGATTTTAGCTATAAAGGATTGCCCCAACCATGGCAATGACCACGTTGGCTGCTCTGCTTAAGGGGGCTTTATCGGGAAAAGATGCGAAAAGACAATCTTAACGCTTACGCCTTGGCATCGGGCAACAGTTGTGGTGCAATGCGGCGATGACCGTTATTTATGTTGAACAGTTAAACAAAAGCTATCGCAGACGCCTGCCCGTGGCGGATGGCGCCCCGTGGCCGCAGCGGTTGCGCGATCGCTGGCGACCAAGCTTTGAATCTAAGCCTGCCGTAACCAACCTTAGCTTTTCCATCGAAAGCGGCGAAAAAATTGCCTTCATTGGCCCCAATGGCGCGGGAAAATCGACCACCCTTAAAATGCTAACAGGCATTTTGTATCCCACCGATGGCTATGCCGAGGTTGCGGGCTTTATCCCCTGGCAGGAGCGGCAGGAACTGTCCCATTACATCGGCATTGTGTTTGGCCAACGCAGCCAGCTGTGGTCGAATCTTAGCGTGCAGGATGGCCTGCTGCTGCTGGGGCGGTTGTACGACATGAATCGTCCCGATATTGTTCATCGTATCCATGAGCTGTCGGAGGTGTTTAACCTGTCCGACCTGCTGGCGCAACCGGTGCGCAGCCTGTCTTTGGGGCAACGGATGCGGGCGGAATTGGCGGCCAGCCTGATTCATCGTCCCGAAATTCTGTTTTTGGATGAGCCGACCATCGGCCTGGACATCACCTCCAAAACCCTGTTGCGCCAGCATTTGAACTATTTGACCGCAACAGAAGGGGTAACCATCCTGCTGACCAGTCACGATGTTGGCGATATTGAGGAAATTGCCGATCGGGTGATGGTCATCAACCATGGCGAATTGGTTTTTGACGACAGCTTGGCGGCGTTGAATCAAAACTATCTAACCCACAAATTGGTGCGGTTGCATTTTACCCAGCCGGTCAGCCAGAATGAGATGCAGTTGTTGATGCCCCTTGGCGTCAGCCTGCAAAGCTTGGGGGATCGTCAGGCCGAAGTCAGCATCGATTTGGCGCGCACCAACGTGCCAAAGGTGTTGGGGAAGCTGTTGGCGCAGCTGCCCGTTCATGATGTCACCGTCGATAATCCGCCACTGGAGCAGATTATTCAGACGATTTATCAGCAGCCCAAGTCGGTTGGCATGGCTGGCGGTGCAGCGGGTGCTGGCAATTTTTCTGGCGATTTAGCGGATCAGCCCGCCACGACGGTTTATGATGCGGGTCATGGCCATGCTTAAGGCTATCCCCACCATCCAGCCGATGGTTGCAAGGCAATTTTGGACGGTTAAGCACGCATTGGCATTGGCGCCGATGCGGGTATGGGTGGCGGCTTTCTCTCTTGGTTGGCAAGAGGAATCCAAACAGGGAATCATGATAGCCGTGCGTTGCATCCTGATGTTGGCGATTTGTGCGGTCTGGCACCGTATCTGGCAGGCCACCGATCTAAGCAACATCACTTTGCCTTTTTCGGTTAGTGTTAACAGCTTAACAAGCTATTTATTGATGTCACAATGGGTGACTTTTGCGGTCGGCTACCGCTACCGCGACATTGCCGATCCCATTCAATCCGGACGGGTCTTCAGCCTGCTAAGTCGCCCTATCCCCTATTGGCAATACAGCCTGGCCAACAACCTGGGCGGGGTGACTTGGATGATGATGGTGATGGGGATCACGGTGGTGGTGGGCAGTTGGTGGCTGATTGGTCATCTGCCTGCCCAGGCAACGCAAATACCACTCGCCCTGATTTCCTTGTCTTTTGGATGTATGATTTGGATGATAATCCAAATGATGATTGGGGCGGCGGCTGCCTGGCTAAGCAATGTTACCCCCCTGTTTTGGATTGCCCAAAAGATGATGTTTGTTATGGGTGGGTTAATGCTGCCGCTGTTTTTTTATCCAGGTTGGTGGCAGGCTATTGCGTGGATAACCCCCTTTCCGGCGATTTTGCATTTGGTTGGAGCGGCGGCGACCGCGCAAACAGATTTGGCCTGGTGGCAGATTTTGGCGATTCAGCTGGGCTGGTTGGGCGTTGCCTTTATGCTGATGATCTTGGTGTTTAAGCGGGCTGAGCAACGGTTGATGACATTATGACCTTGAAGAATTTTTTGCATTTAATGGCCTGCAACATCGGATCTGCCTGTCCCACTTATCGGGGGTTCGCTGCAGAGGCGGCGATGATGTTTGTGAATAACGGCATATTCTTTTTGATTTGGGTGTTTTTCTTTCGTCAATTCGATTATCTGCGTGGTTATGAATTATCGGATATGGCGGGGTTGTTTGCTATGACCTGTCTTAGCCTTGGATTCTTTGTTTTGTTGGCTGATGGTGTGCAACAGCTTTCACGCTATATTGTTACGGGTGAGTTGGAACGGTTTCTGAACACCCCATGCCATCCAATCCCCTTGATAGTTTTCAGCGATTCACGGGCTTCGGGCTTTGGTGATATTCTGTTTGGGCTGGTGGTATGGCTTGGTTTTGCCCAGGGCAGCTGGCAAAGCATTCCGTGGGTTTTGGTGATTGGCTTGCTGTGTGCAACCATTATTGCCGCAGCCTTGTTTTGCTTGCATTGCCTGACTTTTTGGCATCGCGGCGTCCACCATAGCACAGAGCAGGTCTATAACAGCTTTCTGATCTTTTCTAGCTATCCAACGCATATTTATAGTTTTTTTGGTAAAATCTTGCTGATGACGGTTTTCCCCGCGGGATTGATTGCCACCCTGCCGATGGCGATTTTGCATCAGCATCGGATTTGGGCGGTGATAGCCCTGCCGCTGGCCGCCCTGTTGTGGGTACGCCTGGCCAAATGGGTGTTTCAGCGTGGTTTGCGCCGCTATGTCTCCGGCAACGAAATTTTCGCGTAGAGCATTTTCCATAGTATCCCCCTGCCGGTAAGGCTGGCAGGAGTGCCCCCAGCCAGTAAGGCTGGCAGGAGTGCCCCCAGCCGGTAAGGCTGGCAGGAGTGATAGGGCTCGAACCTACAACCCCCGGTTTTGGAGACCGGTGCTCTACCAATTGAGCTACACTCCTAAGACCCCGTTTGGGGCAAGGCATTAGGGAATTGACTGTTGCATATGGACGCCATGGGTGCAAGGGGGCGTTGACACCATCATCAACCGTAATGGTGGGGTAAGAGGTTTTGAATCTTACTGAAGATTATGCGCGATTGATGGGGGTTGTGCCCCGCAACCGCCCGCTATAAAAGCTCGCCATAAAACAACTAGCAACCGCCGACAATATCTGGTATGCTAATTTTGTTGGTCAGTAACATGACCAATGGGGTGTCGAAACCTCTTGGTAAGCGGATGCATTCTCCGTAATGGATGCTGCCCTCGGTCTTAGGATCGGGAGGCGGCGGCGTATGTCCAGGCTGCATGGCTAAAGGCCACTGCAATCGTCTTACCACGATTTTCGAACTCCCGGTCGCCAGACAGGTTCTCCTGCGCTGGTGGCTTGTTTTTAACAAAGCAAAAAGGAATCGAAATGACCAAAATCGTTTTGCAACTATTAATCCTGCTTAGCCTTATTTTGGGCGGCAGCATCGTGGCCGAAGCGCAAAATCGCGTTAATGGCTATTGGCGCAGTAACGGCACCTATGTGCAACCCCATTACCGCTCAGCACCAGATAATAGTCGCTATAACAATTATGGCTGTGTTTATAACGGCTCTTGCTAATCAAGATCAGAGAGAGGGCAGGTAGCCGTTTCTCATGAAGCCATGTTTAATCTACAGGATTTCATAGGGAACCCAGCCCAGTTGTTGCAATTTTTCAATAACTTGCGTTGACAAAAGGTCGTGTCCGCGTCCGTTGGGGTGGCCGCCATCCTCAAAATACGCTTCATAATCCATTTGGATCCAGTAATCATAAATGTTGAGAAAAGGGATGTCGGCCTGCTGGCACCAGCGTTCGATGTCGGTGTTATACAGCGCGGTATCGCTGTTGCGATGCCACATCGGGGTGATGTCATCCCAGCCTGTCGTGGGGTAACGGCCTTCCACATTGGGTAGCAAACCGATAACCAACACCTGGCCAACATTGGCCTTTGCCGTGGTCAAAACATTGTTCCAAGCCTCGGCACGGCTGGTTTCGCTTTGGTCATTGGCGCCATCGGGGCTGTTCCACCGTATCAAATCGTTAATGCCCACCGCAATCAGCAGGATATCGGGTTGGCGCGTTACAACCTCACTGGCGATGCGGTGATAGACATCCCAAGTGCGATCGCCCGACTTGGCCAAATTGTTAAAGCCAAACATTTTGGGATAGTTTGCGGCAATGGTTTCTTGCAGGCGGCCAAACCACCCCAATCCGCGATCGCACCAATAGCCATTGGCAACGCTGTCACCAACACAACAAATGGTTTTGTAGCTCATCTTGTTCTTTTCCTGTAATTATTAATTCTATCAGCATAAAACTCAATTATCAATGTTTCTTGCTTCTGCCCTACGTCAGCTTAAGTCTTGCCTTATCCACCAGAAACTGACGCATCGATAGTTTGCTAGCCTCTTCCACATCACTGCTAACTGGCATGCCAAAAACATTGTAATGCTTTGGTGGGGGCTCTGATTTTTTGATACTGAGCTTTGCCTGCTCGTAAACAGCAACCTCAAGCTCGAAATGACCACGCAACGGCCTTGTTGGATCATTTATAACATATTGATGTGCAATTTCTTGAATTTGTTTATCAGTAAGACCAGTTGTATGGAATACAGAAAAACCCTTGGGGTGCTTCTCAGAAAATACGGAGGTCCTAACAGCGCACTTATCCCAGTTGATATGACTACGTTGGGTCAAAAATCGAGATAAAATATCAGTGAGCTCTAGATCGTGCATCAGACTGAACACCGAAATTTTCTTGAATTAGACGCAATATAATTTCACGAGAAATATTGGAGTAATTTAATACACCGCATGTATCGTTATTTCCATTTTTAAACAATGAAAAAATATAGTTTTCTCTAGAAAATATGATGGAAAATATTGTTGCATTTATATCAGAATTTTTTTTATACCATTCAAACAATAAATTGCCACTTTCCTCTACGCCAATGCTTGGAAGATCTATTTGTTGAGAAAAACACAAAATTTCAATAAAATATTTAGCCTTTATAAATGAATCATCTAGTGTGTTTATATTTTCATCATTAGCATCATTTAAGGCTATCTGTAATTTTTGCTGAAGTTTTTGTTTAAAATCTAACAGTATAGAACGAGATGGAATAGAATTGTTTATAGAATTATATTCAAATGGTTTAATCGCATGCGAACCTATATCTGTATTTGCGCCAAGACTAATCATTTGTATGACTCCAATGTCTGAGATGTAAGAGTTCCAAAAAATATACTGTTTTTATCTTCCCTCATTTCCTTAAGATACTGCAAAATCTGATGATCCTCAATTAAACCTGTTAAATTTTGTTTGACAATATCAATATCCAACACAAAATTTCCACTGCCTATCGTGCTATCATCTAGCTTAGCAAAATTTACGATGCCAATACAATCATCTGAAAAATCAATTATGTATCTATAATTTAGATGTTTTAATTTGCCAATTCCAGTTGGGATTGAGAGCGTAACATTAAAATGTTCGGAAAGATCTGAGGAAAGATCAGCTATCTCAATCACATTGATGAAGCGTAGACCGATACGCGCAATATCAGTAGCCTTACGCAATTTTTTATATTCGTTCCAATTGGAGATACCATCTTGAACAAATTGTTCCCAACCAGGATAAGGTTTCAAATGATTATAGGAAAATCCATTGGCACGGAATTGACAAAGCGACTTTTCCTCTGGTGATTTATAGAGATATCCAAGTTGCCGACTCTGATAAGAGACATTGCCTCGTTGGTTCTGGCCCACCGCAACCGTGCTATGAAACTGTCGCAACTCCTCCATTTTAGGGAATTTTTTTCGAAAAAAACTATTCTTGTTCTTTACTGCCAATTTATCGACGTTAAAGCTTTCAACTTCGTTAACAGTAATGTCCAGCACCGCCTCGATTGAAGGCGGATATGTTAACGTCTCAAAATTATTTTTCGTCATTGCCCCTCCAACTGACCACAAGAGTATAGCGCCACCGCAGGTATAATCGCAATACATCCTGTATCCAAATTAAGGGGGGGCAGGACTCACAATCGTCGATTAAAAGCTTGTTATAAAAAGTAAAGTCATATTGTTGCTTCGCGATATACCCCCAAAGTTACCCCCACTTAATAATTTTTGCCAGACGCGCGCGGGGTGCATCGTCATGCGGTTATGGCCAATCAGGAAAATACTACCTAACATAGTGAATGCCTAACGCAGTGTATGGTTGAGAAGGAATATGACCAATCCATCACCCAATCGCCTTCATCATATCATCGACTGTCGACGCCTGCATGAAGCGGGCGGGGTTGTCACCGTCTGATAGGGCGGCAAAGTGGGCTCTGCCGCAGGCGACTTTGCCGTGCTCCATTTCGCGCAAGTCGCCAGCGAACAGGCTTCCCTTAGTTTCAACCACGAAATACAGGCGTTCCTCTCCATCGGTTTCAACCAATATAGCCCAATCGGGATTGTAGGTGCCAAGGGGGGTTGGCACTTTGAACCAATCGGGTAGCTTGGCGTAAACCTTAACGGCGGTGTTTTTTTCCAGATTTTCGGCAAAAGGTTTTTCGATGCTGGCGGAATCGTAGATCACGCTCTCATAGACGGATTTCTTGGTGTCCTGCAGCATGTTGCTGATGTAGCCCTTTAGCTCATTATCTGAGAACAGATCCTGTGCATAATAGGCGCTGTCGCCGACGCGCTGATATTTGATGCCGTCCACCAAGGCATTGCGCTTGGTGCGGCTGATATGTTTGTCGGCCTGGTCGATGAAGGCCTGGGGGTTGGTTTTGAAGTCGTGCAGGCGATTGGATTCCAGCAGGATCTTGACCAGGCTGCGGCGGGTCAGCTGGGTGCGATCTTGCAACTCGGTCAGCAGATCTGGCAGGTCGCTGGCGCTGTCTTCAATCGCCATCGGAGCCGACACTTCCTTTTCGATTGCATCCACGCCGCCCTTGCCGATCGGCAGATCGGCCTTGCGCACGACGACGCGCACCTTGGGAATGGGCGGGCTATTGCGGATCGCATCGATGCATTTTTCGATCAAGGCATCATTGTCGAAATGCACGCGATAGGTAGTTTTGTGCTTGATCCGATCCCACAGGGCTTTGAATTCAGCGCTGTCGAGAACGGCACGACGGGTTTTGACGATTTTGCGCTCGGCCGCGTTCTTGATGTCAAGCCGGCCAGCAATCTTGCGCAGGGTGTCCATCACCTGATTCACATGCGCGGCATAGGCCGGCGGCAGGGTCAGAGTTTTGTCTTTCAAAGCCTGGCGCAGGCTGTCTTGCACGCGACCCTTGCTGTCCAATAGGTCAGTTTCTTGCAGGTAGGTGTAGATAGCTTGCGATTCTTCAAAGCCCAGCGGGCGCGTAGAGCCGCTCGGGTCTTCGATCGTGATGTTGGCAAATTGGTGCTCGGTCACGACACCAAACTGAATGCCAGTGTCCTTTTCGATTTCCTTTTGCAGATTCTCGGCAAATTCCTCAAAACTTTCATTGGCGATGACGGTGAGGGTGTTCACGTCAAAGCCGCGCACGCGCGCGCCCATTTGATTCACGCAGAGGCGCAGGCCGCGCCCCAGGGTCTGCCGACGGTTGCGTTCGGTTGTGATTTCGCGCAGCGCGCAAATCTGGAACACGTTGGGGTTATCCCAGCCTTCGCGCAGGGCGGAGTGTGAGAAGATGAATTTCAGCTTGGTGTCAAAGCTCAGCAGCCGCTCTTTGTTCTTCATGATCAGATTATAGGCTCGCTCGGCGCTGTCGCGGCCAGACTGGTTGCCTTCCTCGGTATCCACCCATTGCTTGCCAGCCTTATCGATTGAGAAATAGCCCTCGTGCACCAGCTCGGCTTCGGTAGCCAGATCGACCTCTTTGAACAGGCTGGCGTTTTCCGGCTTTTTGGCTTCGCGGCGGTATTCTTCTTCAAACATGGTGGCATAGACGCCTTTGACCTGCTTGCCCGCGCTGTCATACTGCCGATACAGGTCAACGCGGGGAATAAAGAACAGGCTTAGCACTTTGATGCCCAAGGGGGTCAAGCGGCGCTCTTTTGCCAAGTGTTCTTTGATGGTCTGGCGGATCATTAGTCGATCGAATGAGTCCTCATTCACATCATTCACGGCCTCGCCCAGCTTCAAAAAGGTTTCGCCTTGCGGTGTTTTCACCTCCAGCAGCTCGGCACCCTTTTTGGCGTAGATCTCGCCAATGCGGCAGCCAGCATAAATGTCGCGACCCGTAACTTCGTCGAGTGGATCGCCGTCCTGCACCATCTCCTTACGGCGCACGACGCCGTTCTTAGTCAGAACATCCAACTCGACCTGGGCGAACACGTTTCGTCCCTTCGCTTGGGCAGCAACAAAGCGCACATAGGGCTTGTTGTTGCCGCCATCGACCATGACCGACGCAACCTCGATCTGCTTGACCAGCTTCTTCTCATAGGCGTCAACCGCATCCAGGCGATAAACCATGTGCTGGGTTTTGGCCACGTTCTTGTCGTGGGTGGCGGAATAGCGCAGCGTGCAGAGTGGCTTCATCTCGTCGAGCGCTTTCTTACCGCTCCCACCTAAGCCACCGTCAACACTCTGCGGTTCATCAACGATGATGATCGGGCAGGTGGCCTTGATCAGGTCGATCGGCTTTTCGCCGCCGGTCTTCTCACTGTCCTTATATAGGTTGTTGACATCCTTTTTGTTGATCGCGCCAACCGTCACCACCATGATCTGAATCGTCGAGCTGGTGGCGAAATTGCGCACCTGCCCCAGCTTGGTGGAATCATAGAGGAAATAATCGAATGGCTGGCTGGCATAGAGGCCGCGGAAGTGATCGGCGGTGATCTGAAGCGTTTTATAGACGCCTTCCTTAATCGCGACCGATGGCACGACGATGACGAATTTGCAGAAGCCAAAGCGCTTGTTCAGCTCAAAAATCGTGCGCAGATAGACATAGGTCTTACCGGTGCCGGTTTCCATTTCGACCGTGAAATCGCCGATCTTCAGGGCCGTATCCTGTCGCAGCCCGGCGTGCAGTTGCACATCGCGCAAATTGGCGACAATCTCCTCGTCCAGCAGAGACAGGCGGTTGCCGATGCCCAGCTGGTTTTCTGTCAAGCCAAGCCCGCCGCCATCGCCCATCGTGACGGTGAATTCGGTGCGGCAGGTTTCCTGGCCGCGAAACAGGTTGCACACCGCATCAATTGCGGCCTTTTGATAGTCCAGATCCGGCTCAAAATGCAGCTTCATGGCGGGCCTCACAAGCTGCGCACGGCGGTGATGCCACGCTGTTTCAGCAATTCGGCCATATTGGTTTTGGCCACATCATCGGCAAAGCCGGAATCCTTGAAAAACACCCGCACATCACCATCGGGTTTCAGGCTGTCGCGCCAGGCGACAATGCCAGTGGCCAGTGGGTCAACCAGATCACGGTTGATGCCATCTGCCAGACAGGCAAACATCACGCCGCCGCCGATGGCCCACACGGTCTTGTCGGCGATCACCTTGGTTTCTATTGGCACGCACAGATCAAGGCCGCGCTTCAGCAGCAGTTCATAGAGCACGTCTTGCTCGCTGCGGCCGGGTTCTAGATGGTCGGCATGGTCTAGCAGGGTTTGTTCGAGATCAGTGCGGTCAGGATTCCAGGCGCGGATGTTAGACGGGGCGAGTTTGAAGACGCGGAAGCCGGTGTCACTTTTGGAATTTAGGTTATCGGCCTGCACCATGCGACCGGCGCGGCGCAAGCGTTCTTTGGTTAGCTCGGCAATATTTGTAAAGCCTTGTTTTGCGGCTTCAGATTCAGGATTCACTTTTTCTGGGAGCTGCACACAAATAAAGCGGCGCTTACCGTGATCTGCGATGTTTTGAGACATAACAGCATGTGCAAAAGTTCCAGATCCAGCAAAAAAGTCTAAGCACACGGAATTATTATCTGATCCAAGGCGCAATATCTCTTGAATAAGGCCGACTGGCTTTGGACTTTCAAATATTGTTGCCTCTCCAAATATTTCTTTCATTTCATTAGAACCACTTGTATTGAGGGGAACAAAATCCCAAATTGTTGGGTATGTAACACCATCTTTTACATCTGAAAGAAACCTTTTCAGCTTTGGTTTACCTTGACCATCTTCACCAAAAAATATTTCGTTATTAGCGATCAGGCGAGTAATAGTATCTTTTGAAAACCGCCAATTTCCATTTTTTCCCGGGGTATGTACCTGCTGCGTTTTCGGATTTTCGATAGGAAAATTCAAAGAGGCCACATATCTACCACCTTTTACGTTAGCCATTAAGTCACCGGGCGCCCAAGGTCCTTTTGGGTGATTATCAGGATTTTTATACCGTGCCACTTGTTCTTCTGAACGAACACGCAAATTCATGGCCACAAAGTCATTAGATTTGGAGAACAAGATAATATAATCATGATTGGTGCCGATTATTTTATCATTTGGCGGGGTGCTTCTTTTTCTCCAAATGATTTGAGCAACAAAATTCTCTTCACCGAAAACCTCTGCCGCAACCTTTCTAACATTGTCGAGTTCAACGTCATCGACACTAATTGCGATGATTCCTGACTCAGTAAGTAAATTCCGCGCCAGCTTTAACCTTGGATACATCATATTCAGCCATTCAGTGTGGAACCGCCCCGATGACTCCGTGTTTGAGCTAATCGAGCGCCCGCTCTTCACCTGTCCGGTGAGCTCAAGGTAATTTTTTATATTATCCCGAAAATTATCGGGATAGACGAAATCTTTGCCGGTATTATAAGGCGGGTCGATGTAAATCAACTTGACCTTTCCGGCATAGGATTTTTGCAGCAGCTTCAGCACCTCCAGATTATCGCCCTCGATCATCAGGTTCTGGGTTGTGTCCCAATCGATGCTATCTTCCGGGCAGGGCAACAGGGTGCCAGTGGAGGGAGTCAGCGCCAGCTGGCGGGCCTTGCGCTTGCCGTGCCAATTGAGGCCATATTTTTCTTCCCGCTCATCAACCGCACCACCCAGCAGCTGTTTCAGCACCTCGAAATCGACCTTGCCCTCGGTGAAGGCTTCTGGGAACAGCGCCTTTAGCTGGGCGATGTTATCGGCCAGAATGTCGGCGCTTTTGGCGTCGGCGTCATCTGCGGTCAATTTCAAAATGGTCATGGGGATTCTCCTTATAGCTGGTCTTGCGCGGCGGCAATTTCGGCCTGCAAGCGTTTGATGTCTAGGTTCAGATCAATCTGGCGGGCCAGAATCTTTTCGCGGGTGGCGGCTTTGCGCAGCTCAGCGGTGCGTTTTTCCAACTGGCGGATACGGGCCAGTGCCTCAGCGCGGCTGGCAGAAGGCTGGGCATTGGGGCGAAACTGGCCAGTCAGGGCGGCGGCCTGCAGGGCGATCACGGTGTCGATCCAGCCCTGATACAGCGCCAGAAGTGTTTGTGATGGTTGGCGTGAGAGGGCCATCGCAGCGCGAAAATCTTGATTAATCGGCGCGGCCAGATCATCCAGCCGGGCGGTCAGCGGCAGGTTGTCCAGCACGGTCTTGCCGGCATGCCCCTGATGCGGGCGGATGTGAGCCAGCGAAAGGGTGACGGTTTCGCCCTGTTCGGTCAGCAGCAAAGTTGGGTGTGGGATGGCGCGATGGATCAGTTCGATCAGGCGCGGGGTTTTGGCCTTTGGCCTGGCCGTTAGGGCCAAAATGGCAATTTCTAAATAGCTTCGGGTATCATCCCGATGTTCGGCGATGCCCGTGGTGGTGGGCTTCAAAGCCGCCAGCCAGATCAGGCTGTCAATGCCGTCATTGATCCGTTTTTTGTCGCCAGCGGTGGGGGTCATCTTTTCGATTAAAAGCTTTTTGGATAGCCGCTGATCGATGCGGCAGGTGGACGGGAATTCAAGGGCGGCAATCACATCGGTGGCGTTCATGCGGCGCCCCCATCAGCAGGCGGCATGATAACGATGAAGGCGACCACTTCAAAGTCCTGCGCCCCAGCAATTTCACCCTTCAGGGCGTGACTGCCCTCAGGGTTGAACAGGCTGGCGACAGATTTTTCCTCAGTCTTGCCAGCGATAGAGGCTATGGCGGCACCAAGCAGGCGTTGCGCCAGCGTCATGTCTTCGCCATTGCGGGTCTGTTTGTTCCAGCGCGCCATCGCGCCGCTGTCGCTAAGTTCCTTACCAAGGCTAAGATATTTCAGCCGATCAAGGCACAGCTTAGCCTGGCTATAGGTCAGCAGCACCGTGCCGTCCATGCCGACATGGATCAGATAGTGCGGCGCCAGTGGATAGCTGGCATCTGGGGTGTTCAAGGCGTTATCGCCGACAGCGCGCAGACAGAAGATAATGCCGGGTGGGGTGCTTGCATCCGTGGCGCTTGTAACGGCCGACACGCCAAGCGGCAGGTTTTCCAAAACACCTGGGTTCTGTTTTAGATATTCGGCCAAATCCTGGCGAAAATCCGTAAGGGTTAAATCGGAAATCGAGACACCGGCCGACAAATCCTCCATGTCGATCACGGCGTCTTGCAGCTTCAGCAGCTGGGTGCGGCGGTATTCCAAATCATTCATCTGATTGCCGGATTGCACCTCCAGCAAATTATCCTCGCCAGTTGCGGATGTATCCAACAGGGTCATGCGCCCGCTGACCCGTTGTTCTAGATTGATGTATTCGTCCAGTTCGATATTTGGCCAGAAATTGACCAGCTGGATCTGCGTGTTGTGAGAACCAATACGATCAATCCGGCCAAAGCGTTGGATAATGCGCACCGGGTTCCAATGGATGTCATAATTGATAAGCCAGTCGCAATCCTGCAGGTTTTGGCCTTCCGATATGCAATCGGTTGCGATTAGCAGATCGATTTCGCCTTCATCGGCCATATCGGTCGGGCGCTCTTTTGAGCGGGGCGAGAAGGCGGTCAGGATCGAGGCCAAATCTTTGCGTAGGCCTGGCAGTGTGGTTTGGTTGCCGCCAGAGCCAGTCACAAGCGCCGATTCAAGCCCCAGCTCTTGTTGTATCCAGCCGGCCAGATTCTCATAAAGATACTTGGCCGTATCGGCAAAGGCGGTAAAGACCAGCACCTTGCGATTGCCGGGGTTAATCGGATTTCGCACTTTGGTGGCAATCACCTCGCGCAGTTTTTCCAGCTTGGCATCACGGCTGGCGTCGATACGCTGGGCGGCTTGATACAGTATTGACAGGCGGCTGCGATCTTCAATCAAATCCTGCTTCCAGCGAACCAGGTCAACGTCTTTCAGCCGCACCTTGACCTTGCGGCCAACCAGCAGAGATTCATAGGTCGGATCGTCAAAATCAACGTCTGACACCTCGATCTCTTCTATTTCAGCCGCCTGCTCATCGATGCGTGCCAAGGTCGCTTCAACATCTTGCAGCTGGCGCTGTAGGGTTTGGGCAAAAGACGGAACCGCACTTTCCATGCGCTTCAGCAGATTGACCCGCAGCAGATGGATAAGGCTTTTTTCGCGATCTAGCTGGCGGAAATACTGGCCATTGCTCAGTTCTGTGCCGTATTTCTTTTCATAGACTTCTTCCTTGCCAGGCAGCAGATAGCTCATCGGGGCATAGGATGCCAATTTGAAGCGTTTAATCTCTAGATTGATCTCACGAATCGATTGGAAGGCACCGTCGCGATCCACAGCCGCCTTGATGTTGATTGGGCGCAGGCGATCGGGGAAGCGGCCAGTTTCTGATGTGCCATAGTATTTTTCGATATGCCGGCGTGAACGGGCGATCGTCAAAAGATCGAGTAGGTTGAAGTAGTCAAAGCCGATCATGTCGACCAGCTTGGCTGGTGTCCGATCTGCATCGTCGAGATCCAGCCATTGGTTGAATTGCTTTTGAGCCAGCTGTGTAACGCGGTCGATGCTGGCGATTCCATATTCTGACAAGGCGCTGTCTTTGCCTTCGGTGGCAAAAGAAATCTGGTTGCGTAAGTCGGCGAGTCGGTTGTTGACTGGGGTTGCCGACAGCATCAACACACGGGTTTTGACCCCCTCTTTGATAATGCGGCGCATAAGCCGATCATAGCGTGTTTCTTGCCCCTGATGGGGCGAACGCTTGTTGCGGAAATTATGGGATTCGTCGATGACAACCAAATCGTAATTTCCCCAATTCACATGTGCCAGATCGATGTCGCCTGATTTGCCGCCGTCGCGCGACAGATCCGTGTGGTTCAGAACATCGTGATTGAAGCGGTCAGAGGCCAGGCTGTTGCGGCGATCATTAGATTTGTAGATCGTCCAGTTGTCGCGCAGACGCTTTGGGCATAGCACCAGACAGCGGTCATTTCGCAGTTCGTGATATTTAATAACGGCCAGCGCTTCAAAAGTTTTGCCCAAACCGACACTGTCGGCAATGATGCACCCGCCATAACGATTCAGCTTGTCGATCGCGCCGATGACGGCGTCGCGCTGGAATTTGTAAAGCTTTTTCCAGACCTTGGTTTCACGAATCCCCGTCGCCGATTTGACGATCTTCTCTTCGTCCATCTCATCGCCTTTGCTGGCAAACAGATGGTGCAGCATCAGCGCGTAGAGCTGCATAGGGGAATACGCAGCTGCCATGGTTTTTAGCGCAAACAAAAAGCGATCCCAATCGGTGGGTTTGGACTGCAGGCTATTCCAGGTCGCTTCAAACCAGCTTTTTAGATTGTCGCGCTCTGCCTCATTTTCCGCTGCTGTGATTAGGCTAAGCGCGTTGCCGGGTGTGATTCCAAGCCCCTCTGTCGTGAAGGCCAGGGCGCCAAGCAACGCTTCAAGAGCGTGCCCGTTAGGATCACGCAAAACAAGGGTGCCCTGCGGGACACCGTCGGAAGCCAGCTTGATCTCGGCCTTGGCATCTGCCCATTCCAGAAATCTCTTAGCCAACCATGCAGTCTGCAGCTGGTTACGGAATGGGCGATCAGCATCCTTACCAAACGGATTAAGGGCTGCATCTGCATCGGGCAGAACAAATCGCACAGATTTTACTGACGCCAATGGTTTGAGAAGCTCCGAAAACGCAAACAGCGAAAATTCTGGAGTCAGCACGTCCAACTGATGACCCGCCGCCAGGCCGGAGTCTAGCAGATCAATAATCCGATCGGTGCCGCTGTTACGAACCAGCCTCAATGTCTGCTCCTTCATTTTGTAATCTTAAACACCTGATCTTTGCACTCGATTCTATTAATAAATACTCAGGCGGCGGGGCGCAGCATCCAGGCGAGAGAGGTGCCGGCTTTTTTGGCAATTGGCGAAAGTCGGTGGTGATCGGATTAATCAAGGCCGACAGTGATCCGAATGTTCGGCTCTTTACGTTTTTTGCCATTGTTCCGCTCAGCTGAATGATGCTGGATCATGATGGACATTTTGGCACGGATTGAAAGTAAAATTTTGTTTCCAATGCACGCAATTGGGGGATAATCGGGTTGAAGCAAGTGGCGAAGGGTCACTTTCAGAGGCAACCCAAATGATCTAATATGGCCGAAAAATGCCCCCTAGAGTATGCTTAAGGGCGCAAGAGTGAATCAGTGTTCATTCGGCAGCTGGATAGGTAGTGTTGATAAGGTTGTGGCTAATGGATGAACTGGTGCAGGCGCGGTTTGCGTTTTAAAAAAGCTCAATCCCTCCTCCAACTCCCTAAACTCTCGAATCAGGGCGCGGACTTCGGCGCGGTCGGCGATAGCGGCGGCGGAATAGAGGCCGTGTTTGCGCGCGTTTTGGTTGCCTTTGGGCGCGCCGGTGGATAGGCCGCCATGCATTCGACAGCGGCCGTTGCGCATAGCGGGCGATTGGCAGGGCTGGGCACGCCTGGTTTTGGCTAGGCAGCGGCGGCTTGCGTTCATGGCTAAGAGCTGTTGCCCAAAGTGTTGCATGGGGTTGTTCCTAAGTTTTTTAATGTGCGTCCCCCCCGTTGGGGGTCACGTTGCCAACAATAGCCTGGCCGCCAGCGTGAACATGAACATGCTCAACCGTCATTTTCTGCTGCCCCTTGCTGCGATAGCGGCTCAGCGCCTCCATCTGCGCGGCAAAGGTGCGCATCAGCTTGGCAACCAAATTGCCGTTGGAGTCTTGTTGCCCAAGATTTTCCGAGGTCTTCAGCTGGCGCATGACACGCATGGCGGCAAAATGGGTGGCGATCATCTGGCTGGCCAACATCGCCTCAACCCCATCTTGCGGGTTTATGCCCGCCATCGCCGCAATCACGCTGTTGATCTGCGTTTGGGTGAGGGGTTTATCACGATTGCTCTCACAGGCGGCGCTTATCAGCTTATCGAACATATGATCGACAAAATCGTCTGAGGTGGTGCCAAAAGCCTGATACAGGCCGATCCTGGTTAGCGCCACGTTATCGCCAGCAGGGCTAATCTGGAGGGAGCCACTCTTTGGCGTTTCCACGTTGAACTGAGGCACGGTGCTGCTGGCTTTTCGTTTTTGCTCAAACCGTTGCATCATCTCCTCATCCGCTTTTTTCAGGGGGGCTACGGGCGTTGGAGGTTGATTGATGGGGGTGGGGGCTGGTTTTGCTGGCTTCATGGATTTTCCTTAGGGTGAGTTGTGATTGGGTTTTGCTGTCAGCTCCCAAAGGGCAATAGCGTTGGGCGGGATGGCCAGGCGGCGCTGAAAGGTCTGAATCGCGCCCAGCGGGGTTTGCAGGCGGGCGCTGTCTGCCGTAATTGCCAGCACCTGCCCACCGCTGATCAGCGGCACCAACCCCATGCAATGCGTCGCGGTGGCCAGCACATTGGGGTGTACGCCAAACACATCAACCGCCCGCCAGCCCAACGCGGCCGCCTGCCCCCCAAAGTGATCCAGAAACAGCCCGCCATCATTGACTATTTGCTCCCAAATTCGCCCGCTATAGCCAGCTGGTTTGGCCATCACACACAGCCGCGCAAAGCCAGCCGCCCACTCCTCTGGCACGCCATTGGCGATGATGATGGCAGTGCGTTCGTCTAAAGTCTCCAGAGAGGCCGTGACTTGCTCTGTTTCTTGCCGTGTTTCATGCTTTTCTGATGCTGTTTCATGGATGTTTTGTGCAGCGTTTCGCGCTAGAACCCTATCAGCTAAGACTTTTAGCGATATTGTTTCATCGCTGTTTTGTGAGATGTTTTGCCATAATGGCTGGTGTTTCACTGTTTCACGCCCTAAGGAATGAAACATGAAACGCTGGTGATTTGTTGCCATGGTCATTTCTTCTCCTTAGCTTTTTTCAAAATGCGGTTAACCGTCGCAGGTGAGATGCCCAGCTCGGCCGCAATGTCGCGTTGCGAGAGCCCCTCCGCGCTCAAGGTACCTACCTCCTGCTCACGCGCATCGTCCAATGTTTGAGTCAGCCAGCCATTTTCGGTCAGCTGCGCCTTAAAGGGAGCAACCGCCTCACCCATCAGGCCGCGCGCTTTCTCAAAATGCACCTCAAACTGCGCCCCATTGCGGGGGTCATAATCTTTGGGTGGGCGCAGGGCAATCACGGTATCCAGCACATCTTCGCGCCGTGAGGTGCCGCGCTGGGTGCCACCCTTGCCCGCATGGTGAATGAACAATACAGAGATGCCACGCCGCCTTAAGCTCAACGCCCAATCCTGCAGGGGTAGCCAGCTCTCCGCCTCATTTTCACGACCACAAGCGGCCAGGGTGCTAATGTTATCAACAATGACCAGCTCAACGCCTTCCAACAAAGGTTCAATGCGCTGCCGGCCAGTTTCTGTCGCTAGTGTCAGGCCATAGTCTTGTAAATCCGGACTAACCAACCGTAAGCGATTCGGGTCGGGCTGTTCGACAGCATTTTTGAGAATGCGCGCCATTCTCTCTTGCATCGCCACCAGAGGCATTTCGCCATCGAGATACAGAACGCTGCGTGCTTTGAGCGCTTGCCAACTTAAGAATGAACCACCAGCGGCCACTGCAACCGCAATTTCTAAGGCCACCATCGTTTTGCCAATCCCTCTGGGGGCGTAGATCATCACCAGCCCTTGGCTTGGCAGCCATGGTGCCAAAATGTAATCACGCGGGGGAATATCCAACGCCAACAGCTCACGCAGGTTGAGGGATCGTAGCGGCGCGATGGTGGTGGCTTCTACTACCTCAGCAGGGATTGCTGTATCCATTAGCTGTTGAACCGTGGTCAGAGTCATCATAGAGGCTCCCGAATTAAATCATTAAAATCTTGCCCCAGCGGTGGGGTGGCGATGCGGACGGTACGGCCTTCGGCCAGCCAGCGTTGGGCGGCGGTTTGGGCGGCGTTAAGGCCAGCGAGATCGGGATCGGCGGCGATGGTGACGTCGGCGGCGAGCGGCAGCGGGGGCAAGATCAGGTTGCGAATGCCACCCGCGCTTACCGCTGACCAGCAGGGGATGGCGCTGGCCAGCATCACCGACAGGGCGGTTTCGATACCCTCCGCAATGGCCAGTTTTGTCGCCGCTGGTGCCAATTGAACCGCGTGCCCACCTACTGAACCCAAGGTCATCTTAGCAGGCGTGACAGGGGCTTTGCCGCTGCCATCCGGGGCAAGATAGGTGCGATGGACGGCCAGCAGCTCACCATCTAAGCCGCGCACGGCGGCCAACATGATTGGCCAGCTGGTGCCGCTAGGTTTGTGAGGGTGTTTGGATAGAAAACGTAGATCAGAAGGCCAAATTTCTGGAGTAAAGCGCAGGCCACGGCTGGCCAGATAGGTTTGCGCCAGGCTACCAAAGCCTGCCTGCGATTGCCGCCACAGCTGCTGCACATAGGCGGCAGAGGGCGGCGGTGTCGTGATCCTGGCCTGCGCCTGCCGCTGCCTGGCCACGCCCAACGGCTGAGCCAGTGACGCGCCCGCTGCCCTATTTCGAATCGCCCGCAGTAAATCGGTCTGATCGCAGCCCGCATGGCAATGGAATAGATCCTTACCATCCCGCACCGTCACCGCCAGCGCGTCCGCATAGCCGCAGGCGGGGCATTGCTGATAGGTTGCACCCTGTTGGCCTAAGGGATCGATGTTCGGCCTCATTACCCGCCCCCATTAGCGACTAACGCCTCAAGAGAATCGTAAATAACCAGGCGGCGCCTGCCGATGAGGATGGTTTTGACTTTTTCTTGTCCAATCAATTTGTATAAAGTCGTTCGGCCTAATCCAGTTATTCTCAGAGCTTCATTTACTGTGACAGTAATTGGACTTTGCATGCAACCCTCACTCATTAAAAATTTTGTTGTTATTTAAACCTTTCATGATAATAATAGCAGCATATCACTGCTTTGCCAGTTTCAGGAAGTTAGAAGAAATGTTTCTTTGTGGCATTTTTAATTATATAATAATTTTGCAAGCAAAATAACTTATTTTTTTAGATAGTGTAGTCATGAGATAGAAAGCATGTTATAAGTTTCCTGTTTTGTTGTTTTTAAGCAGGAGTTTTTGTTATGGATAAGACCCCGATTCACCATCGCCATGATTTATCGGACAAGGT
>JBILMH010000063.1:0-3319 GCA_044375625.1 Alphaproteobacteria bacterium
TTTCTTCATTTGAAACAATGGCGTGGAATCGCCACTCGATACCTTAAAAATACAAAATCTTTCCTCGCCGCCGTCCACATCCGATGCATCATTATGTGGGCAAAAATCTCGTGACTACACTATCTAGTCTTAAGCATTACATTTTTGCTGATTTCCGACGCAACAGCGGCCAAAATTGTGTTGATTTTTGGCATTCCCGTCAGCATCAGCGTTCTGTATTTTCCTGCAACCTATGTTTTAAGTGATATTATTACAGAGGTTTATGGATACGATACCGCACGACGCATTTTGTGGATGAGCGTTCTGTGTTCCATTCTGGCGGGTTGCGTTTATCAGCTTGCGGCCTATTATCCCCCCGCATTTCCGTCGCCAACGGGCACCGATGCTTATCATCAGGTTTTTTCTGTTGTTCCGCGCATCATGTTTGCGGGCTGGATTGCCGTATTCTGGGGCGATATCACCAACAATTACATCATTGCCAAAATGAAAATCTGGACAAAGGGTCAGTATTTTTGGATGCGCGCCATTGCCTCAACCGCTGGCGGACAGCTGATTAACACCGTGCTTTTTGTTCTTCTGGGTCTTTATGGCACGGTGCCGAATGAAGCAGTCTTTAACATGATTCTTTTCGGATGGTTGTTTAAGGTGGCGGTTGAGGCCATCTTGTTACCTTTTACAACATTGGTGGTGGATTATCTGAAAAAAGCTGAAGGGCAGGACGTTTACGACACCGAAACCAAATTCAACCCATTTTTGTTTAAATAGTCCACCCGCCCGCTAAACCACCCAACGGCCATCACCTACACGGGGCGGCATTGGCCGTTGCCCAACAGGTGGTATTTGTAGGTGGTCAGCTGTTCCAGCCCAACGGGGCCACGGGCGTGCAGGCGGCCTGTCGCAATGCCGATTTCCGCGCCAAAGCCAAATTCCCCCCCATCGGCAAATTGCGTGCTGGCGTTGTGCAGCACCATCGCGCTGTCCACCTGCGCCAAAAATGCCGCCGCCGCCGTCGGGTCATCGGTGATGATACTGTCGGTATGGTGGCTGCCGTAATGGTTGATGTGCGCCACCGCCTGCGCCAAATCTGCCACCACCCGCACCGCGATAATCGGCGCCAGATACTCGGTCTGCCAATCCTGCTCCGTGGCTAGGGATGCAGCGGGAAACAGCGCCCGTACCGCCTGATCCCCCCGAATCTCACAGCCCGCCGCCGCCAAATCTTGCAGTATCGGCACCAAATGGCTGGCCGCCACCGCCTGATCCACCAACAGCGTCTCCGCCGCGCCGCACACCCCCACCCGCCGCAGCTTAGCGTTCATCACCACCGCCCGCGCCATCGCCAAATCGGTGCCCGCATGAACATAGACATGGCACAGCCCCGCCAGATGTTGCAGCACGGGTACCCGCGCCTGCTCCACAATCATCTGTTGCAGGGCGATTCCCCCGCGCGGAATGACCAGGTCGATTAGGCCGCTTAGCTGTACCAGCTGGGTTACCAGGGCGCGATCGGCGGTAGGAACCAGGGTCACGGCGGCGGGTGGCAACCCCACCTGTTGCAGCGCGGTGGCAAAACAATCGGCGATTACCCGCGCCGTTTCGAAACATTCGCGGCCAGGGCGCAACACCACCGCGTTGCCCGATTTCAGGCACAGGGCTGCCGCATCGGCGGTCACATTGGGGCGCGCCTCATAAATCATCGCAATCACGCCAATCGGGATGCTGACCCGCCGAATGGTCAGGCCATTGGGACGCGGCCATTGCGCCAACACCCGCCCAACAGGGTCGGGCAGTGCCGCCACGCTGCGCACGCCATCGGCCATCGCCTGCACCCGCGCAGGGGTCAGCAGCAGGCGATCCACCAGGCCTTCACTCACTCCCCCTGCCCTGGCCGCCGCCACCTCCACCGCGTTGGCCGCCAAAATCTGATCCGCCCGCGCCTCTATCTGCGCCGCCGCCGCCAACAGGGCAGCGTTCTTGGCATCTTCCCCCGCCAATTGCAGCTGGCCATAGGCGGCGCGGGCACGCTCCACCAGGGGAATCAGCAGGTCATCGCCCACCATTGCTACAGCGTTCATCACTACATCCCCCCGAACAGGTTTTTCAGGCCGCCACGGCTTAGCATCTTCGCCCCACCCGCGCCCCGCAGCTTTTTCATCATATCGGCCATGTCGTAATAGCCTTTCAGCAGGCGATTAATCTCCGACACCTCAGTACCGCTGCCCGCGGCAATCCGCCGTTTGCGGCTGGCGTTCAGCTGTTTGGGGTTGCGGCGTTCAAAGCGGGTCATCGACAGGATGATCGCCTCCTGCCGCGCGATGCCAGCCTCCACCGCCCCGCCCTGCTCCGCCATCATTTTCTTGATCTTACCAACCCCGGGCAGCAGCCCCATCACGCCGCCGACACCGCCCAGCTTTTTGACCTGTTGCAACTGTTTCAGCACGTCGGTCAGGTCGAATTGCCCCGCGGCCAGCCGATTGGCGGCCTCCTCCATATCTTGCTGCTCCAGCTTTTCGGCGGCGCGTTCGACCAGGGTGACGATGTCGCCCATGCCCAAAATGCGGTTGGCCAGGCGATCGGGGTGAAAGACCTCCAACGCCTCCAACTTCTCCCCCGTGCCCATAAATTTAATCGGGCAGCCGGTCACCTGCCGCACGCTAAGCGCCGCCCCCGCCCGCGCATCACCATCCAGACGGGTCAGGATTAGTCCCGTCAGCGGCAATTGCGCCTGGAACCCCTGCGCCATCGCCACCGCCGCCTGCCCCAACATGCTGTCCGCGACCAGCAGGATTTCCTGCGCCGGCACCGCCTGCTGAATTGCCACCAGCTCCCGCATCATGTCCGCATCAATCTCCAGACGGCCGGCGGTATCCAGGATCAGCACATCAACCACCTGCCGCTGCGCCAATGCCAACGCCGCCTTGGCCAGCTCTACAGGCGTGCCCGAAGTGGTGGGGGGCAGCGCAGGCAGACCCAGCTGGCTGGCCAGCACGCTTAGCTGTTCGCGCGCGGCGGGGCGATACACATCCAACGAGGCCAACATCACCTGTTTGCGTTCACGCTCGCCCAAATAACGCGCCAGCTTACCCGCCGTCGTCGTCTTACCCGACCCCTGCAACCCGACCAACAGAATGACCGCTGGCGGCGTCGCGCGAAGGTTCAGTGGCACCGCCTCAGTCCCCAACAGCTTCAGCAGGCCGTCATGCACAATTTTCACCACCTGTTGACCAGGGCTAACACTGCTCAGAACCGCTTGGCCGACCGCCTGCTCCCGAATATCGGCAATCAGCTGTTTGGCGACGGGCAGGGCGACATCCGCCTC
>JBILMH010000045.1:0-12384 GCA_044375625.1 Alphaproteobacteria bacterium
ATGCGGGCATCACCAACATCGAAACCTTGCCCTTTGGCACCCCGTGGCGGGATCGTCAAACCCGCAAGAAATTGGCGCAGCTGATACAGCAATATAAGCCCGATATTGTGCAAACTTGGATGACCCGCGCCACCATTTTGTGCCCCGATTCCAAACGTGCCAAGCATGATTTTGTGCATGTCGGTTGGATGGGGGGGTACTACAACCTCAGCTATTTTCAAAAATGCCACCACCTGATTGGGGTGACCTTTGACATTGCCCGATCCCTGATTCGTCAGGGGTGGCCACAAAATCGCGGGCACTATTTCCGCACCTTTGCCGCGGTGCAGCCAGGAAAAAAGCTGAATCGCAAGGATTACAACACCCCTGATGATGCGCCGCTGCTGTTCGCCCTGGGGCGTATGCATGCCAAAAAGGGTTTTGACACCTTGTTAATGACCCTTAGGCTGTTGCCCGATGCTTACTTGTGGTTGGCGGGGGATGGCCCCCTGATGGCCAACTTGCAAAAATTTGCGCATGATATTGGGGTGGCGGATCGGGTGCGATTTTTGGGATGGCGCAGCGATCGTGGGGATTTGTTTGCCACTGCCGATATTTGCGTGGTTCCCTCGCGCTTTGAGCCCTTTGGCACGGTGGTGGTGGAGGCCTGGGCGAATCGTATCCCCCTGGTTGCAACCATGGCGGCGGGGCCATCGGCAACCGTGCGGCATGAGGTGGATGGCATGTTGGTGCCGATTGACGATATTGATGCCATTGCTCAGGCGGTTCGTCGGCTGTTAAAGGATGGTCATTTGCGTGAACGATTGGTGGCCAACGCCTATGTCCACTATCTATCGGACTTTACGCAATCAGCGGTCGCCGATAGCTATTTGCAGTTTTATCAGGATATTATCGAACTTCAGCCGCAAATTTTGCAGGAAATGGTGGATGCAGAACAACAACTGACAAGGAGAGAAAAATGGCGCAAGCGATTGAATTGGTTATTACGGGCGGGCTGCTGGTAACACCCAGCGGTATTGTGCGGGCGGATCTGGCCATTAACCACGGCCTGATTGTGGCGGTTGGGGACGTTAGCGATTATCGCCCAGCCAATCAGATTGATGCCAAAAACCTGGTTGTCATGCCGGGGGTTATCGACACCCATGTGCATTTCCGTGAGCCTGGCTTTCCAGAAAAAGAGGATATGGCCAGCGGTAGTCGTGCCGCCGCCCTGGGCGGGGTGACCACCGTTTTTGACATGCCCAACACCAAACCGTCTACCACCACCGTTGCCCTGCTGCAGGATAAATTTGAACGGGCGAAGCAACGATTTTTTGTGGATTACGGCTTTTATATCGGTGCCACCCCCAACAATACCGCGGAGTTGGTGGCGGCGGAGGGGTTGCCCGGCTGTGCTGGCATTAAGCTGTTTATGGGCAGCTCTACGGGCGATTTGCTGGTGGCGGAGGATGCGGAGATTGAGCCGATTATGCGGGCAACTCGCGGCACGCTGGCGGTGCATGCTGAGGATGAATCGCGGCTGAATGCCAATAAAAAAGACGTGCTGGAGAGTGCGGCGGCTAAGGGGGAATGTGGCGTCCACCTGCACCCCTGCTACCGCGATGTGGAGACGGCCTATCGCGCCACCAAGCGGCTGATTGATTTGGCGCGCAAGCTGAATCGGCGGGTGCATGTGTTGCATGTGACCAGCGCGGAGGAATTGCCGCTGCTGGCCGCCAATAAGGATTTGGTCAGTTGTGAGGTGTTGCCGCAGCATTTGGCTTTATCCGCGCCAAGTTGTTATGACAAGCTGGGCACCCTGGCGCAGATGAATCCGCCGATTCGCGATGCTGAGCATGGCCGTGCGCTGTGGGCGGCAATTCGCAACGGATTGATTGACACCGTGGGGTCGGATCATGCCCCCCATACCTTGGCGGAGAAGGGGCAGGCCTATCCCGCATCCCCCTCTGGCATGCCAGGGGTGCAAACCATGCTGCCGATTTTGCTGGATGCGGTTAATGCAGGATCCCTAACCCTGGAACGCCTGGTCGATTTAACCAGCGCGGGGCCCGCAAGGGTCTATGGCATTAAGCGTAAGGGGCGGATTGCGGTAGGTTTTGATGCCGATTTGGTGCTGGTCGATTTGAAAAAACGCCAAACCATCCGCAACCAGTGGATTGCCAGCACCTGTGGCTGGACACCCTTTGACGGGATGGAAATTACGGGATGGCCAGTCATGACCATTTTGCGTGGCATGCCGATTATGCAAGATGATGAATTGTTGGGCAGCGCCGTGGGGCAACCCGTGCGCTTTCAAAAAGAAGAGGTGACAGGTTAGGGCTGATTGACCATGACGGTGCCGCTTCCCCCCCTGCTGCAGCTTGCCCATAAGGGCGCTGAGGCCTGCGACCAAGCCTTTTTGGCGTGGCTGGCGGGGCAGCAGGATGGTGCAGCGCTGATACAGGCGTTGCAGGCTGGCCGCGATAATCCCGAAGCCCTGACCAGCCTGCAGGAATCGGAACTGCTGCTGGCACTCGCCCCCCATCTCGACGCCTGGCTGGTGGATTTGTTGGCGGTGCAGGCCGAGGATGCCGCGTTAAAGGCGCAGATTGCCGCCTTTCACCCCATCGCGCTGGTGCGGCGGCAGTTTGTGCAGCGGCGGGCGGTGCCAAGGCATCAGGCCAGCGTGGCGGCGTTCGATGGCGGGGATCTGGCCGCCCGTCTGCTGACCCACTACGGCTGTGATGTGAGCGACGACACCGCCTTTGCTGAAAAAATCGCGGCCTGGCTGGCGCAGGGGAGCGCGCTAGAGAAGGTGACGTCAGAGGTGTTGCTGGAGGGGTTAGAGGAGGGGTTAGCCTTGGCCGAACGCTACGCCGCCTGGGCAGCCATAACGCCACAGGGGCGGCATCATCATCAGGCCAGCATGGTGTTTGCGGTGCCGCAACCGCTGGATCCCGCTAAGCTGGTGCATATGCACAGCGAGCAGGTCGATGGGGTGACCTATCTGTCTGCCCCAGAGGGGGAGAGGGTGGTGCGGACGGGCTTTGCCCTGACCGACCCGGGGGGCAGCCTTTCCCAAGCGCTGGCGCAAACCCACTACTGCATCAAATGCCATCGCCAGGGCAAGGATTCCTGCCGCCAGGGGTTGCGGGATAAAGAGGGCAAATTCCGCGACTCCGCCCATGGAGTAAGCCTGACCGGTTGTCCGTTGGAGCAGAAAATTTCCGAAAGCCATGTGTTGAAGGAGGAGGGGTTTAGCATCGGCGCGTTGGCGATGATTATGGTTGATAACCCCCTGCTGCCCGCCACTGGCTATCGCATTTGCAACGCCTGCATGAAGGCCTGCATCTATCAAAAACAGCAGCCGGTGGATATCCCTCTGACCGAAAGCCGCATTTTGCGCGATGTGCTGCACCTGCCCTGGGGGGTGGAGCTGTACGCGCTGCTGACCCAATGGAACCCGCTGAACCTGCGGCGGCATGTGCCAAAGCCGACCAGCGGCTATCGGGTGTTGGTGGTGGGGCAGGGGCCCGCGGGCTTTAACCTGGCCTATCATTTGTTGCAGGAGGGGCACGCGGTGGTGGCGGTTGATGGACTGAAGATTGAGCCCGCCCCCCTGCTGCGCCAACCAATCCGTGAGGTACAGCAGTTGTGGCAGGCATTGGATGAACGGGTGGTGGCGGGATTTGGCGGCGTGGCCGAGTATGGCATCACCGTGCGTTGGGACAAAAACTTCCTAAGCCTGATTCGATTGGTGTTGGAGCGGCACAGTCACTATCGGCTGTATGGCGGGGTGCGGCTGGGCAGCCAGCTTAGCGTCGCCGACAGCTTTGCGATGGGGTTTGACCATGTTGCCCTGTGTTTGGGTGCCGGTCGCCCCACCACCCTAAGCCTGCCGCATGGGTTGGCTAAGGGCGTGCGGTTGGCCAGCGATTTTCTGATGTCGTTGCAGTTGACCAGCGCGGCCAAATTGGCCAGCCCCGCCAACCTACAACTACGCCTGCCCGTGGTGGTGATCGGCGGCGGGCTGACGGCGATTGATACCGCGACGGAGGCCTTGGCCTATTACCCCGTGATGGTTGAGAAATTTCTTAGCCATTATAAACAGGCGGTGGCGGCGGGTGGGCTGGCGGCTATCGAGGCCGCTTGGGATGAGGCGGAACAGGCGATAGCGGCCGAATTTATCCAGCATGCCGAGGCCTTACGGGCGGCGCGGGTGCAGGCGCAGGCGGATGGGAACGTGTTTGACCCGCTACCCCTGCTGCAACAATGGGGGGGGGTGACGTTGGTCTATCGGCGCGATCTGACCGCCGCGCCTGCCTATCGCCTGAACCATGAGGAGGTGCAGTTGGCGTTGGCGCAGGGGATACGGTTGGCGCCCAATCTGACCCCCGTAGCGGTGATGGTGGATTCGGCGGGGCATGCCAGCGCGCTGAAAGTGCGGCAAGAAGGCGGCGTGATAAGCCCGCTGCCCGCCCACAGCATTCTAATCGCGGCGGGAACCCAGCCCAACACGGTGTTGGCGATGGAGGAGGGCGCAGCCGTAACGCTGGCAGGGCAGGGGGCAGTGGAGGGGGCATCTGGCGGGCGTGGCTTTGCGGCGGCGGATCTGGCGGGGCATCCCATTGTGCCAGAGGCGGGGGCAAAGCCGCAGCGGGCACAGGTGCTGCTGGCGCCGCCCGCCATGATTGAGGCCGATGGTCGCCGCCTGAGCGTGTTTGGCGATCTGCACCCTGGCTTTGCGGGCAATGTGGTGGGCGCGATGGCCAGCGCGAAACGGGGCTATCCTGAGGTGGGAATGGCGATGCAGCAACGACGGCCAGAGGCGGAATTGGACGGCAAAAGCTGGCAGGATTTGGTGGCAGAGCTGGACGACGGGCTGGTTGCGCGGGTGGTGCGGGTTGAACGCCTGACCCCCACCATTGTGGAGGTGGTGGTGCGGGCACCGATGGCTGCCCGTCATTTTCAACCTGGCCAATTCTTCCGCCTGCAAAATTTTGAAACCACCAGCGGCACGGCGCAGGCGATGGAGCCATTGGCGATGACGGGCGCCTGGGTGGATCAGCAACAGGGGCTGGTGGCCATGATTGCGCTGGAAATGGGCGGATCCAGCAATCTTTGCGCTAGCCTGTCAGCAGGGCAGGCGGTGGTGCTGATGGGGCCAACCGGCACCCCGACGGAGATTGTGCAGGATTCTACCGTGCTGCTCATCGGTGGAGGGCTGGGAAACGCTGTGCTGTTTTCGATTGGGCAGGCGTTGCGGGCTAAGGGCTGTCGGGTGCTGTACGCCGCGGGCTACAAAAACACCGCCGACCGTTTTCGCGTGGCCGATATTGAACAGGCGGCGGATGTCATCTTGTGGTGCTGTGATCAGGCGCCAGGTTTTGCCTCCAACCCCGCCCGCCTGCAAGACCGCCACTTTGTCGGCAACATCGTCGATGGGCTGATTGCTTACGGCAAAGGTGAGTTGGGGGAAGCCACCATCGCGCTGGGGCAGGTGGAACGGATTATCGCGATTGGATCCGACCGCATGATGTCGGCGGTGGCGGCGGCGCGTCATGGCCGCCTTAGCCCGCTGCTAAGTCCCCATCACCAGGCGATCGGCAGCATCAATTCGCCGATGCAATGCATGATGAAGCAAATCTGTGGCCAGTGTGTGCAGCGGCATGTGGATCCCGCAACAGGGTTGGAGCAGATCGTGTTTTCCTGCACCAACCAGGATCAAGCCCTGGACGCGGTGGACTTTGGCAATCTGGCCGATCGCCTGGCACAAAATCGGGTGGTGGAGCGGGTGATTAAACCTGCCTAAAGCTCCGCCCAAACCTTCGGCTAAAGCGCCAACAACACTTTGTAGTAATAATTGCCTTGAACGATGTCGTTTGCACCTGTGCCATTACTATCATATGCTCCCTCAGGTCGCTGTGCACCATTAATGACGGGCAAGCCTGGAGAGTTGTCCGTTGGCGCGTTAGGCGTAGCAAAAGGGGTAGCATTAGAATCTGTTCTTGCTTCGCCGCCTTGTCGGACAAGTACCGTTGGTAGACCTGCTGCTGGCGCACCACCAACGCCTGGAATGCCAATTTTTCCAAGACCACCTACCCCAGCGCCAATTTTAACCCCAGTTGTTGTTGGCACGGTTTCTTGAGTCAACGAATCTTGCCAAAGCAGGTTGTTGATTTGCAGGCCAACGCTGGTTTTTAACATGCCACTGTAGATAATATAGGTAGAGTTGGTTGGCGTGTTGCCACGCGATCCTAAAGAAGTTATGACGCGAGTAAAATAGATAAAGCAATAAACCCCAACAGCTGGGCGACTCTCAATGTTTTGAAAATCATTTTGGGCGCAAGGAGTTTCATTTCCATATGGATTAGAAGTTGTGTCGTAGGCATAAGCATTGATGTTGGTCTGGGGGATTTTCCATGTTCCAAATCGACCCAAGATATTTTGGGTCGTATCCTGGTTGCCTTCGCGATCGGCAAAAATGGTTTCAACCCGATTGCCCTTGGAATAGATCATGGTGTTCAGGGCATCGCCCGCCGCGCTACCGATACGGGTCAGCGTTCCTGCGGCCAACCGATCCTCATTGGCCGTAGCCGTCGCCTGCGTACTGCTGGTATCCAGGGAAATGGAGGCGACGATCATGCCAATCAGGGCGACCACCACCAAAACGAGTGCTAAGGCAAAGCCATCCTGCCTATGTTTGCGGCATGATGGAATCGTGGAAGATTGAAACAAAACGGGACATCCTTCGGTGGTATTGTAGCAGCTTAGCATTACATGGCACTTTAGCAAGATATCATCTTTTCGTTAAGAGCTTATGACGATGATCGAATTATTTAAAACTTTGTGCTTTCATCACAGGCTTTCCTGCACCAATCAGGATCAGGGGCTGGCCGCTTAAGCCCTAAAGTGCCAACAACACTTTGTAGTAATAATTGCCTTGATCGATGTTGTTTGCACCTGTGCCATTCTTATCATATACTCCCTCAGGCCGCTGTGCACCGTTAATGATGGGCAAGCCTGGAGAGTTGTCCGTTGGCGCGTTAGGCGTAGCAAAAGGGGTAGCATTAGAATCTGTTCTTGCTTCGCCGCCTTGTAGAACGATTACCGTTGGTAGACCCGCTGCTGGCGCACCACCAACGCCTGGAATGCCAATTTTTCCAAGACCATTGTGCCCAGCGCCAATTTTAACCCCAGTTGTTGTTGGCACGGTTTCTTGAGTCAACGAATCTTGCCAAAGAAGGTTGTTGATTTGCAGGCCAACGCTGGTTTTTAACATGCCACTGTAGATAATATAGGTAGAGTTGGTTGGCGTGTTGCCACGCGATCCTAAAGAAGTTATGACGCGAGTAAAATAGATAAAGCAATAAACCCCAACAGCTGGGCGACTCTCAATGTTTTGAAAATCATTTTGGGCGCAAGGAGTTTCATTTCCATATGGATTAGAAGTTGTGTCGTAGGCATAAGCATTGATGTTGGTCTGGGGGATTTTCCATGTTCCAAATCGACCCAAGATATTTTGGGTCGTATCCTGGTTGCCTTCGCGATCGGCAAAAATGGTTTCAACCCGATTGCCCTTGGAATAGATCATGGTGTTCAGGGCATCGCCCGCCGCGCTACCGATACGGGTCAGCGTTCCTGCGGCCAACCGATCCTCATTGGCCGTAGCCGTCGCCTGCGTACTGCTGGTATCCAGGGAAATGGAGGCGACGATCATGCCAATCAGGGCGACCACCACCAAAACGAGTGCTAAGGCAAAGCCATCCTGCCTATGTTTGCGGCATGATGGAATCGTGGAAGATTGAAACAAAACGGGACATCCTTCGGTGGTATTGTAGCAGCTTAGCATTACATAGCACTTTAGCAAGATATCATCTTTTCGTTAAGAGCTTATGACGATGATCGAATGAATTCAAACTTTATGCTTGCATCATAAGGTTTGGTAAGGTTTTTTGGGTCAGAGAATTTTCAAAACACCGCGAAACGCCCCAAAACACTATAGCAACAGGATAGCATAACCATGCAAGAAAACCTTAGCCAGCTGCAAGAAAAACTGAACCGTTTGTGGAGGCATCTTTGACCAGGCAGCTTTGGTTAAGCGTTTAGCGGAGCTGGACGCCCAGGCTGCGGATCCCACTTTGTGGCAGCAGACCGAGCTGGCCGAAAAATTGCTGCGGGAACGCAGCAGCCTGCAACGTAAGGTTGAGGAGTTGGAGGCCTTGCGGCAGGAGCTGGAGGATTTGGGTACGCTGTATGAACTGGCGGAGGAGGCGCAGGATCAACAGCTGCTAATCGAGCTAGAAAAAACTCAATCGGAGTTTCAGGCGAAATTGGATCGTGCCGCCCTGGCCGCGCTGATGCAGGGGGAGGCCGACGGCAACGACTGTTTCCTGGAAATTAACGCCGGCGCGGGCGGAACAGAAAGCCAGGATTGGGTGTCAATGCTGCTGCGCCTGTATTTGCGTTGGGCGGAGCGGCGGGGCTTTAAAACCGAAATCTTGGACGAAAGCGCGGGGGAGGAGGCCGGATTAAAATCCGCCACCATCCGCATCAGTGGCGATAACGCCTATGGTTGGCTTAAGGGCGAAAGCGGGGTGCATCGGTTGGTGCGGATTTCCCCCTTTGATTCCAACGCCCGCCGCCATACCAGCTTTGCCGCCGTCAATGTGGCGCCGGTGGTTGAAGCGGCAACGGCGGTTGAAATTTTGGACAAAGATTTGCGCGTGGATACCTTTCGCGCTTCGGGCGCGGGGGGGCAGCATGTTAACAAAACCGACAGCGCCATTCGCATCACCCACCTGCCCACTGGCATCGTGGTCAGCTGCCAGACCGAACGGTCGCAACATCGCAACCGCACCCTGGCCATGGAAATGTTGCATGCCAAAATGTATGAAATTGAGCTGCGTAAGCGTGAAGCCGCCAGCCAGCAAGCCTATGACAGCCAAACCGATATCGGTTGGGGGCACCAAATCCGATCCTATGTCCTGCAACCCTATCAATTGGTTAAGGATATGCGCACAGGGGTGGAGGTCGGCAACGCCGCATCCGTCCTAGACGGCGACATTGATGTGTTTCTGGAAAGCTATTTGAGTTGGAGCAAAGAAAAAGACGGGCAGACGGGGTAGCGGAAGTTGGTTTTGATAAACAGCAGCATTGGCCGCCTTATTGCGGATCTTAGGCAAATGGCTGGTGCAAGCTTTGCGGCCACCCTGGGCGATTGGCCGCGTCGATGCTCTGAACAGGCGTTTGCCCAAGCGTGGCTTCAAAACCTTCGCCGCCATCCCCAAATTTTTGAGGATGGGTGGTACATGCCGCCGCCGCACGGCCTTATTAACCTGTTTGGCAAGCCCGCTGACGGATACAGCCGTGTGTGCCAGCCATCCTTTAGACCCCAGGAACTATGGCCAAGCCCCGATTGTTTTTATGACAAGGAGGATTTGTTTGCTGCCTATGCCTCACCCGTGCATCGCGAATCAAACCTTATTGGTGATTTTGGCTTTACCCTTTATGCGGGATCAAGCCCAGAGATTCGGGATCATTGTGAGCGCGTATTGCGGATAAGCCTGGAGATTGCCCATTGTGCCAGGGTCGGCATGACGTTTGCCGAGTTGTATAGCTTGGCCATGGATTGCGCCCGTCAACACGGGCTTAGCCATGATATTTACAGTCCTAGTGACCAAACTTTAAGCAATATTGGCCACAGCATCCCCCTGTCTTGGCCAATGGATTCGACCCATCAAACCCTTGCTAAGGCACAAAACTTTGCAGAAATTGTTGAGGCGATTCGTGTGGGGCGAAAATTTCTTAACGCTGCCGAATTACAGCCTATCGAAGAAAATATGGCTTTTACGATTGAGCCGCGATTTTCGACCGCCACCCTGCCACAGGTTTGGTTTCATCTGACTGTTATTGTGCAGCAGGGCAGTCGGCATATTGTTCATGGATTCAGGCCAGCGCTGGAAAAACTGCGCCAAAACCGCTTATTGAAACTGTTGCCGAGTGACTGTTAGCGGGGAGAAAACTTGATTCAGCCTTGGCTTGCCGAGCCGTGGCGCGGTGTGACGCGCGAAGGCCATTAGGGGAGGAGGTGGTGGGCCCGGCAGGACTCGAACCTGCGACAACTCCGTTATGAGCGGAGGGTTCTAACCACTGAACTACGGGCCCCTTGTTTGTACCGGCGTGTTGTGCCTGTCAAAAACGATACCAGGAAGCAACCTTTAAGACACTATCCCCAGCAATGGATTCAGCGCAACGACACCAAACTACTTTAGCTTAGGTGGGTTGGGGTTAACAGATGTTTTACGCGGCGGCAACCGATTTTGTGGCAACCAATGTCCCATCTGGTCACGTTTGCTGCTTAAATAGGCTTTGTTAAGGGCGGAAGGCTTAATAACCAGGGGCTGATGGCTTAACACCTGCACCCCCAAAGTTTCTAAGGCCTCAACCTTGGCGGGATTGTTGGTCAGCAGGTGAATCGCATGCAGGCCAAAATGATGCAGGATGTTGGCCGCCGCCGCATAGTCACGCTGATCACTGCCAAAGCCCAGCTGGTGGTTGGCGGTTACGGTATCCACCCCCTGATCCTGCAACGCATAGGCGCGGATTTTGTTGCCCAGCCCGATTCCCCGCCCCTCCTGCCCCCGCAAATACAACAGCATGGCGTTATCGCTGGCGGCAATTTTTTTCATGGCGGCGTGCAGCTGTTGCCCACAGTCGCATCGTTGGGAGCCTAAGGCATCGCCGGTCAAACATTCGGAATGAATCCGCACCAACGCCCCCTCACGCGGTTGCACCCCCTGCGGCAGCAGCGCCAGATGGTCGATCCCCCCCTGCTCAAACGCCATCAGGTCAAACAGCCCATAGCGAGTCGGCAGCTTTGTGGTGGCAAGGTGCTGTAGCATCATGGAATTTTTGTTGATTTCGTGGGTTCGATGATCGGTTTTTGGCCGTAACATCTAGGCCTGGGGCAGCCAATCGTTCAACCTAAACGACGACGGCTGAAATGGCAAATAATGGCTGCTATTCAGCTGGCAATCCACGCTATCCGCGCCGCCATTTAGCCCCTGGGTGATGGTGACCAACAGGTTCCATTGGCCACTGGCCTGGATGCTGGCCAGCAGGGTAGATCCCGCCTCCACCAGCACTTCCAGCACGCCAGTCTGCCCTAAATTGGTTAAGGCCTGGGTGAAGTCGTCGGCCACCACCACCGCAAACCCACGATCCTTGGCTGCGGTCAGATAGTCGGCTGGCACACGGTGGCGACGATCCAAAATGACCAGATGCCGTCGCGCCTGGGGAAAGTCGGGCAAGAGGCGGACGGTGAAGAGGGGATTGTCGGCCAGGATTGTCCCGCTGCCCGTCACGATCGCCCCCGTCTTTTTGCGCATGCGATGCGCCAGCAGCAGGGAAGGGGGGCTGGTAAAGGTCTTTGCCCCCTGGTCGGGTTGCATCCCGCCATCCTGCCGCCGCGCCACCTTAACCGTGACCCAGGGCAATCCTGTGCGCTGGTGATACAGGAATGGCGCCAGTTGCAGCAGGCAGGCCTGCTCCGCCACCCCGCCCACCACCGCTATCCCCGCCGCCTGCAGCCTGGACGCGCCGCCCGCCGCCTGCGGATTGGGATCGCTAACGCCATAGACCACCCGCCGCACGGCCGAATCGATAATCAGCGCGCTGCAGGCGGGGGTGCGCCCCTGGTGGTTGCAGGGTTCCAGGGTGATGGCCAGGGTGTCCACCTGGCCTAGCAGGCCTTGGCGCCGACATTCAGCCAGCACGAGGGCTTCGGCATGGGGTTCGCCCGCCTGTTGATGGGCGGCGGCGGCCAAAAGCTGGCCATCGGCCGAAAAGGCGGCGGCGCCGACGGTTGGATTCGGCATGGCTGCCCCCAACCATGGATGCGCGGCCTTTAAGGCGGCGGTCATGGCCGTGATATGGCGATTGTTTTGCAAAGTGTTGGGCATCATAAGGCTCTTTATTCCTGGACTTTACACCACCACCTCCAGCCTTGGATAGCGCCATGGGTTGGATGGCTTAAATTTTGCTGAGGAAAAAAGTCTTGGTTTTGCGATGCGTATGCTGCTATGATTTTTGCCTTTGCAACTGTTGGGTGGTTGTGGGATTGGGGTGGCTGCTAAATTGAGGCAGCCCTGCAGGCGGGTTAAAAAAAGTTTTTTCAATATTGATATTCACTAAATAATTTATATAATGATTGCTTAATCATTATAATTGGAGCTGTTGTTGTGAATTATTTGCTTAATGTTGCCAGTCCCTTTGGTCATTGGATTGTGGAACATTTGCGCTTTTTTGCTAAGTGGCTACGGCGGCCTTTTGCTATTGGTGCGGTGGCGCCCAGCAGCCGTTGGTTGGCGGCCGCCATGGTCGATAATCTGCCCGAATTGTCGC
>JBILMH010000064.1:0-3251 GCA_044375625.1 Alphaproteobacteria bacterium
CCCTGGCTGCGCACCTTGCCTTTTAGGCGCAGGATATAGCCAATGATTTCCGCCACCGCCTGATAATGTTCCATCGGAATTTCCTGCTCCAACTCGACATCCTTATGCAGGGCGCGTGCCAGCGGCGGATTTTCCAGAATCGGCACGCTGTTTTCCAACGCCACCGCCCGAATGCGCCGCGCCACCTCATCCATCCCCTTGGCGACCAGAATCGGCGCCTCCATCTTGCCCATTTCAAATTTCAGGGCGACGGCAAAGTGGGTGGGGTTGGTGATCACCACGGTCGATTTGGGGACAGCCGCCATCATCCGTTTTTTGGCGCGTTGGCGACGAATCTGCTTCAGCCGCGCCTTAATCATCGGATCCCCCTCCGAATTGCGCATTTCATCCTTGACCTCTTGCAGGGTCATGCGTTGATCCCGCAAAAAGACAAAGCGTTGATACAGGTAATCGGCGCCCGCCAAAAACCCCACCGAAATCGACAGCCCTAACAACAGGCGGCCACAAATGTTCAGCAACAGTTGGGTCGATTCATCAACATCCATCCCAACCAGATATTCCAAATGCTGCAAATACGGCCACACAAAGCCAAAGGTGATACAGGCGACCAACACCACCTTTATCAGGGTTTTGACAAATTCCATCAGGTTTTTCATGCCGAACAGGCGCTTAAAACCGCTTAAGGGCGAAATTTTGGATAGGGTGGGCTTCAGCGATTCCGCCGACCAGACAAAACCATGCTGCACAATATAGCTGCCAATCGCCACAAACAGCAGCAAGGCCATGGTGGGCAATGCCCCGATTACCAGGGCGCGCATCATCGGCTCCATCATCTGGCGGGTGGAGTTTTCATCCACCCTGGCCATCGGCGCCAGTTCGATAAAGCTGCGCATATCGCTGATTAAGCCCGTGACCGACATCGGCAGAATGACCGTAACGGCCAAAAAGCTAGCAAACAGCATGCTGGCGCTGGTCAATTCACGGCTGGTTACCACCTGCCCGCGTTTGCGCGCCTCATCCAACTTCTGCTGGGTCGGTTCCTCAGTCTTCTGGTCCTTGTCTTGGTCTTCAGCCAACTCTGCCTCCCCACCGTTGCAAACACTAGAGCGAAAACGCTCTATCGCATTATCATCTTAAAGCTTAGCGCACCAATATGAAAGAAAAGCTGTTGTCATAGGATTGCAGGAACCAGGCCAGCATGGCGGGCAGGGCGATGGCCATCAGGGCGAAACCCGACGCCACCACCGCCGGGGTTGCCAAGAAAAACACCTGCAAGCTGGGCACCAAACGGTTAATCAGGCCAAAGGACAGTTGCATCAACACCCCCAACATCACAAACGGAATGCTAAGTTGCAGGGCGACCAGAAAGCTATAGCTGACCAGTTTGCCCATCATATCGGCCAAATCGCCCGCCGCTGGGGTTATCAGGGGGGGGAACAGGTTATAGCTGTCGGCCAAGGAACGCAGGGCGCCGTGATGCAGATCGGTGGCAAAAATCGCCACCAACCCAACCAGGCTTAAGAAATTGGCAATCACGCTGCCCTGGGCGGCCATGGTCACATCATGGGTGAACACGTTGCTTAAGTTGACTTGGAACGCGATAAAGGTGCCAGCGCTGGCCAAAGCCGCAAGCATCAGTCGGCTGACCAGGCCAATGGTAAAGCCGATGACCAGCTCGGTGGCCAATTGGTGAAACACGATGCCCAATTGCGCCGATGGTTCGGGCAATTGCGATCCCAATATCGGCAACAACAACAGGCTGATAAGCATGCTGAGCCCCAGGCGGACACGGGCAGGAATAAAACTTTCCCCCAAACCCGCCAAAAACATCATCGCCCCGCCAATGCGCATAAAGATCAACAGCAGGGCGTATAAATTGCCGCTTAGCAGCTGATCCAGGCTGTATTGCACCACGGCTATCCCTTGCCCGTGCCAATTTGGATGATGCGATCGTGAATTTCCTCCGTAAAGGTGCGCAGCGTGCTGTACATAAAGGGCATCAGCACCAACAGCGCCACGAAAACCAACAGAATCTTTGGCACAAAGGCCAAGGTTTGTTCCTGCATTTGGGTCAGCGCCTGGAATAGGGAAATGACAAACCCGATGGTCAGGGCGACCAGCATGATCGGCGCGCTGATCATCAACAGCACGTACAGCGCCTGGCGGGCAGAATCAAAAATTGCGGCGTCTTCCATACCCTATAGGCTCCATCAGCAGGCAGGTGGTGTCAACACCTATAGTCATTCCACTTTAAAAATCCACAGTGCTGCAAATGTCACGATCTCTGCGATACGGTGCTCATGTACTTCCATGTACACTCCGCTCCGTTTCTCGATTTCGCAACATTTTCGCAGGCTGTATATTTCTAAATTGGAACGACTATATGGCAACACCCGTGCCGCTAAACAGTTTGCACCCAAACCGCTGCTAATCGGTTAATTTCAGGGTTAGGCAGCGGCTGGCACCGCCCGCCATCAGGTAGCTATCCAACGGCAATTCGTGCAGGGCAAAGCCTAAGCTGGTCAAATTCTGGCGCAGGCCATCGGTAATGGTTGGCAACACGATATTCTGGCCATGCACCACCGCGTTGCAGGCAAAATGAACCGCCGCCTGATCATCCACCAACAGCAGTTTGTCGCCGTAATACTGGCGCAGGGTGGCCAACCCCTCAGCGGTGAAGGCCAGCGGCGTGGCCATGGCATAGCCGTTCAGCAGCGGGCAAAAACAGGTGTCCAGGTGATAGAATCGGTCGTCCACCAGTTGCAACGGCACGACGGTTTTGTTGAACAGCGCCTGCAATTCGGCGGCGGCGGCCAGCTGGCTTCGAAAGCCATGCCCCATGAAAATCACATCCAGCGCGCTGTCATACAGGGCGTCCCCACCGCCTTCAAACACGGCGGTTGGATGCTCAACCCGAAAGCCATTATCGGCAAACCACTGGGCGGCCAGGGGCGATTCCCCCGCCCGCTCCTTCGTTGCGAAACGGGCAATCAGGGCGGTTTTGCCCAGCACAAAGGCATGGTTGGCGCTGAACACCATATCGGGCAAACCGTTGGCAGGTGGGATCAGCCGCACCCGCCAGCCCAAGGATTCGATGGTGTCTTTCAGGGCGCCCCATTGCTGCTTGGCCTTGGCCAGCCAAACGTCTTTCTCCTGTGCCCACTGATCGGGGCGCATCCAGGGGTTGATGATATAGCTGACCTCATAAAAATCGGGGGCACACATCAAATATTCGGGAATGATTGGGGATG
>JBILMH010000065.1:0-3037 GCA_044375625.1 Alphaproteobacteria bacterium
TATCGTCGGGGTGGATAATATCGCGCCAACGCCGCACGCGGTTGTACAGAAAATCGCTGGACGGATAGCCGGTTAGGGTTTTGCAGGCCTCTGACATGTAAAAGGTGGGGCGATCACTGCCCGCAAAGGATCGATAGATGATCCCAGGCAGATTTTGGCCAATCGCCTGAAATTGGCTGTCCAGGCGTCGCAATTGGTCAAAAGTTTGTTTAATCGCTCGTGCCAATTCGCCCAACTCATCGGCGGCATAGTCCCCTATCAGTTGCGTTTTCTTAGGGCTTAGGCCGCGAAGATCCGCCTGCAACTGACGCAGGGGGCGTAGCAAAAAAACTTCAAAGCTGATAATCGCCACCATCGCGGTTATGGGAAGCGTTAGCAGAACTAGGCGCCAGGGAGGGGTGGTGATGGTGTAGTGAACCCACAACAGCCCGGTGGTCAGCAGAACCACGGTCAAGACCATGGGTCCCAAAATCTTAAAGCTTAAGGAAAGAGGGCGGCGCAATTTTTGTCGAAATGCCAACATGACATGGCAACCTAAAGGGGGGTGATCAAGATTTTATAGTCATTCCACTTTAAAAATCTCCAGTGCTGCAAATATCACGATCTCTGTGATACGGTGCTCATGTACGTCCATGTACACTCCGCTCCGTTTCTCGATCTCGTAACATTTTCGCAGGCTGTATATTTCTAAATTGGAACAACTATAAGATTTCTGGCTTTCCCCCTCATCATCGCCAGCAAAGCTGAAATAAGCGTTAAAGGCTGGTTAACATTCATGGGTATGCGGTGATGCCGCCATCAATCGTTTGGCCATCATCGGCTATACCCAGCCTCTAACAAAAGGGCTAAGCCTGCATCCCCCGTTGCGCCTCAATAGCCTGGGCGGTGTGGGTGCATAGTTGTTGCACCAAGCGGCGCCATTCTGGTTGCAGTAGGATGCTGGGTCGTTCCGGCTTAATCCCAATCAGGCCAACCACCCCATGCTGCCCCCGAATTGGCCGAAAATTATAGCCCGCCCCTGGCAGGGTGTCGGTTTGCAAGCCGGCCTCCTCAACCTTATTCCAGCACCAATTGGCCGCCGCCCAATCGGTTTCATTCAGGGTCAGACTGGCCAATCCATCATCCAGCAGGCGCAGGCTGCCGCCATCTTCCTGCAGAATCAAAACTTCTGCCTGGGTCAGTTCGATCACCTTGGCGGCCAGAATGCGCAAATACTCTTTTTCATTGTTGGTCAGCATCAGTTGTTGGCAAAGGGCGTAAAGCAAATTGGTGTTGCGCTGCCGCCGTCGTTCTAGGGAGGATTGGTTGCGCAAGCGATCGCCCAGATCGCTGTTTATGCTGGCCACCAACAGATAAACCATCAGGGTGAAAAAATGTTCGGGATCAAAAAAGGCAATGCTGTACAGCGGCGGCATGAAAAAATAATCATACAAAATAAAGCTTAGCAGGCTGGCCAGCAGCGATGGCGCCAGGCCAAAGCTAACGGCGCTGAACATAACCGCGGTCAGGAAAACCATGGAAATGGCCGATAAATTCAGGAAATGGCTAAAAAACCAGGCGACGCCGCCCGCCACCACCACCGCCAGCATGCTGTAAACATAGGAACGCCAATCATAAATGCGCCCAAAGTTGCTTAAGTCGCGAACCCGCCTGCGATGGCCAGGGCTTGGCCGGTTTTCAGGCTCACTGGTGGCAATCACCTGCACCGCGATGCCGCTTTCCAGCCGCAACAGCCGTTGGCTTAGGGATGGTTTTAGTAGCAAGGAGAGCGGGGATCGGGCGATTTCCCCGACCACCAATTGGGTGATGTTGTGGTTGCGGGCAAAATGCACAAACTCACGGGCGGCCAATGATCCCGACAGGGTATGACATTCCCCGCCCAATTCCTCAGCCAGCCGCAAAGCTTTGTTTATAGCATCGCTGGCCGGGTCAATCATTTCATCATGGCTTAACTGCTCAACATACACCGCCAACCATTTGGCGTGGATAGCCTCAGCAAAGCGGCGGGTGGCGCGCACCAAGCGAATCGGATCGCTGTCAGCGGTCAGGCAGGCCATCAACCGTTGCCCAACTGGCCACGGCCCCTGAATGGCATGGCGGCGCATGTAGGTGACCATCTGATCATCCACCCGTTCGGCCGTGCAACGTAAGGCCAGTTCACGCAGGGCGGTCAGCTTGCCTTGTTGAAAAAAGTTGCGCATGGCGCGTGCGGCCTGTGCCGGTACATAGACCTTACCCTCCTTCAACCGTTCCAATAGCTCGGCGGGGGGCAGATCCACCAACACCACCTCATCCGCCTCCATCACCACACTATCGGGCACGGTTTCGCGCACGATAATCTTGGTAATCTGGGCGACGACGTCGTTAACGCTTTCCATATGCTGGACGTTCAGGGTGGTGTAAACGTCGATGCCCGCCGCCAACAACTCCTCAATATCCTGATACCGTTTGGGATGGCGGCTGGAGGGGGCATTGGTGTGCGCCAGCTCATCCATCAAAATCAGTTGGGGGTGACGCGCCAGGGCGTCATCTAAGTTAAATTCATGATACAGCTGTCCGCGCTGTTCAATTCGTTGGCGCGGCAGGATGGGGATGCCCTTAAGCAGGCTGGCGGTTTCCTCACGGCCATGGGTTTCGACAACCCCCGCGATAACGTCAACACCATCAGCCTTACGGGCTTGGGCGGCCAACAGCATGGCATAGGTTTTGCCAACACCAGGGGCAGCGCCAAAATATATCTTCAGACGCCCCCGTGCCCGCCCCTCAGGATCGGTTAGAAACGATTCGGGATCGGGGCGCGGGCTGTCGGCTAAAGGTATCGGCATTTCAGGGAACCCGATTTTGATGGGTGTGCAAAAGCTCTAACCATAAAGAAGAGGAGACTGGAAAAAAGGAAGGGGCTGTACCAGATAACTATGTTAAGCGTTCAATAACCAATTGTTTTAGCTTATCTAATTGTGACTTTGGCGATGGGTTGTTAAAACGCCATTCGCACTCCTTTAAAAATAGCTCAAAATGTGTCTTTGGTACACCATTA
>JBILMH010000066.1:0-3026 GCA_044375625.1 Alphaproteobacteria bacterium
AAACCTTGTCCGATAAATCATGGCGATGGTGAATCGGGGTCTTATCCATAACAAAAACTCCTGCTTAAAAACAACAAAACAGGAAACTTATAACATGCTTTCTATCTCATGACTACACTATCTAGCACGCAATGACCGCTGGAATCCTTTGCTGGCCTGTAGTATGGTTGTGGCCATGAACACTGTTGCCCTGCTACAACCCCCACCATCCCTGTTGTCGTCGGCGCTGATATGGCCGGCGCTGGGGCAGGCGTTTTTAAAGCTGCATCCACGCCGCCTGGCCAAAAATCCCGTCATGATGATCACCGCCGTCATGGCCTTAGCGGTCAGCGCCAGCGCGGTGGGCAGCAGCATGCAACCCGCTATCCCGACCACAACCACCAGCGCTTTTTTGTGGCAGGTGGCGGCATGGCTGTGGGCAACGGTGTTGTTTGGCAATCTGGCCGAAAGCCTGGCGGAGGGGCGGGGCAAGGCGCAGGCCTCAACTTTGCGCGCCTTTCGCAGTCAGACTCTGGCCAAAAAGGTTAGCAGCGCGGGGGCAACCGACTTTAGCATTGTGCCTGCCCCCGATTTAAGCATCGATGATATCGTCCTGTGCCGTGTTGGCGATGTGATTCCCTGTGATGGCGAGGTGGTGGCGGGCATAGCCTCAATCGATGAATCGGCAATTACGGGGGAATCGGCGCCAGTAATCCGCGAAAGCGGCGGGGATCGTTCGGCGGTGACCAACGGCACCATGGTGCTGTCGGATACCATCTGGGTGCGGGTGACCGTGGCGCATGGCCACACCTTTTTGGATCGGATGATCGCCCTAGTTGAGGGGGCACAGCGGCAAAAAACCCCTAATGAAATGGCGTTGCACATCCTGTTGGTTGGGTTCAGCCTGTTGTTTCTGTTGGTAACCGCCAGCCTGTTGGTGCAGGCCGCCGCCATGCGCGCAACCCTGCCCCCCGCCATGCTGGCCGCCCTGCTGGTCGCCCTGATCCCAACCACCATCAGCGGCCTGTTGTCGGCGATTGGCATTGCGGGGATGAACCGACTGTTGCGCTTTAACGTGCTGGCGGTGTCGGGACGGGCGGTGGAGGCGGCGGGCGACATTGATGTGCTGCTGCTGGACAAAACTGGTACCATCACCCTGGGCAATCGGATGGCCAGCGATTTTTTGCCGCTATCGGGGGTGGAGATGGCTGATCTGGCCGAGGCTTGCTGGCTTAGTTCGGTGGCTGATGAGACCGCTGAGGGGCGCAGCATTGTTGAATTGGCGCTGAAGCGCTATGGCGTCGCGAACCGAGATCTGACCCAAAACACGCCACAGTTTGTGCAATTTACCGCCCAAACCCGCACCAGTGGCATCAACCTGCCCGATCGCCAAATTCGCAAGGGGGCGGTGGATGCCGTCCTGAATTACCTGACCGAACAGGCGGGGCAGGATGCGCCCGGCTATTCTGCGCTTAACAACCCCTCTAAGGAATTCGCGCTGGCGGTTGAAAGCATTGCCCGCTCTGGCGGCACGCCGCTGGCGGTGGGGGAGGTGACGGCGGAGGGAACCAGGCTGTTGGGGGTTATCCACCTGAAAGACATCATCAAAACTGGCATCCGCCAACGCTTTGCCGAATTGCGGCGCATGGGCATCAAAACGGTGATGATTACCGGTGACAATAAGCTGACCGCGGCGGCGATTGCCGCAGAGGCAGGGGTGGATGATGTGATTGCCCAGGCAACGCCCGAAAATAAGCTGCACTATATTCGTACCGAACAGGCGGCTGGCCGCATGGTGGCGATGTGCGGCGATGGCACCAACGACGCCCCCGCGCTGGCGCAATCGGATGTTGGCGTGGCGATGCAAAGCGGTACCCAGGCCGCGCGTGAGGCGGGCAATATGGTGGATTTAGACTCCGACCCCACCAAATTGATTGAGATTGTCGGCATCGGCAAACAGCTGTTGATTACCCGTGGCGCGCTGACCACCTTTTCCATCGCCAACGATTTGGCCAAGTATTTTGCGGTGCTGCCTGCCCTGTTCGTCGGTGCCTTTCCCCAATTGCAGGCGATGAATGTCATGCAGCTGGCCAATCCGCAAAGTGCGATTTTGTCGGCCATTATTTTTAACGCCCTGATTATTGTGGTGCTGATTCCGCTGGCTCTTCGGGGGGTGCGCTATCGCCCCCTGCCCGCCTCAGCCCTGTTGCGTCGCAACCTGTTGATCTATGGCCTAGGCGGCATCGTGACGCCCTTTGTCGGGATTACGCTGATTGATGGGCTGGTTCGTTGGATGGGGTGGGCGTAACCATGATTTTTTGGCGATCCCTCAAGCGCTCCATCCTGCTGCTACCGCTGCTGACTCTGCTGTTGGGGGGGGTGTATCCAGCGGTGATTTGGGCGGCGGGCAAGCTGTTGTGGCCGTCTCAGGCGGCGGGCAGCCCGCTGTTGCATGATGGCCAGCTGGTGGGAAGCAGCCTGATTGGCCAGAAATTTACCCAACCGCAATATCTGAACAGCCCTTTCGGTTTCGACTATGCCACCATGCCCGCCAGCAACCCGAAGGAGCGCCATCGCCTGCGCCAGGATGGGCGGCTGGTCATCGCCTGTGCGCCTGCTGTTACGCCGAACGCTGCAGAAACCCCACCCGTCGATTGCAGCGCTAGCGGGCTGGATCCCTTTATCCCGCTGGACAGCGCGTTGGCACAATCCAACCGCATTGCCGCCACTCGCACCGTTCCCACAGATCGCGTGCGCCAACTGATTCAGAGCGAGGCCGTCGGGGGCGGGGTTTTCAACGGCACGGCACGGGTTAACCTGTTGCAAACCAATTTGCGCTTAGATCAGCTGTTGCCAACCGTATCACCGACACCATCTACCAACCATTCCTTTTTCCCCAACACTCCGCCGTCATAATTCCTTTTGGGGCTGTACCAGATAACGCAGGTATGTGTTACTGGATAGGGGATGAGGAAGAGTCGATTAAGCAAGGCGAAGCAGGATAAACTGCTGGAGCATTTTGTGGCGGGGACGACGGCGCGGTGTGC
>JBILMH010000013.1:0-37850 GCA_044375625.1 Alphaproteobacteria bacterium
TGGCATCCACCACATCGCTTAGCTTAAACAGGCCAGATTCCAGGCCAGAGGCGATGGTAAACAGCTTAAAGGTTGATCCCATTTCGTAAACGCCCAGGGTGGCGCGGTTAAACATCGCCTCCTTCAGCGCATTTTTGCCTGACGCCATGCGGGCAGGGGTTGCCAGCGTGCCAGCAGCAGCCTTGGCCAACCCTTTGCCCGTTGTCGCAGTAGCAGCGGCAGCGGCAGTTTTGCCAGACTCACCGCTTTTGTTGGGATCATAGTCGGGCAGGGAAACCATGCTGACGATTTCGCCATTGCGCACATCCATCACCAGGCCGATACCCCCAACCGCGTTATAGGCCTGAATCGATTTAAGCAACTCATCCCGCACCACATGCTGCAAACGAATGTCGATGGCCAGCTGAACGGTTTGGCCAGCCGCCAATTGCTTGTCCATGCCCTTTTCAATGCCGGCAACCCCCAAATTGTCCACATCGCTAAGGCCAACCAGATGGGCGGCATCATCGCCAAAGGGATAGGTGCGGCGCCAATCCGCCTGAAAATAAACCCCGGGCAGCCCCAGTCGGTTGACCGCATCGGTTTCCTGCGGCGTAAGGTGGCGCACCAGCCAAACAAAGCCTTTAGAATCGCTTAGGCGTTTTTTCAGCGCATCGCCATTCACTTGCGGCAGGACGGAGGCCAATTTGCTGGCCGTTACCGCGGGATCGCGAATTTGCTTTGGGTTGGCGTATAGCGAGGTGGTTTGCAGATTGGTGGCCAGCACCAGGCCGTTGCGATCCACAATATCGCCGCGCTTTTGCACCACGGCGGCCACAGTTTGCGGCTTTTGTTCATCCGCCGAGGTGAAAACCATCAGAACAACCAGGCGCAAACAAACCAGGCTGAAGGCCAGCGTGCACAGTATCGATAAAAACTTTAACCGCCCCTGCATCACCCTTTCACCCAATTTTTCCGCCAATTTCTCTTGCAGCTCAACATGCGCGGAGCCATGAAGTCTATCGGTACCCCGTGCAGACGACACCGTCAACTGCCAGTTTCGGCTGCGGCGCCAAAATTGCCGCAGCATGATCCACCAGTCTACCCGCTGATTCATGCCTGAACGACGATTCATTGCTTAGATCCCCCGCTTTTCGGGCTGTTGTGGTTGCCTACGTTGCCCTTATCCAGGCCATGGTCGGTGCCTTCGCCAGGTTTGGCCAATTTGTCCTGACCCACGGTGCCAGCATCATTGGGCGAGGGAAGGGCGATGGCAGGCTTGTTGCCGACGGGGGCGTTGTCGTTGGCGGGCGCCGTTAGAAGCGATGCCCCCTGCTGAGCGGTGCTAAGGCGGCTATTAACCTCAGCCCAATCGACAATTTGGTCGGCGGAGGGCGCCTGCAAATGATGAAAGCGGTCGTTGAGCTTTTGCAGATATTCTGGCCGATTCAGATAGGTCCATTCGGTCTGCAACACCCGTTCACGGTCGCCCAACTGGCTCATGTCGGTTTCCAACTGAATCACTTGTCGATTCAGCTCGCTAACCTGGTACTTAATCACAAACAGGCTGATGACCGCCAAGGCGGGTAGCAGCAGCAGCCAATAGGGGGTGTGGCGTTGATAGGAAACCCGTGACGATGATACAGAGATAGACATGGCGGCGGGCTCCTTAAGGGTAATGATGGGGAAGGGGGTTGGTGGTTAAAAGGAACAATTAGTTGGGGGTTATCAGACAGGCCGCCCGCAGCTTGGCGGATCGGGCACGGGGGTTATCGGCAATTTCGGCCGCAGTTGGGGCAATGGGCTTGCGGGTTAAGATGTCGAACCAGGCGGTGGCGGGTGTGTTGTTGGGCAAAACGGCGCCATGATGCTTTTGCAAAAACTGTTTGACGATGCGATCCTCTAGCGAATGAAAGCTGACCACCACCAGCCGCCCCAATGGGCGCAGCAGGCTGAGCGCGTTGGCTAGCGCACTTTCCAGCCGCCGCAGCTCATCATTCACAAAAATGCGCAAGGCCTGAAAACAGCGGGTGGCGGGGTGAATTTTTTCCCGCTGGCCATCGCCGCGTGGCCGCCCGATGCAGCCGGCAATCAGATCGGCCAGTTGGCGGGTGGTGGTCAGGGGGGCTTGCTGCCGCTGCTCCACCACCTTGCGGGCGATACGGCGGGAAAAACGCTCCTCCCCATACACATAAAAAATGTTGGCCAGGTCAGCTTCGGCATAAGTGTTGACCACATCGGCGGCGCTTAGCCCCGCGCCCGCAAAGCGCATGTCCAGGGGGCCATCCTTAGAAAAGGAAAAGCCGCGCTGGCCATCGTCTAGCTGAAAGGATGACAGGCCAAGGTCGAACACCAGGCCATCCAGACAGCGGCTGGTGGGTAGGTTGGCTTGCGCCAAATGCTGAGGGATTTCATCGAAAAAGCCGTGGAAGAAGCGCAGGCGGTCACCGCCCCGCCTGCCATCAAACTCTTTCTCAAATTCTTTGGCCAACGCCCGCGCCCGTGGCTGTGCCGCCGGATCGGCGTCAAATCCATAAACCGTGGTGCCAGGAATGTTCAGAATAGCGCGGCTGTAGCCCCCACCGCCAAAGGTGGCATCGGCAATCACCTGCCCCGCTTTGGGGTTCAGGTACTGCAACACTTCGGCCAGCATGACGGGCTGATGCTGCAAGGTGGGCTGCACATTCAAGGGCGCTGAAGAAGCATTGCCGTTGATGACGCCATTCATGCTGTTAGCCCCCGGTTGCAGGGTTTAGCCCGGGCAGATTGATGCCCGCCAGGCTTAGTTTTTGCGCTTTTGCCCGATCCCGCGCCTTGGCCAAATGCTGCTCAAACAATTTGGGTTGCCAGATTTGAAAGGTTGCGCCCTGGCCAACAAACACCGCCTCCTCCTCCAGCCCCGCATGGGCACGCAGGCGGTCGGACAGGGTCACCCGCCCCTCACTGTCAAAACTCAACGCCTCCGCATCGGCAAAAATGCTGGTGGCCAGCTGTTCCTGTTCATCCGAAAAGGCGGCCAGCTGATCCAGACGCTGGCTAAGCTGTTGCATCCGTACCAGCCCACACCCCTCCAACGCATCATGGCGATAGGATCGGAACAGCACGACACCCTGAAAAGCCTCCCCCGCCAGAGCCAAGCGAAAGGCCGAAGGCACGGAAACCCGCGCCTTTTTGTCGATTCGGTTGTGGAAGGTCGAAAGAAACATGATCCCAAATGGGCTTAGGATAAAAGTTGGTGGTAATCTATGGGATAGCATGGGAATGGGTGGGTTGTCAAGATGCAAATGCTTGAGCCACGGGGATTTTGGCGCGGGCGATGGGGGCTAGGCTGGCCGAAACCGCCTGTGGATAAGTTTGTGGGTAGAGCGGATTTGGTGGCCTATAGTCGTTTCAATTTAGAAATCTACAGCCTGCGAAAATGTTATGAGATCGAGAAACGGAGCGGAGTGTACACGGACGTACATGAGCACCGTATCGCAGAAGTCAAAGCATTTGCAGCACTGTAGATTTTTAAAGGGGAATGACTATAGAAAAAGATTTCGATGCCCGCCCCGCAATCGGATTGTTTTGCCATCTTCCCTTGCGCCGCGAAAACGCTATAAAGGATGCATGATGCAAATTCACAAAACCGACGTGGTGGTAATTGGGGCGGGGCCAGTCGGCCTGTTCGCCGTGTTTGAGTGCGGCATGCTAAAGCTGCAATGCCATGTGGTTGACACCCTGGATGCGGTGGGGGGGCAGTGTGTGGCGCTGTATCCCGAAAAGCCGATCTACGACATTCCCGCCTATCCGCAAATCATGGCGGCGGAGCTGATTGAAAAGCTTCAGGCGCAGGCGGCGCCCTTTTCCCCCACCTATCACCTGAATCAGCGGGTGGATCGGTTGCAACCGCTGGCCGATGCGGCGGGCTGGCAGGTGGTGACCAGCAATGGTACGCAGATTGAGGCCAGGGCGGTGATTATCGCGGCGGGGGCGGGGGCGTTTGGCCCCAACCGTCCACCGTTGGATGGGATTGAGGGCTATGAGGGGGCGTCGGATGGCAACCCCGCGCCCGTGCAGTATTTCGTGAAGCAGCGGGAGGCCTTTCGCGGCAAACGCCTGGTCATTGCTGGCGGAGGGGATTCGGCGGTTGATTGGGCGCTAAGCCTGGCTCCGATAGCGGCGCAGGTGTCGTTGGTGCATCGCCGTCCCAAATTTCGCGCCGCCCCCGAATCGGTCAGACAGTTAGAGGAATTGTGTGCCAGCGGCAAAATCGACCTGGTGGTGCCCTATCAACTGGCGGGGTTGGAGGGGGATGGACAACGCCTTAGTGCGGTGGTGGTTGAGGATTTGGATGGCAACCGCCGCAGCCTGCCCGCCGATAACCTGTTGCCGTTTTTTGGCCTGTCGATGGAATTGGGGCCGATTGCCGATTGGGGATTGGGGCTGACCCGTAACCATATTGCGGTTGAGGCGGTGACGGGGCGAACCACCCTGCCCGCTGTGTTCGCGGTTGGCGATATTGCCCATTATGAGGGCAAGTTAAAGCTGATCCTGACCGGCTTTGCGGAGGCCGCCGCGGCAGCCCACGCCATTCACCCACTGGTCTATCCCGACACCCCCCTGCATTTCGAATACTCCACCAGCCGCGGCGTTCCAGCTTAGGGGTTGGTCTGTCCTATCGTTGTTGGAGTGATTTGTAGGGAAATATATTGCTAGGCAATACCAGAAGCTACACATGAATGGGGGGGATGATTCGCCGTTCCCCATCCCAAGATTAACACCAAAGACTTAAACACTTAAGGCTAAAAAGATTAGGATAATTGCTGACTAATGCTGCCTGTTTTGACTTGCTTCAATAAGAGCGTTCGTGAGCGCATTTGTAATAATAACGGGAAATTCATATTGATTGCTTGTGGTGTGGACTTCATGTTGCGATAAATATGCCCGATACGGTAAGCTTAAGCTTCCATAGGTAGGATCATCAAGTCGCCCTAATAGAAAATTGACAGTTTTTACAAATCGTTCATCATTGCTTGGATAATTTAAAACAGTTAATTGCACAACTTCAATTAATCCGAATTGAGATTGGATGTTATTGTCCCTAAAACTTTGTCCTTTGACTTTGAAAAGTTCAGTTAGATGATCTGGGCTATAGGTATTTAACTTATTGTTTTGTTCAGTATTGGGATGCGAGAGGGGGTAGAGTTCTTCAGGAAATGGATGAATGCTAAAGGCTCTTCCATTTGATTGAATTAAGCCAAATTCTGTAGCAATTGTATGGGACGGAGCGTCATATACAATGCACATGATGGCATGGCATTGCTGGGTCGATCCCTGGGGTTGGGAGCCAAAGGCCCACGGAATACGATTGCTTGAACTCCATAAATCATCGTCTCCACCTGAATTGAACCCTGCAGCAATAGATCCCATCATAATTACCTTTACTTTTCATAATTAATAAAACCATGAAAATAATTAAAAAGAGAAATATATTATGTCAAGAAAAATTTTGTGGATTGGTGGTGGTGGGTTTGGTTGAATGATAGGTGGGTGCGGGTTAGGTAAGAAAGCGGTTGTGGGCAAAAAGGGCGGGGCTTGGGCGCCAGCACCGTGTCCGTCTAGGCCTACCGTTCTCGCCACAGCGCTGTCATCCAAGCCTCGTTATTGCCGTCACTCCGTTGTCATCCTACCCCCGCTATTCCCACCACTCTGTTGTCATCCTACTCCTTGTGAGTAGGATCTCCTTACCGTCCGTGCCGCCTGTGCAGCGGTTAGGATTTGAGATTCTACCCATAAAGGGTAGAATGACATTGTGATGCGGATGCATCGCACTCATCCGCGCTACCTCTCTATTGTCATCTCCGCGTAGGCGGAGATCCAGTGCCCTGTTGCCGCCTGCCATAATCTCGCCGCCGTATGGATCCCCCGCCTTCGCGGAGGATGACGACTTTGGTGCGGATGCATCCAGCCTTTTTCTGCGGCTATTCGTAGCCCCTGCCACTTTTTTCGCCCCCTCCTGCTCTTTTTACTCCCCCGCCCCCTAACCCCCTCCCGCCAGGGGAGGGGGAACAAAGGGGAACACGCCCCCGCCTAGGGGAGGGGGAATCCAAACACTCTCTCCGTAGGTGGAGGGGGAATACACTCCACCCCGGCGGTGGGGGATTGTTATCGCGCAGCTCTAATGCTATGAAAATGTTGCGAAAAACACTCTCCCCTTGCGGGGGAGTCGGAGCGCGCCAGCGATCCGGTGGGGGGTATCCAACGAACTTTGCCATCTTTGCCATGCGTCAGCCGTACCCTCCCTATTTGAAAGATTTTACGCGGGCGATGCGTAAAAACCTTACGGACGCGGAAAGAATGTTTTGGCAACGCCTACGCGATCGGCAACTTGGGGTTAAATTTCGCAGGCAATTTGCAATCGATGGCCGGTATGTGGCGGATTTTGTGTGCCTAAAACAGCGTCTGATCGTGGAAATTGATGGCGGGCAACATGATGGCAGTCAGTGTGATGCAGATCGAACCCTGTATCTGCAAACACACAATTTTCGGGTAATCCGTTTTTGGAATCATGAGGTTCTGCAGAATATTGATGGGTGTTTGGAGGTGTTGTTGAAAGAATTGCAGGATTCCCCTCCATCTGTTGATCCCATTACTGACCCTGCCCTATAACTCCCTACCCCTTATTTTTTCGTAACCCCCGCCCCCCATTCTTTTTTCCCCCGCCCCTGTCTTTTTTCGCCCCCTCCCCCTAACCCCCTCCCGCCGAGGGGAGGGGGAACAAAGGGGAACACGCCCCCGCCTAGGGGAGGGGGAATCCAAACACTCTCTCCGCATGGGGAGGGGGGAATACGCCGCCGCCCTCTTAAAAAATGTAGATGGGGAACACTCCGCCCCCTGCCCATCCGATAGTCAAGCCGCGCAACTAACCCCGCCCCCTGTCCATCCGATAGTCAAGCCACGCAACTAACCCCGCCCCTAACCACAATTCTGAAGAGCGAAGGATTAGCGCCTTATACCGTTTATAAGGTTATGAGTTTCGTAACATTCAAGTGCTGCAAAGTAAGATTGACTCAAGGCGCTAGCCAATGCTTGCGGTGAACTCGTTTTAGGATCTAAAATCCGCAGAGAGTTTAAAGATAATCTATTATTTACTATTACATGAATAGGAGCATTATTGTCTGAAGCAAAATTAAAAAATTCCTTAGCAAAATTGCTAATTTCCTTAGCGCTTTTCCCTGGCTCTAGAGCTTTTTTTATATCATTAGATATTCTAAATCGTAGAGGCCGATCTGTTATGCTTTGGCCTGCATCCTGAAAACGTCTGCAATTAATCTCGTGATTTTGCTTTTCAATTGTTAATGGATCGTTAAAAGTAAGAAGCTGGCTATGAATCTTAATTGATCCACTGGCACCACGATATCGCCTGTTTTGTATAGTCTCATTTGGATCAAAACAAATTTGTACCAATACACAATTTGTAAATTTGGCAGGAGCTGATGTTTGCATGGTCACCTCTAATAATGCAAATTTAAAAAAACAATATATGAATAACAGATAAAGTCAAGCAAAAAATCATTTTAATCTTGGGGTTGGCTGTATGCCAGTCATTTTTGCGGCGAAGGCGGTGGGAACGGGTGGTGGCGGGCTAGCATGGGTGATGCAGATGGCGCGGGGCGGCTGTCAGATGCCGATAAATCGGCGGGAGAATGGGGCGTAAGGGGGTGTAAGGAGGTGCAAGGGGCTTTGCGAACGCACCCATTCTGATCATAGTGGCGGGCGGGGTGACTACGATCGCATCAGGAGAACATGAAATGGCATGGCTAAAAATCAATCGTCGCAATCGATGGCTGCTGATCGAGATGCTGGTGCTGTTCGGCACGCCCTTTGTGGTGTTTTCGGTAAAATCGCATGGCGGCCTGTTGTTCGGCCTGTTGTTTGTCGCCCTGCTGTATGCGGTGGTATGGCTGATGCGGCAAAAAATCGACTGGCGGCAGGAATGGGCGGGGCGATGGATGATGCCCGCCACCATGCCCGTTACCATGCCCGCCACCACGCGCGCCACCATGCCCGTTACCACATCTGCCACCACGCGCGCCGCGCGCCGCCGCATTGTTTGGGGCATAGGCTTGCGGCTGATGCTGGTGGTGGTGGCCTCGGCCGCCCTGACCCAACTGTTGGTGCCCGAACGCTTCCTTAGTTTTCCACGGTTGGCGACGGTACAGTGGATGGCGGTGATGACGCTATACCCGCTGCTATCCGCCCTGCCGCAGGAGGTTATTTTTCGCAGTTTTTTCTTTCGCCGCTATCAATCGCTGTTCCCCACCAATGTTGCGATGCTGGTGGCCAACAGTTTGGCCTTTGGGGTCACCCATCTGATTTTTCACAACTGGGTTGCCCCCACCCTGTCGGTCGTGGCGGGGGTGATGTTGGCCAGATCCTATCAGCAGCATCGATCCTTAGGGCTGGTATGGGCGGAACATGCGCTGTACGGCTGTATCGCCTTTACCACTGGTCTGGGGTGGTTTTTCTATCACGGATCGAATGGGGGTTAGCGGCGGCGGCGGCTAGGCACGCGGCTTAAGCAGGATCGCGCATGGCATCGGGCACCCGTTCCTGAATCTGGGTGAACAGCGCGGCGGTGCAACGCCCGACCAGTTCCGCATCCTGGCCGCGGGTGACCACGGCGGTGTGGGGCATGCCATCCTTTATATAGGGATAGCTGCCAATTTGCAGGCTGGGGTAGGCGGCCTGGCCATCGGTCAGGATGTCGGCAATCAGGCTTTCGCCGACGGGGCAGCGGATGGTGCGGCTGACAAAGGCCTGCCCCGTGCTAAGGCTGGGCAGCAGCGATGATACCATCGATTGAAAAACGCGCGGAATGCCCGCCATGATATAGACATTGCCAACCACAAAGCCTGGCGCGCTTGAAACAGGATTGTCGATAAGGCCGCAACCGCGTGGCAACAGGGTCATTTTGCGGCGGGCGGGGGTCAACTGATCCGTGCTGCCGTAAAACACCAACAGGCGATCCAGGGCGATTTGATTCGGCTCCAGCGGGCAATCAAAGGCTATCGCCACCGCCTCAGCCGTCATGTCGTCGTGGGTGGGGCCAATGCCGCCGCTGGTAAAGACCAGGCTGTATTGGCGGCTAAGTTCCTGTAAATGGCGCACAATGGTGGGGATATCATCGGCAATCACCCGACATTCTTGCAGGGTGATGCCCGCCTCCGACAGCTGCACAGCCAGGAAGTTCAGATTCTGATCGACCGTGCGACCACTCAAAATCTCATTGCCGATAATCAGCAGGGCGGCGGTGACAGGCTGGCGGGCTGGGGAAAGGCTGGTCCTGGGGGCAGTCATGGGGGCAGTCGTGGGGCGGATAGGCTATAAGGAATTGCTGGCCACTGTAGCGGCAAAATGGTCGGCTTGCCAGCCCTGATTGATGGTTGAGGCTGTAGGGAGGGGCGGTTAGGGGCGGCATTTACCAAGGTGAAAGGTTTGTTTTGTACAGTGCAACAGTGAATGGTTCACCAGGCATGCAAGAAGGATACCAAAATGGCTTTTTCCCCCAATTACGGCACGTCCCAATCTGGCGCGGCATCGGCACCCCCCCGCGGTGCGGTCATGGGGTCGGGCGGCTTTGGCATGAACCAAGTCCAAAAACAAAGTCAACAGCTGGTCTTAACCCCCCAGCTGCAACAGGCCATCAAAATTCTGCAATACAGCAACGCGGAGTTGGAAATTTTTGTCGGGGATGAGCTGAATCGTAACCCGCTGTTGGAACGGCCACAGGAATCGACGACCACGGCAACGGTCAGCGATGCGGATCGGCCGTTTCAGGCTTCAAGCAGCGCTAGCCAACAGGCGCTGGGTGATGGATCGATGTGGCAACGCGCCAACCGCAAATCGGCCTTTAGCGATTCGGACGATGACTGGTTGAGTCAATTAAGCCAGCCAAAGCTTAGCCTGCGCGATCATTTGTCGGATCAGATTCAAGAGATTATCGTGCATCCGCACCAATGCGTTATCGCCATGTATCTGTTGGACACTGTGGACGATGCGGGCTATATCCACGGCAGCTGGACGGAGATTGCCGGCACCCTGGGGGTGGATAACGACGCGGTGGAGCAGGTGTTGCACCTGTTGCAGGAATGTGAGCCGGCGGGCGTGTTTGCCCGCGATCTGGCCGAATGTTTATCGTTGCAACTACAGGCGAAGGAGGAGTTGACCGCCCCCTTTGCTACTATGTTGCAGCATTTAGATCTGGTAGCGGAGGGAAAGCTGCAACCCTTGGCCAAACTGTGCGCTGTTCCCCTGGAGCAAATGAAGCAGATGGTGCAACGGCTGCGGCGGCTGAACCCCAAGCCTGGGTTGGCCTTTGGCGGCGATCCAGGGCTAAGCTTTGGGCCCGATGTGGTGATCCGCGCCGTGAGCAATGGCCAGGCGGGCAACCAATTTTCGGTGGAGCTGAACCCCGATACGCTGCCCAATGTTCTGGTCAACATCAATTATTATCAACAGGTTAAGGATCGTGCCCGCAATAAAGATGATATGCGCTATCTTGAGGAATGTTTGCAATCGGCCAATTGGCTGACTAAAGCCATGCACCAGCGCGCCATCACCATCATGAAGGTGGTGTCGGAAATCGTGCGGCAGCAGGAGGCGTTTTTGCAGCATGGGCTGGCCTATCTTAAGCCCATGACGCTGAAGGATATTGCCCAGGCGGTTGAGGTGCATGAAAGCACGGTTAGTCGGGTGACGGCCAACAAAACCGCCCTGACCCCGCGTGGTGTCATAAGCCTAAAGCTGTTTTTCAGCTCGAAATTGGGTGGGGAAGAAGCGGGCGGGTGGATTCACTCCGCGGGCGCGATTAAGGATCAAATTCGCAAATTGGTGGCGGCGGAGGGGCAAACGGGCAAAATTCTGTCCGATGATACCCTGGCGGCTGAGCTGGCCAAAACGGGGGTCACCATTGCCCGCCGCACGGTGGCCAAATACCGCGAGGCCTTGGGGATTCCCGATTCCGCCCTGCGTAAACGCGCCAAGAAGCAGGTTGGTGGTTAGGAAGCGTTGTCGGATGTTTAGGCGGGCAGGGGATAGTGGCGGCAAAGGATTTTACAAATGCTTTAAGCTTTGTCATGCTAGCATCATATAAAATTGTTAGCATTTTATCATGCGTAACTGTTTTTGTCCGATTCTGGCTTTGTTGTAGGTCACCTTAGATTGGGTTTTCTGTCATGAAATTATCGAAATCATCTGCCGCTGTTTCTGCCCATAAACCAGGCTGTCCAGGCAATAAGACGGTGAGAGGATGGCGCAGCAATCGCGGCTATATGTTTGCGATGATGTTGGCGATGTTGGCGTTGATGGCGGTGATGGGGGTGGGGCTGTCGCGGTTGATGATGACCACCAAGGCGACCACCCAGATGCAAAGGACACAGGACAATAAGCAGCTGTTGAACAGCCTGCTGATGACGCTTAGCAGCAAGGCGGCGGACAGTGATGGGGATTTTGTGTTGGAGCCGCCTGCCTATTCTGCAGAAACAATTACAGGCTTTACCGCGCCAACCAATGGCGGATTTGTGGGGACAGATGTAGCCAACACCGATGCCTGGGGACGTCGGTTAGGCTATTGTGCCTATGATTATGGCAGCGCGACAGCCACGGCACCAAGCGGCAAGAGTTTGTTTCGTGGCAGCACGGCCAGCAGCCCGACCGACAGTTGGGTGGCGGTGGTGGTGATCAGCGCGGGGCCAGATGGGGTAATCAACACACCCTGTCCCGCAGTGGATACAGCTGCCTCTAGCGTAGTTGCCACGGGCGACGATATGGTGGCGGCGCGCAGCTATGGCGAAATGGTCAGCTTCGGTAACGCCCAAATTGCCTCATCCCTTAGCGGTATGGGAACCAACTCCACCAATAAACTTTGTCGGCTTAATGATAGCGGTAAAATGGTTTGCGATGTGGTAGTTGACGCATGTACGGTCTATCAAGCATCCAAATGGAACGCAACGTCGTTCAAATTTGATTGTATCAATTTTAAGCCAGCGGATTGTTCCAATGGCCGTCAGCATTCCGAAAATTGGTCAAATAGCTGTCCATCGGGTCAAACAGGAACGCTAAACTATCAATGTCTTAATGGGGTTACGAGTCAAACCAGCGGAGCCTGTTATGCAAATTGTGGTGGTCAAACGCATGGTTCGACTTGGACGGCCAGCTGTCCATCGGGTCAAACGGGTAACATCAGCTATCAATGCAGTAATGGGTCTCCTAGAGAAACGGGGAGAAGTTGTGTAACACCACCAGCAGCATGTAGTAGTGGTGGTAATAGTTATGGGCATGGTTTGACTTGGTCTGTCAGCTGTCCAAGCCCGCAGTCTGGTAACATCACCTATCAATGCAATAATGGGTCTCCTGCACAGATTGCTAAAAATTGCCAAATATGCACAGCAACTAGTAATTCAATCAGCAAAAATTGGGCTTCTAATGAAATTAGTCATCGTAATGTCGGATCATGTCAGCAAACAGGCGATACTGCAAATTGTGATAATACTTGTAATCAGAATAAACCTTCCGATACTACAGTAAGCTATTGCGAATCATGGCACTGTGCGCCATTCATGTTTGGAGGCAGAACAAATGTTTGCAAATGTTTTAATTGTGTTGGAACCCAAACAATTAGCACGACAAGCTGTACGCCTGTGCCATAGTTATGAATATGCAGCATTAAGTAGATTCATACTTAATGCTGCAAGCATTCCCCCCTACTTCCCGCCAAAGCCTAAGACGGGGATGGGGCCATCCAGTTTGCCGTGGATGAATTGGTCGATATAGGGGTTGGCGACCTCATCAATCTTATCGGCCTTCCCGCGCCACATGATTTTGCCGCCGAACAGCAACGCCACCTCATCGGCAATCCGCCGCATGCTGTTGATATCATGGGTGATGGTGATGGCGGTGGCGTTCAGCATCTTATGGCATTGCCCCAGTTGACCATCGGCGCTTTAGCCCGTAAAACCATCTATAGTCATTCCACTTTAGAAATCTACAGTGCTGCAAATGTTACGATCTCTGTGATACGGTGCTCATGTACGTCCATGTACACTCCCGCCGTCGCTGCGCTATGGCGCGCCTGGCCGCTCCGTTTCTCGACATCGCAACATTTTCGCAGGCTGTATATTTCTAAATTGGAACAACTATATCGCAACGCCCGCGCGCAACGCAAAGTAATTTAAGGGGAAAATTTATGAGTCAACCGTCCGCCATTATCAATGTTATGGCGATGGCCGCCAAAAAAGCCGCTCTTGGCCTGGTGCGCGACTTTGGGGAGGTGGATCAGCTGCAGGTGTCGCAGAAGGGTCCCGCCGATTTTGTCTCCGCCGCCGATTTGCGCTCTGACGAGATTTTGCGGCGTGAACTTAGCAAGGCCAGACCCGATTACAACCTGATTACGGAGGAGAGTGAGGCGAAGCCGTTGAATCCCGATCAGCCGACGTTCTACGTTGACCCGCTGGACGGCACCACCAATTTTCTGCACGCCATCCCGCATTTTTGCATCTCCATCGGCTTGGTTGAAGGCAAAAAGCCCGTGGCGGGCGTTATTTACGACCCGATTAAGGACGAAATTTTTTGGGCGGAGCAGGGGCGGGGTGCCTTTGTCAACGATCGCCGCATGCGCGTCTCCTCCCGCAATCAGCTGAACACCGCGCTGTTGGCCACGGGCATTCCCTTTAAGGGATCCAAAGGGCGGATGGAAAAATTCACCAAGCAGCTGAACAACATCGCGGGGCAGGTATCGGGCGTGCGGCGGATGGGGGCGGCGGCGTTGGATTTGGCCTATACCGCTGCCGGGCGCTATGAAGCCTATTGGGAGGAGGGGTGCTATCCCTGGGATCTCGCGGCGGGCATTATCATGGTGCGTGAGGCGGGCGGAATGGTCAGCGAGCTTGACGGCGGCGACCAAGTGTTGCACGGTGGAACCATCTATGCCAGTAACGCCAATTTGCATGACGAATTGCGTCGCCGTTTAACGGCTTAGTCTCACTGCTTTGGGGGTATCCTGATGCGTCTGTCGGTTCTTTTTTCGATTTTGTGTTTCACCCTGTTGGTGGCTGTTTCGGTTGATATTGGCGGCGCACGGGCGCAATCGTCGGTGCCCGCCCCGCCCGATGCCCCACTTGCGGGCGGTATAGGCCTGCCCGGGTTGCCCGGTGCGCCCGCTGCGGCACCAGCCCCTGCGGTTAAGGGGTCTGCTGCTCAAGGAAATGCGGGCAGCGTTGCCAACAATCCCAATCTACCAAGCCTGCCCAGCACTGCTCCGATGTCGGGGTCTATGGGGGCTTCTGGAGGTTCTTCCGGGGCGGCGGCCAGCTCTGGTGCGGTTGGTACGACACCGCCTGCTGCTGCGGACAAATCACCTGCGCTGTTGAACATTTTGTCGGGTGATGGCACTGTGCCCACCCCCCCTAAGCCCACCAAAGGGGCTAAGGCGGCTGCGCCAGCGACCACGGCTCCTGCTCCTGGGGCGGCGGCGAAGCCTGCCCAAGCAGCAGCTCCAGCAGCTCCAGCGACACCAACACCAACACTCGCTGCACCTGTCGCGGCACCTGTCGCGGCACCTGCTACTACTGCACCAGCTGCACCTGCTACTACTGCACCAGCTGCGTTAGCGGCACCTGCCGCCCCCGCGACAACCGCCGCAACGCCTGCCCCGACCACTGCTGCGATCGAAACCCATGCAGCTGAAGCTAGCACCGCTAAAGAAAAGCCTTCCGCCAAACAGCCTAAGAAAAAATCAAAGCCCAAAAAGAAAGCCGCTAAGAAAAAGGCGGTTGAGGCGGAAAAGTCTGTGATGGCGCCGGCCAACGCCACCTTGCCGAATGGTCCATTCCCCGTGCTGGTGCTGACCTTTGCGGACAGTGCGGCGACCCTAAGCGCTGAAGACAATGCCAAATTGGCAAAGCTGGTTAAGGGTATTGATCCGCTGCGCACCAATTTTATGATCCATGCCTATGGTCGTACCGATTCCGCCTATCCCAGCGATGCCAAGCGTGAGGGGTTGACCCGCGCCCTGCGTATTCGACAAGAACTAATCGCCCTGGGGCTGTCGGGTCAGCAAATCGGCCTGCAACCGATGATGTCGGCTGCTACCGACAAAAACCCCCATCGCGTCGAAATCTTTTCTCAGCCAAGGTAGCGTTTAAGCCAGCGTTATCTTGGTGGTAGTAAACCAGTAATTTGCCCTGTCAAGATTTTGTAGTGTTTTTGACTTATCATTTAACTCATTAGGATTTTGCTAAAGCTTTGAGGGGTCATATGACAGAATTTGTTCCAAAGGTCTTTCCCTTAGCCAGCGCATCAACCGAAATAAAGTCGGATTTGCGATGCTTGCTTGGGCTGGCACTTATTGTTGCATTGCCAGTGATGGCCAATTGGTCAAAAATCAGCGCATTTAATCAAGATGATTTTGTTAAAAAAATCAGTTGCAGCGCCTCTGATTTAGCCAGTACCGATGGCCATAAGGCTGGCTGTAGCTGCGGACGTTGTCATACACCACCCGCCATCGCTCAGCATTTTAAGCCCTGGTAATGATTTTTATTGCAGAAAATTTGACTTGTAATAAGCTTAGGAAGTTTTTTCGATAGGTTGCCTTTGTATGTTTTGCAACTTATAAAAAGCCAGCACTATTTTAAGTAATTTATCTGTGATGTACCCATGATTGTTCCCGTTATCATTTCTGGCGGCTCTGGCCATCGTCTTTGGCCTGTTTCGCGTGAGGGGCATCCCAAACCCTTTATAAAACTTGCTGATGGGGAAAGCCTGCTGTCCAAAACTTATCGACGGGCATTGGCCGTGATAGGATCCGTGGGGGATGGCGATAGAGAAATCATAACGGTGACGAATCGTGACCATTATTTCCTAAGTAAGGATCAGTTTTTGGCCGTAGGCTCTGAAAGACAGGCGTTGTCGACCTTTTTGCTGGAACCCGAAGGAAGAAATACGGCACCAGCAATCATCATGGCTGCCCATTACATTGCCGAAAAATATGGTTCAGATGCCTTAATGTTGGTACTGCCAGCTGACCACCTTATCCATGATCAAAATCGTTTTCTTGAAGCGGTGAAAGATGCGGCAATTTTGGCTGAGCAGGGGCATTTGGTCACTTTTGGTGTCGTGCCGACCAGCCCTGAAACAGGCTTTGGTTATATAGAAGCGGGAGAAGGCTTGTCCAAAGGTCGCAAAGCCATTCGCTTTGTTGAAAAGCCTTCATCCGAAAAAGCCCAAGCTTATGTTGAAAGTGGCGATTTCTATTGGAACTCTGGCATGTTTTGCTTTCAAGTCGGGCAAGTGCTTAAGGAAATGCAGCAGCATGCGGGCGACCTTTCCACCGCTGCCCAGGCTTGCTGGCAAGTCCTATTGGATAAAGCCCCATTGGATCAAGCCAGTGCCATCTCTTACATGCAGGAATTTCCCCATACAGAATTTGCGCAGCTGCCCAACATTTCGATTGACTATGCGCTGATGGAGCGATCCGACCATGTTGCGGTTATTCCATCAGATTTCGGGTGGAGTGATATTGGGTCATGGTCGGCTATCAAGGATCTTATTAAGCCAGATTCCGCCAACAACCGCGCGGTGGGTGAAGCCATTTTTGTGGATAGCCGCAACACTTTTGTGCAAAGTGATGATCGGTTGGTGGCAACCGTCGGCGTCGACAATTTGATGATTATCGATACCCCTGACGCGTTGCTTGTCGCCCATCCCGACAAATCTGAGGCCGTGAAACAGGTGGTTTTGCAGCTGAAGTCGCAGGGGCATGAGGCGCATAGGCTGCACCGCACCGTGAGCCGGCCTTGGGGCACCTTTACCGTGATTGAAGAAGGGGCTTGCTTTAAAATTAAGCGTATTGAGGTTAAGCCGGGTGCAAGCCTAAGCTTGCAAATGCACCATCACCGCAGTGAGCATTGGATCGTCGTTGGCGGCATGGCTAAGGTTATCAATGGCGATCAGGAAATCATGCTAAGCACGAATCAATCAACCTACATTCCTGCTGGCCATAGGCATCGGTTGGAAAATCCCGGTTTGTTGGATCTCGTCATGATAGAAGTGCAAAGTGGCGAATATTTGGGTGAGGATGATATCGTCAGGTTTGAGGATAACTATGGTCGTGCATAGTTAGCGATTCACTATCATAACCCTGACGCTTCAAATTTGCATGCGGGAAATCGGGTGTGAAAAGCCACAGGATTTTTTGTCATTGGCTTGGATTGCCTTGGGGATTATGGTGGGGTCAAAGCCCCCGTAATAGGGTGTTTAAACCGAATTTAAAGAACAAAATCATGACAGAAAAAATTGCGCTTATCACGGGGGTTACGGGGCAGGATGGTGCCTATTTGGCCGAGTTTTTGTTGGAAAAGGGCTATGTGGTGCATGGCATCAAACGCCGCGCCTCTCTGTTCAACACCGACCGCATCGACCATTTGTACCAGGATCCGCATGTTGCCAACGCCCGCTTTGTGCTGCACTACGGCGACATGACCGACTCCTCCAGTCTGACTCGGATTATTCAACAGGTGCAGCCGGATGAGATTTACAACCTGGCGGCGCAAAGCCATGTGGCGGTGTCGTTTGAGGAGCCAGAATACACCGCCAACTCCGACGCGCTAGGCGCTTTGCGGGTGTTGGAGGCGATTCGCATCCTGAAGCTGGAGCGTAAAACCCGTTTCTACCAGGCCTCGACCTCAGAGCTTTATGGCCTGGTGCAGGAAGTGCCACAGCGGGAAACCACCCCCTTTTATCCGCGCAGCCCCTATGCGGTGGCCAAATTGTATGCCTATTGGATTACGGTCAATTACCGAGAGGCCTATGGCATCTATGCCTGCAACGGTATTTTGTTTAACCACGAAAGCCCCGTGCGCGGCGAAACCTTTGTCACCCGCAAAATCACCCGCGCCCTGGCACGGATCAAACTGGGGCTGCAAGACTGCCTGTACCTGGGCAATCTGGACGCTAAGCGCGACTGGGGGCATGCCAAGGACTATGTGGAGATGCAGTGGCTGATGCTGCAGCAGGAGCAGGCCGAGGATTTTGTGATTGCCACCGGGGTTCAGTGCAGCGTGCGCGATTTTGTCAATGCGGCGGCGCAGGAAATTGGGATGACGATTGACTGGCAGGGCAATGGGGTTGAGGAAAAGGGCTATGATGCCAACGGCAATTGCGTGGTGGCGGTTGACCCGCGCTATTTCCGCCCAACCGAGGTTGAGACGCTGTTGGGCGATGCCAGCAAGGCCAAACAGAAGCTAGGGTGGGTGCCCAAAATCAGCTTTGCGGAGTTGGTTAGTGAGATGATGCGCGAAGACCTAAAGTCCGCCGAACGAGATGAGCTGGTCAAACGTCACGGCTTTAACGCCTTTGACCACCACGAGTAAGCTGGTGGATAAAAACGCAAAAATCTATGTGGCTGGCCATCGCGGTATGGTGGGGTCGGCGATTGTCCGCCGTCTGCAGCAATTGGGCTATCACAACCTGCTGACCCGCAGCCATGCGCAGTTGGACTTAACCAACCAGGCGGCGGTGACGCAGTTTTTGGCACAAGAAGCCCCCGACTATATCTTTCTGGCGGCCGCCAAGGTGGGGGGGATTCATGCCAACAACACCTATCGTGCAGAATTCCTGTATGCCAACCTGATGATTGAGGCCAACATCATCCATGCCGCCTGGCAGGCGGGGGTGAAACGGCTGTTGTTCCTGGGCTCCAGCTGCATCTACCCGCGCGATTGCCCGCAGCCAATTCGGGAGGGCTATTTGCTGACAGGGCCGTTGGAGGCAACCAATGAGCCCTATGCGATTGCCAAAATCGCCGGCATCAAACTGTGTGAGACCTACAACCACCAGCATGGCACCCAGTATGTCAGCGTGATGCCCACCAACCTGTATGGCCCCAACGACAACTATGATCTGAACAACAGCCATGTCCTGCCCGCCCTGATCCGTAAGGCGCATGAGGCCAAACAGCGTGGCGACAGCCAGCTGGTGGTGTGGGGATCGGGCGCGCCAATGCGGGAGTTTTTGTATGTCGATGACATGGCCGATGCCTGTGTGTTTCTGATGGAACGTCCCGCTATTCAACAGGGCTTGTTTAACGTCGGCACGGGGCAGGATGTGACGATTCGGGCGTTGGCGGAAACGGTGATGGCGGTGGTCGGCTTTGCGGGCGAGATTGTTTTTGATGCCAGCAAGCCTGACGGGACACCGCGCAAACTGTTAGATGTTTCGATGATGCGGGATTTGGGTTGGCAGGGCACCACCCCCCTGCGCGACGGTATCGCCCTGGCCTATAAGGATTTTTTGCGTAACGGCTAGATTTGGCTCAAGACTAAGCGGACACCATTTTCCGCAATTGTTGATCCATGGTTGTGACGGGACGCCAAGCCAGTAGGTCGCGTGCCTTGCTTGTATCGGCCAGCAGAGAGCCAAACAGCCGATCGGCGACGGATTCTTTCCCGATCAGCTTGGCCGCTAACCGCATCCAAGAGGTTGGCACGGGGATCAACCACAATTTTTTGCCATAGGCTTTTGCCACCTTATGCAACAGTTCGGTGGTGGAAACATCCTCTCCATCTGTAATCAAAAAAGTCTGATTCGCCGCGGCGGGGGATTGTTCCCGATCGGCGCACAGGGCGATAAAACTAACCAAATTGTCCAGCGCGATGAAGGATCGTTTGTTGTGAACCGCCCCTAAGGGGAGCGGCCAACCCTTTTGAACCAAGCGGATCAAGGTAGCAAAATTGCCCTTCACCCCCGAACCATAAACCAGTGGTGGGCGAATGATCACGACCTCCATCCCTGTTTCCTGAGCCAACGCCATGAGTGCCTGTTCAGCCTCATATTTCGAGACGCCATAAGCATCCTCTGGGGCTGGCTTATCGCTTTCCACGCACCGCCCTTGTTCACCATTCACCTTAATGGAGCTGAGATAAACAAAACGACGCACCCCCGCCAAATGGGCTTGGCGCGCTAGGTTCAAGGTTCCCTCAACATTAACTTTACGAAAATCGGCCAGCGGATCGCTGCTGTCATCGCGCATGATGTGCACCCGCGCCGCCAGGTGAATAACGCTGTCGTATCCCGATAGTTGCTGATGCAGTGTCTGCAATTGATCCAGATCGCTCACCACAATTTCCTGAGCAAAGCCAGCTGGGGCGCGAACCATTGCCAACAGTTGGTGGTTTTGCGTCTGATAATAACGACACAGGGAACGGCCTACAAACCCATTGGCTCCGCTAACCAGCACTTTCATTTGTTAACCAATTCCAACAGTTTTGATGGGAGATAATTGGGCATAAAAATCCATCCATTCTTTGAGCAAGGTTTTTTGAGAGAACGCGTCGATTGCCCGTTGGCGGGCGGCCTGCCCCAACTGCTGACGCAAAACTGGATCATCAATCAGCCGTGTCAGGGCGTGCGTCAACCCCTCAACATCGCGTGCGGGAACCAACAGGCCAGTGGTGCCATCCACCACCGCATCGCTGATGCCGTAAATTTGTGAGGCAACGCTGGGCAGTCCTACGGCGGCGGCCTCTATTAAAGAAAGACCGAATCCCTCTCGATAGCTGGGCAGGCAGAAAATATCGGCGGCGGCCATGTAGTGTTCGGGCTTAGCGGTTAGCCCGACAACATGGATGTTTTCGGCATTTTTTGTCCAGGGCTGTTGCCCCAACCCGCTATCCCACTCATCGGGGCCGACCAACAACAGATGCAGCCTGTCGTTGTGGCGGCGCAAATGGTGAAAGGCCGTCACCAGCTCCGCCAGCCCCTTTTCAACATGCAGGCGACCAAGATACAGCAGAACCAGGGCGTCAGTGGGGATTTGATACATCCGCCGAATCGCCGTACGCGCCTGGCTATTAGGGGCAAAGCGGTGGGTGTCAACGCCGCAAACCGATCCCGCGCCCAAAACTTTTAATTGATTGGATCTGGCTATACCTTCGCGCACCAAAAAATCCCGTTGCGAGTGGCTGTCTACCAACAAATTGTTGGCAAAATGGGCAATAACCCTGTCAAGGAATTTTAGCAGCCAGCGCATTTTGCCGGTGCGGGTTGCCCATACCTGCCCCGTAAAGGTGTGGACGCGGTGCGGCACCGCCGCCATCCAGGCCGCCAGCATTGCTAGCAAGCCAGCCTTAGGCGTCAGGCTGTGAACAAGGTCAAATTTTCCCTGGCGGAACAGACGCCAAAGCTGAAAAACCGCGCGTAAATCTGCCACGGGGGCAATCGGGCGCAGTAGGTCAATGTGATGCAACGATGCCTTCGTGCCGATGCTGTGAGCAAGATCGGCATCACCGCCATGCAGGTTCAGCGCAACCGTGACCTCCCACCCCTGTTTGTGCAGCTCAGCAATCGGCGCAGCCAGAAAGGCTTTAAGAGTAAAGGGATTGGCGATGACAAAACAAATCCGCATTACTTATTGCCTTTGAAAATTATTTTCAGACAGCCAGGCCTGAAACATTAAGATATTCCACAGGGGGCGTTGCCAATTTCGTTTTTCACTTAGGTGTTCTTGCCATTTTTTTTGAATGGGTTGGGAATGAAAAAATCCCTGCTGACTAAGTATTTCCGGATTTAATAGATGTTCTGCCCATTCACGCAAGGGTTTCCGAAGCCATTGATCTAACGGCATGCCAAATCCCATTTTGGGTCTGTTGATTAGCGCCTCTGGCACATATTGCTTAAGAACTTGGCGTACTAGCCATTTGCTTTGGCCTTGTTTTATTTTCATTGATAATGGTAGCGACCAAGAGAATTCAGCCACACGATGATCCAAAAAAGGGGCGCGCGTTTCCAAAGATACCCCCATGGCGGCACGATCCACTTTTGTAAGAATACCATCTGATAACGATCCAATCTGATCCAAATACATCATTGTATGTGCTGGATCAGAGATCAAGGGATGGTGCATTGGATCGCAAAAAATTGTCGTTGGTTTGACCGTTTCGCGCATTAAACCGTTGGGTTTTTGCCAACTGGAAATCAGATTTAGATAAATTGCTTCAGGGCTGTTTAATGTCAGAACATCGGCCAATTTATGCAATTTTTCTCCTGGATTTTTGTGATATTCATCATATGACAGGATCCACGATAATCTCTTGAACAAACTGTTCCATGTGTTGGTTGGAAGTATTGTTAGGCATCTGGCTAATGAGGCGCGCAACGTCCAAGGTATCCAACCAATGCGTCGCCAAATATTGGGTATCAGGCTATAATGGTTATAGCCGCCAAATAGTTCATCCCCCCCATCGCCAGATAAGCTAACCGTGACGTGCTGCTTGGCGAGTTGTGAAACCAAAAATGTGGGGATTTGCGATGAATCGGCGAAGGGCTCATCATAAAGTGTTGGCAAGCTTGGGATAACCGCCATTGCCTGTGCCGCTGTTACATACAATTCTGTATGTTCTGTTCCTAAATGTTGGGCAACCCTATGGGCATGTTCCGCTTCATTATAGGCTTGCTCATGAAAACCGATTGTAAAAGTTTTTATTGGCCTTGTGGATTGTGCCTGCATAAGAGCAACCACCGTGGATGAATCAATTCCCCCCGAAAGGAAGGCTCCTAGAGGCACATCGGCGACCATTTGCCCTTGAATCGACTGTCGTAGCAAACCATCCAAGGCATCACAGGCGTCAGAATCTGATCCTTGGAAGTGATTTTGTTGCCCTTTTTCAAAGGCGTCATACACAGACCAGTAGGTTTGTGGTTTGGGCTCATGATCGCCAAATTTTAGCGTCAGCCAAGTGCCCGGGAGTAATTTGTATATGCCTTGATAAATAGAGTAGGGTGCTGGAACGTGATTATGTTGTAGGTAAAGTGCAACGGCTTCTCTGTTAATTTCTCCTTGAAATGAGGGATGCATACGCAAGGCTTTGAGTTCAGATCCGAACAAAAAGCTTTCGCCCTGCCAGCCATAGTAAAGAGGTTTTTCACCAAAACGATCGCGTGCCAAACTCAGATGGCGGGTTTTCTTGTCCCAAAGCGCAAGGGCAAACATCCCGACGCATTTTTTTAGGGTTTCCTCTAATCCCCAGACCTGAATAGCGGCCAGCAGCGTTTCAGTATCCGAATGGCCACGCCATAAATAGGCTGTTTGCGTGGAAACACCTGCCAGCAATGCTCGCTCCTCCAACTGTTTTCGCAATGCCAGATGGTTGTAAATCTCGCCATTAAAAACAATGAGATACTGTCCACAGGAGGATGCCATCGGTTGATGGCCAGCGGGGGAGAGGTCAAGAATTGACAGACGGCGATGTGCCAGGGCTATGCCGGCTTCTTCATCTGCCCATAAGCCAATATCATCTGGGCCACGATGTTGAATGGCGTTAGCCATTTGTGCGGCCAGTTGTAATTGCTGGTCACGGGTATAATGGTTTGAGAGGAAGCCGGTAAGACCACACATTTTTACGGATCAGCTGTCTTATGGGTTTTTAACGAAAGATCTTGCTGCAACGCTGCCCATTGTTTTTGTGTGGGTGAATCAATAGCCGTCACTTTTTTTGCGATAGCCCGCGATCCCGTTCCTGTTGCTATCGCGATCACATCACGGCCAGCTGCCAGCACATGCACCGTTATGCCGAATAAAAGTTGCAGGAGATTGCCGTGAATGTGCAAGATTTTAAGATGATGATAGCGACTGAGTAACCTTTTGCGCAAAGATAAATGCGCATAGCGATACCCCAGAAGCACGTCTGGTAAAGACGCAAAGCAGCTGTGTTGGAACGTCCGCAACAACAGCTCCTGATCCTGCGATTTTTTGGCCTGTTCATGATAAAGGTATTTTTTGAACCATGCAGCCTTTCCCATCCAGGTTGGATGTGGCATCGGAAAACTTCGCCATGGACGACGGCAAATCTCTTGATGAGATGATTTTGAGGAAAGCAGTCCTATAGGCTGATTTTTATCATCAATCATGAGCGCTGATGTTGACAGCAAATCCACATTGGGATGGTTCTGTAGATAAGCAACCTGTGTGGCGAATCGTTCAGGAAAAGCAATATCATCTGCATCCATTCGCGCGATATAGCGCCCTTTTGCTAAGGCGATTCCCTGATTAAGGCGGACGGGTAAGCCACGACAAACAGACTCTCGCACCAGGGTGATGCGCGGGTCTTGCAAGGCGGCCAAGACAATTTCTGTGCTATCAGTGGAGCCATCGTCCAGCAATATCAGTTCCCAATTTTCATAGGTCTGCCAGAACAAAGACTGAAGACTGGTGGCAAGGGTATCTCTAGCGTTATGAAATGACATGATGACGCTGACCAGGGGCTTATCCGGATTTTTGTTAGCAATCTGTTCTGGTATTTGATCCATTTGTTAGCTCTCATGATAAAACAGGCGCCCTGGCCATCCTGTCACGCTGTAGGTATGTTTGCCAGCCAGGCGCCAATAACACTCAAAGAACAGGCGGCGGGCGGCACGTGGCCCCCGACGTGCCCCCCATAGTAGTCGGAAAGGCGCGGTATATAGGGCGCGCAGCAGCTGTGCAAGCCAGCCGATCCGATGCCGCTGCGCCATCAAGTCAAAGCCTGCCAAGTCAATTGGGCGGCGCTGTTGGATCGTTGGCAGCTGCGCCAAAATCTGGTCAAAGCGGGCGGCATAGGTGTGGTTATCCCTGGTGCGGTGATAACCTGCCCAGGCTATAGCGTCCCGCTGCGCTCCATTGGCTAACAGGTTTTGCAGCGTCGCGATCAGGTCGGTTTGTTCATGAAAAACCGCTATCTCTTGGCCAGGGCGGTAGTACTCCTCCAGATGATCGGCTGGCTGGGTAAGCAGGCATCCGCCCGCGCCAGGCACCTCAAACACCCGCGCCTTAATCTGCCGACTGCGATAGGGGCACAGGCCACGAAACTGTAGGCCAGAATCCCCGAAGTTCAGGCTGACCACCGATTCTCGAATAATCTGCGGGATGGCATCCGCCGCGATGGCTCCACCTGGCCAGCCATGCCCAAAACACGCCACCTCCACCCCCTGGCGTTTCAGCCTGTCAACCCATTGCTGACGGTTGCCATAGGCCGATCCGATAAAACTGACGGGGTAGCGGCAGTCCTTGGCGGGCAGCGGCTCTGCCAGAGTATTCGCGTCGGCCGCCCATTGGGACAGGATAAAATTGCCATGCCCCTCCCGCTCTGCCCTCTGCCAAGCATCATGGGATGTCGTGACCCAGCGGTCAAAGGCAGGCGCCAAAAAGCGCGAAAACTGCCCGTATTTCCAGGAGTCATCGGTGCCCCAATGCAGCAGGTTGATGCCAGCGTCATGAATGATCGCCAGGGTTTCCCGCCAAATTTCATAGCCCATCAGCACGCAAAAGACTAAGTCGGGTTGCAGGCGGTCAACTGTTTCCAACAACGCGCGATTGAGCTGAGCAAAGTCGGTGTGGCTAGCCCGGCTAAAAGACTCAAAAAACTCTACCTCATGCCCCAATTGCCGCAAGGCTGGCAGGAAATTGCTGTACTCATAGCTTTGCCCACGGGTGGGATTGCCATAATTATGCTGGCCAAAAACACAAAGAATTTTCACAAAACCGCCCCTGCGTTAATCTGGTATTTTCACCAACTCATAGAACCCACAGGCGTAATCCTGGTCAATGGCGTCGGCAGGGTCGGCGGCGTCATGAAACAGTCCCGCGTCATCAACCCAGGAAAAATGGGTCAGCTGCAACCCCGTTAACAGGGTGGGGATATCCTGTGGCGCGAAGACGCGGTGGGCGTTGAAACAAACGCGCGGGCGGCCAATCGGCACGGTTATGTACAGCCGCCCCTGTGGCGCCAGAATCCGCGCCAGCTCCAACGCGCCCTTTTGGCTGCCCATCGGGTCAATCGGATCGCCATAGCGACCCAGCCCGATATGCTCCAAAACATGCATGCAGGACAGGGAGTGAAGGCTGCGGTCGGCAAAGGGTAGGCTTAGAATATCGCCCGCCACGCTAGACAGATTGGGCAAGGTGGCCTGCAGCGGGCGGTAGTCGATAAAAACCGTTGGCACCTGCGCGCTTAAAACGCTCATGGTCAGCACGCTGGAGCCGACATCGACATGCAGGGCGGGGGAGCGTGCCGCAATCTTACGGGCGATCCAGGCACCCTGGTAAAAATAATGCGGATCAAACGGGGTGGATGGCAGCCAGTCGGTTAAGCAGGGATAACTGTCACGCAGGCTTAACCGTTCCGTTGATGCCGCCTGAAACGCCCGCCAATTCTGAACATAGCGCCACAAATACGGCAACGCCCACCATTGACGCAGGGGCAAAACAATCCCCACCCAGTTGCGAATAAATGCCTTCACGGCTTGTTCTCCAAAATGCTTTTAGATTTTGATTGATAGATATCTATTAAGCAAGCCCGCCCCCTAAACTTTTGCGAATGACATGCGGTATTTGACCAAAAATCCTAAAGTCAAGGCGACAGCCACCGTAAAGGCCAAGACGCTGGCAGGCTGTACCAACCCGCCACCCCCCAACTGAACCGCCATAATTGCCGCATAGCCGCCGACTTGACCTGCCAGAATGGGATTTTGAGTAACTCTCCGGATCCCATGCTCAACAGCAATCACTATGCTAGTCAGCACTGCTGTGCCGAAAAACACAACGAGAAATGATCCTGAGTAGTACAAAAATGCAAACATACCGGGCAATGTGGCAAATTGATACTTCGATGTATCTTGAAAGCCCGACAGGCTGACATCGCCAGTGTACAAATCCACATTATCCATTTCGCGTCGTTCCTTGGCGGCGCGAATCAGTAGATCATTGCTTTTTCCAGGGTAAGAACTTACCGCCATCACACCTTCCAGACCTACCCAACGATCAACAGAAAGACGCCGAATCAATACAGCAAAATTCTGCATAGTCACTCCATTCTGCACCTTGGCATACACATTATTGGCGCGGCGCTGTTCAGATGCGAACACAGTAAGGAGTAAGCCACAAACAAAAATTGCCACGATCCCCAATAGGTTCCACCTGGTTAGCCAGGGAATAAGTTTCCGAAACAAAATAAGTGTTGTTAATAACGGAAGACTTTGTAATACCAACGTACCACGGCTGAATGTCGTAATGGAAAGAGCCGAGCTGACAGCGACAAACAATATTATCGAAAAATAAAGCGAGCGCTTGGCCAGAATATCAAGATGGATCAAAACCATTGCGCCTAATATAATGCCAACGCTGACTGCCCAGCCAAAAAGACCATGCATTGGCCATGGCATATGTAGCGCTGGGCGCAAGCCGCCATGAAAGATGTGAAAAGTTTCGTTCAGAACGACAACAAGTGCCGTCGCCCCTAAGACAATTGCCCAACCACCGATACGCATACCTGGCGTGTACCAAGCAATATCGTTGCGTACTTGCCAATCATCAATACGCCGCCGCCAAAATTGGCCTGCACAAAGAACGCCTAAAGCGCCGACCGAGGATATAAGCGCAACATCATCCCAGGCCGAAGCGGAAAAACTAAATCGGCCTATCGGCTCCACCCATTTGGATGCATCATTGAACGTTCCACCAATCATGCGGAGAGTTAGTTTCAACAAATATCCAATTGACAGAATGATCGATAATAATAGGTAACCAATGCTTGGGCGCCGTGTTATTCCGAAAAAAAGCAGAGTTGTGAAAGAAAAAAAGAATGCTAAATAGCTGAAAGAAGATCCTGGCCAGATCGTCCAGGAAATCGCAAGAAAGATTGTGAAAAAGCAGTACAAAATTTTTATCATTTTTTTTCACAAGCTATTATGGGGTTTGTGATGACGCTCTAAGCGGTTAATTAAGGCGTTGCCCACGGCAACACCAGGACGCTCAATATACCGATAAGATAACAGGGATACCATGGTGCTGATCAGAACCACTAGCAACAAGGCCGCAACAAATCCCAGGTTTCCTTGGATTAAGAATCCGTCTGGAAAAACATCTGTTTGCAATAGGTGCAATACAATAAAATGAAAGATGTATAGGCTAAAGCTAATTTTTCCTAAGGTGCAGATTAGAGGGTTTACCAAAAAACGGATTCTGTTCGAAGAAATGGCCCAAATTAGGGGTATAAAACTTATTGAGTAGATGATGTGCTGTGGCAAGAATCGGTTGCTTATTTTGAAATGAAAAACTGCAATCCAGATTAATAAGGTGATAATCAAAAAAGCATAAGAGTGTAATGTTTTTTTATTTTGATTTGTATTTATTAATTTAGGGCAAACTATTCCAATCAAAAAAGATGGGATTTGCGATAAAAAATAAAGAAATATGTAGTTGTCTACAATGTATTTGTTTTTTTCGCTGTAAAAATTCAGAAAATAACTTTTAACAACTATACTAATAAATGGGTTAAAAATTAGGCATATTGCCAGCAAAAACAGTATCTTTTTGGGGTCATTAAGGCGGAAAAACAATAGAGGCGCCAAAAGATAAAATGTCATTTCTACAGCAATAGACCAGCCTCCAGGAACCAGGGCGGTGATGGTTTCTGGGTGAAATCCATGTAAAAACGTAGCTGTTAAAAAGACGGTCCAACCATTGATACCATTAGGAGCCCAATAGCGCGCGGAAAAACCCTGAAAAAATAGCCAGATGATAATGGCAAGATAAAATAACGGGGCAATGCGAAAAAAACGTCTTATATAAAAATTCCGTACGGGGTTTGCCTCTGACGCAAAACGCGCCTGCATCGACATAAAGATGGTTAAGGCACTGGCCACAAAAAACAGTTGAACACCGCGCGCGCCCTCAGCGGTGATAGCGCGCAATGTTTCCGATGAGGGGGGAACCCACTGTGCCGTATGAACGGTCATGACGCCCAAAATTGCCATGGCGCGCAACGCATCAATAAAATCAAAATGCCGCACAGAAGAACTCAAATCTTTATCCTTAGAAGATAGCGCGTAAAAAAGTGTACGCCCCGTCGAATGATTTTTAATAGGCAGGGCATGGCGGGCAGGTTAGCAGGATTGACGGTTAGCTCGGCAATGCTGTTAACTTTGCGGACGGCAAAGGGTTTCTCCCATTCAAACCCCTGAAACATCTGCTCCTTCATATCCTCAATTAAATTGGCATAACCCAGCTCCAGCGATCGGTAAAAGAGGGCTTGGACGGGTTGGAAGGCGGACAACCCAGACGCACTTTTGGGCATATAACGCAATTCGTTTTGTTCGAAATGCACCAGCTGTAAATGAACGGAGAAATTGTACAGGTATTCGTAATAAATGGTGGGGTACTCGATATAGCCACGCTTAGAAACGCGGAACATTTCTTGCAAGAATTCTTCGATATTTTCAACATGCTCAATTACATGTGAGCAGATGACATAGTCAAACTCTTTGTCGGAAAATGGAAATTTCCCGCCATCATAGAAAACGATAGTTTTATTGGTTTTAAGCGCTGGCATGCCACCCCGCTGTTGTGCTGCCATCTCTTCCGTAAAGTGACGTTCCAACAGAATATCAGCACGCGGATGGGGAGTGCCACCTGGTCCAATTTCCAACACCCGGTCACTGGGTTTAATGCCGCAAATTCTATCCGCAAAAAACATTTTCGGATTCCTTATCTTGTTAACGTTGTTCGATGCTGAAGCGGCAAAAATCCCCGCGTGCGCGGTGACGCCACCAGGCATGATAGCGCAGCGGCGCCATAAATTAAAGCCAATAACAGCAACTGTGTCATCGATTGTGCGGGCGGCCATGGCCAAAGTTGCCGCAGCAGCCCCACCACGCCGAACGCGATTGCCGCTGGTCGCAACACATCCGCCGCCAGCCAGGTCGGCAGTTGGCCGCGCAAAATCCAACAATGCATCAGCGGCACGCCGATAAACACATAGGTGATGTTAAGGGCAACCCAAACCCAAACGGCTCCCAAAATTCCCGCCTGCTGTACCGCGATATACATGGCCGGCACCATTGCGCCAATCATAAAAATATTGGCGTAGAGACCCAATCGCGCCAGGCCAAGAGCCCACTGCATCGCATGGGGCAGATGAACTAACGTGTTTAGCAAGCTGCCCACCGCCATGATGGTCAGCACGGGGGCAACCTGCTGCACCACCTGCGGATTGCCCAACCACAGGGTCAGAATCTCGCGGGGGAACAGCATCAACAGGGCGCCCGCCGGCATCAGGGCGCAGGCCAACAGTTGGCAGGCCTGATGATACAGGGGGGCGGGGGTGCCATCAGGTTGCGCTACCTCAGCCGACAATCGAGGAAAATAAGCGGTCACCACCGTGCTGGCCAACACGGGCAGGGTCGAACACAGCGTCCAGGCCAGCATGTAATAGCTGTAAGATTCCAGCGGCAACAAACGGCTGAGCATCAGTTTGTCCATTTGGGTTAACACCGTGCCCAACACGGAGGTCAGGCCGACCGCCGCCGCAAAACCGATATGCCCGCGAAAGGCTTTGGCCCGATGGTGGGGAGAGGGGGAGGGGTGGGAAGAAGATGAATGTGGGGAGGAAGAGGAGGGGTGCAGGGATGCGGGGGGCGAGAATCTGACCCGCAGCAGTCGCCAAAACAGCTGGCGCGCCCACAGGCTTTGCCCGCCAACCGCCACCACCTGCCAGGCAAAAAAGGCCTCGATCCTGGGCACCAGCATCAGCACGACCAGCGCGCCGCCAAAGCGCAGGGTGGCGGCCATCGCCAAAATCACATTGACCTGCGTCTGCCGCCCTAAGCCGATCAGCCCGCCGCTGTAGAGCATAAAGGGCAGCTGGAGGGCGATCGATAGCCCCATCAGTTGCAGGCCGTGTTGAACATTGCTGGCCGGCAGTTGTTGCAGGGTTACCCAATGGTTGACCAGCCAGGGGGCGGCAATCACCACCCCCAACAGGATGATTAGGGAGAAGCCCACGAACAAACGCTCCAACATGGTGGCCAGTGATAGCACCGATGGGGGGATGATCCCCGCACTGCAGGCGGCCAAGGCACGGTTCAGGGTGGTGCTGAACCCGAAATCCACCAGCAGCAAAACGGTTTGCAGGCTTAGGAAAAAGCCGACCAGCCCATAGGCCTCCACCCCCAAAAATTTGATAAAAAAGGGCGCAAACAGAATGGAAGCCAGGCCAACCCAGCCTTTTCCCAATATGTTGGCCAAGACGTCTTTTCTTATATGATGGGCTTTATGGGGCATGGTGGCACGCTTAGGCAATTTTTTTATAGCTTTTGTACCACTGTACCCATTGGGTAATACCCTGCACCAGCGGTGTTTTGGGCTTAAAACCTACATCTTTTTCTAGATCGTCAATATCGGCATAGGTCGCAACGACGTCGCCAGCTTGCATCGGCAGGAAGTTTTTTTGTGCTTTCTGCCCCAAAGCCTTTTCAAGGGTTTCGATAAAAACCATTAAGTCAATTGGTTGATTGTTGCCGATATTATAGATTCTATAGGGGGCGGCACTTTGGCCTGGCTTTTGCGGTATTGCAGAACCTTCTGCGATTGGTTCGGGAATATGATCCAGCACCCGCACGGTTCCCTCAGCAATATCATTGATAAAGGTAAAATCCCGTTTCATTTTACCATTATTAAAAATATCTATTGATCGACCTTCTAAAATTGCACTGGTAAAAATCCATGGGGACATATCCGGTCTTCCCCAGGGGCCATAGACCGTGAAATACCTTAATCCAGTGGTCGGCAACCCATACAAATGACTATAGCTATGTGCCATCAGTTCGTTTGCCTTTTTGCTGGCAGCGTACAAGCTTACTGGGTGATCGACCGGGTCATCGACGGAAAAAGGTAATTTTTTGTTGGCACCATAAACGCTTGAGCTGCTGGCATAAACCAAATGCTTAACGGCATGGTGGCGACATCCTTCCAAAATATTGCCAAAGCCCACCAGGTTGCTTTGGATATAGGCTTGTGGATTGCTAAGAGAATATCGCACCCCCGGTTGTGCGGCGAGGTGGATAACCGATAGGGGTTTTACCGTTGCAAAAAGCTGATGGATGCTTGCAGAATCCGCAATATCAATTGGATTAAATTGAAAATTAGGATAGCTGCTAAGTTCGTCTAACCGCGCCCGTTTTAGGGTGGGATCGTAGTAATCGTTCAGATTGTCAATGCCAACCACCTGATCTCCCCGTTCCAATAACAAACGGGTAACATGCATTCCTATAAAGCCTGCTGCACCAGTAACCAATATAACCATGTGTTCCAACAGCAACAGGTGAAGGGGTGACGCTAGGCGTACTTTAAGCCGTGATACTGCCGTTAAGCCGTGTCAACCGTCAAGCGGTTATGCATACTGGTCGTACTCCAACACCTCCTCCACCAACCCCGCACCAGTGGGGTAGTGATAGGAGACGGGTTGATTGACCAGCCCAGCCGCCACCGCGCTGTCATTCAGTCGCGCCGCCCCCTAAAGCAGGTCGAAATCATCGGCCAGCCTCGTTAGGGTGGTTGTGCGTGGTCGTTCATCAGCCGCGCTGCCTGGGGCAGGATTATGATTTTATTTCAGTATGTTGTGCCGTCATCCCCGTGCAGGCGGGGATCCATCAACCGTGGCCGCCCCACCCAGTCTTTCCATTGCATGGATTCCCACCTTCGTGGGAATGACTTGGCCTTTTTCTGATCCTGCGGTTCGGCCACGCTGCCTGGGGCAGGATTATGATTCTATTTCAGGATGTTGTGCCGTCATCCCCGCGCAGGCGGGGATCCATCAACCGTGGCCGCCCCACCCAGTCTTTCCATCGCATGGATTCCCACCTTCGTGGGAATGACCTGGCCTTTTTCTGTTCCTACAGTTCAGCCGCGCCACCCCCTAAAGCAGGTCGAAATCATCGGCCAAGGCCTTGGCCACGCTGCCTGTCGATTTGAGAACTGTTGTTTGTTTGCCCAAATTATGATGTAGCCCAAATAGTTTTTCTATAGCTGCATGTACTTTGCGGCGATCGTCATAATTGGTGTATAATATTGTGGGATTTGTTCGCGACGGATTGTTCATTTTTGGGCCGTTAAATGTTGGTGGTTTTTCTTGAGAATAAATGGGCGCATAATCCCAATTCATGGGATGTCCCGCAAAATCTCTTGCAAATCCAAGTGCTTTCAAATTGTTCTCATCAAAGCCAAAACCAAAAAAGGCCAGAGTTTCGGCGTCTCTCAGCATCTTTTTGGCTTTTTCCTTAATCTCCTCGTCTCTAGATTTGTCTTCGCCGATCACCCTGATGCGTGGGGCGACTTCTTTGGCGTAATCGTGTATCTGGTCATTATTTTTCAAATTCCCATAGCCAGCAATCGTTAAGGGTAAGTCGTCTCCACGAACCTGGCCATAAACATGCAGAATGTCTAGTTTGTCTAACACCGCCTGTGCGCCTGCTTCATCCAATACTTGGCTTAGGGTGTCATAGAGATAGTATTCTAATGAAACATCGTAGTTAAAGGTAATAATTTTGAGGTTATCGAGGCTGCGGTTTAGGGCTTCGGGCAATCCATTATCGCCCTTTTCTCCTTCTAACGCCCGGTCACTGAGCAGATCATGCCGTAAAAAGCGATACCAGTTTTGTTGGCCTCCGTAGTTGCCATCATTTCTCTTCTCTGCCTTAAGAATAATCTCTGCTATAAGATGGCGGCCAAGCTTAAGCATCTCTTGTTTTGTCTCATCCTGCTTCTGTTCATGGTCGCCATAAAGTTGATGGAGGAAATAATCGATGTTGATGGGGTTGTAGCGCTTAATATCGTTGATAAAGTTTCTAAGACGTTCGATAGAAGGAGGATTGCGCTGAAATGTCTCGGTGTTTTCTGCGGGCATTCTATTCTTCGCAGCAGTCTTCACCTCCTCCACCAACTCCGCCCCAGTGGGGTAGTGATAGGGGACGGAGGCGCCCGCGCCCAGGATTAAGACGGTCTTTTTTTTAAACATGGCGGTTGGTGTAGTGGATTGACGGAGCAGGGGCGGGGGTAAGGGCAGGGGGGCAGGGCGGAAACGTCTATAGTTTATGCCCCAATTTTTCCTTGCCCCCCCCTGGTGCCGCCCCCAGATTCCATGCCCGCAAAAGCCCTACTGACAGGCCAAGCATTCCTCATAATTGTTGGAATTGTCGGCCTGAAGCAGCTGATGGGTGGTGGGCAACATCGGCTCCCTCTCATCCGCATGCAACAGGGTGACGCGGGTTGATGCGGTTGGATCATTGGCCGCCGATGGTGTGCCAGGCTGATTGGCGGGGCGGTTGTTGCCCTGCGCCATCGCGGGGGCGTTGCTGTTGTTCGCCACCACCTCTGACCGTTGCAGCGATTTGGATCGGCAGTAGTACAGGCTTTTGACCCCCTTACGCCAGGCCGAAAAGTGAATGTCGTGCAGATCCTTTTTGTGGACATCGGCGGGCAGGAAGACGTTCAACGACTGCGCCTGGCAAACAAAGGGGGTGCGGTCGGCGGCATGTTCAATCAACCACCGCTGATCCAATTCAAAGGCGGTTTTGAACACCAACTTTTCATCCTCTGTCAAAAAGTCCAGATGTTGCACCGACCCCTCATTCACCGTGATCGATGACCAGACATCGTCGGTGTTCTGCCCCTTTTCCTCTAACAATTTTACCAGGTTTTTGTTGCGGACGTTAAAGGATCCCGACAGGGTTTTTTGCATAAAGCTGTTGGCGGCAAAGGGTTCAATCCCCGGGCTGGAATTGCCACAGATGATCGAAATGCTGGCGGTTGGGGCAATCGCCAATTTGTTGGAAAAGCGTTCCATAATGCCATAGTCGGCTGCATCGGGGCACGCCCCCCGCTCATTGGCCAGCAATTTGGACACCCGATCCGATTCGGTCTTAATCTCGGCGAACATCCGCTTGTTCCAAACCTTGGCCATCACCGATTCCATTGGAATGCCGTTGGCCTGTAGGAAAGAGTGATAGCCCATCACGCCCAGGCCGATGCTGCGTTCCCGCATGGCGGCATAGGTGGCGTGCGCCATGGTCGGCGGGCCGGAATCAATGAAATCCTGCAACACATTGTCAAGGAAACGGAAAATATCCTCATAGAATTGGCCATTACCGCTCCACTCCCGATAGTACTCCAGGTTGACGGAGGACAGGCAGCAGACGGCGGTGCGTTTTTTGCCATAGCTGTCGATACCGGTGGGCAGGGTAATTTCGCTGCACAAATTGCTGGTTTTGACATGCAATCCCGCCAGCTTATGATGCTCTGGAATGGCGCGGTTGACATGGTCGATAAAGACAAAATACGGCTCCCCCGTTTCAATCCGCGCGGTTAGCAGGCGAATCCACAGGTCGCGCGCCGAAACCGTCCGCATCACCGCGGCGTTTTTGGGGCTGACCAGTGGCCAGGCCTCATCCAACTCCACCGCCCGCATGAAGGCGTCGGGAATCAGCACCCCATGGTGCAGGTTGGGTGCCTTGCGGTTGGGATCGCCGCCGGTTGGCCGCCGCAGCTCAATAAATTCTTCGATTTCGGGATGGCGCACATCCAGGTAAACGGCGGCACTGCCCCGTCGCAAGCTGCCCTGGCTGATGGCCAGGGTCAGGGAATCTTGCACCCGAATAAAGGGAACCACCCCGCTGGTTTTGCCATTTCCCTTAACCTTTTCGCCGATCGAGCGCAAATTGCCCCAATAGCTGCCAATCCCGCCACCGCGCGCCGCCAGCCAAACATTCTCATTCCACAGGTCAACAATCCCCTCCAACGTGTCGTCGGCCTCATTCAAAAAGCAGGAGATGGGCAAGCCGCGCTGCGTTCCCCCATTGCTGAGAACGGGGGTGGCGGGCATGAACCACATCTGGCTGATGTAGTCATACAGCCGTTGGGCATGATCGCTGTTATCGGCATAGTGGCTGGCCACCCGCCCAAACAAATCCTGATAGCTTTCGCCTGGCAACAAATAACGGTCATCCAGCGTGGCGCGGCCAAAATCGGTCAGCAGCGCATCACGCCGCCGATCCACGGTAATCACAATGCCGCGATCCGATTGCAGGCGGTCAAACATGGTGGGTTGAGCCGGCGCCTGGTTAGAAGACTGGCCAGCAGAGGCCTGCGAATTTCCTGGCGCGGCGTCATTTGGTTGGGTCAAGTTTTGATCCAAGTTCTGACCAGAGAAAAGATCCTCAGAGAAAGCTTGTGACATGGGGGGGGCTCCTAAATCATAAGAGAGGGTATCGTAAGAGGGGGAAAATCCGCTGATCATCCTTAGTTTCTGGGGGAGCTTACCGTCCGAACCGCCTAACTGGTTGAAAAACCATATTTGGTGGTCTGGCTGTAATTTCCTTACCAGATATTGATGATAGCACCCTTACCCAAGACCGCAAGAGGCTGTCAGCATATTTTTGCCACAAATTGGCTAGGCTGTGGTTGGCCTGCAACGGTATATGACAAATCTGTAACAATTTCAGGGTTTTGTGGTGGATAACGGCGGGTTTTTGGGTGAGGTGTTGTTTCATGCCGACTGACCCGCTACAATCATTGCCGGTGCGTTCCCGTAGCTCAGCTGGACAGAGCGAGCGTTTCCTAAACGCTAGGTCGGAGGTTCGAGACCTCCCGGGAACGCCAAGATGTTTTTTAAGGCTTGGCCGCGCTTTCACTTGTTACTTGGTCATCCTCTATTGTAATATCATGTTATGACGATTATCGAATGCCCGCTTTGTGTATCCAAATTCCGCGCCCCAGAGGTTGAGGGGGGGCTGATTGGTAAGCTCTTAAAATGCGCCCGCTGCGGCAATCAGTGGCGCTATGAGGGAGAGGGGGCTAAGGAGGGAGCTAAGGTAGCGGCGGCCATGGGAAGTGCGCCCGCCGCGGATGAGGATTCGTCCTTTGATACCGACATGCTGGATCGCGATTTGGAAAATGAGGAGGAGTCGGCCAACGATCAGGATCCTGAGTTTGCCGAGCTGGCAGCCAGGCTGGCCAATATTGAGGCCGATATTCCCGCGCAAATCGCCGCCGAACGACGGCGAAAAAAACGCGCCAGGCTGTGGATACTCATTCTATTGTTGGTGTTGGCGATCAATGGTGCCGTCGTTGTTATGCGCACTAAGGTGGTTGCCCTTTGGCCCGCCGCGGATCGGCTGTATGAATTGTTGGGGGTGGCGGTGCCCAGCCTGGGTGAGGGGTTGGCCATTCGGGATGTCACTATAGAGATGTCTGTCGAGGGGGAATCGACAATCCCGATGGTGGTTAAGGGGGTGGTGATTAACCAAACGGAATCCCCCATCGCCCTGCCTGTCATTCAGGCAACTCTGCGCGGTAAGGATCGTCAACCCCTGCTGGCCTGGACGATTGCTGGCGACCATCCGGTGTTGCAGCCTGGGGAGCAACATCCGTTTCAATCGCATTTGCCTGAATTGCCGACGGAGGCCACGCAACTGGCGGTCACCTTTGTTGATCCGCCCAAAGGTGTTGCCAGCAATGCTGAGGCAACCGCCGATATCCCCAAGAAGGCTCCTGAATCCCCAACGGCACCCGCATCAGCGCATTAAAAAATTTTTGGCCAAAAATTATGGCTTACCAGCGTGTTAGCGGAGGCGCAGGAAGCAGGCAGCGGCTAAAATGAGGATTCTGTAAAAATAAGGAAAATTTCCGCTTGACGGCCGTGAAAATCTTGCCTAAGTTCATTTTCCCGTCGCTACTAATTCATTGGTTGTGACCTTCTTTGACCCGGTAAAGATTGCTAGCTCGAACATCAAAATTGTTTTTTGATGTTTCGCTTCATCACAACATATTCATCAGGGTTGTGATGATGATGGCCACATATATAATTCAAGTATGTGACCATCGTGTATTTGCCTAAGTATAGGCAGGTGCACAATTTATTATGCAAGCACTGCGCACAGACATATTGCTGTGCGTCATAACATTTACCTGTAAATTGGATTTTCAAAACAAACATTTTAAAAGCATCTGGTGGATGCCTTGGCAGAAAGAG